>JAFGSZ010000013.1 GCA_016934395.1 Bacteroidales bacterium
AATACATGTGTCAGGAATAAAAAAGGGCTAGATGTTTAATCTAACCCTTCGTAGTTGTGGGCACTACTGGGTTCGAACCAGTGACCCCCTGCTTGTAAGGCAGGTGCTCTGAACCAGCTGAGCTAAGCGCCCCAATATTTTTAGAACCTTCTGACTCAGTGACCCTCCCGACTCTTGTCGGGATGCTCTGAACCAGCTGAGCTAAGCGCCCCAATATTTTTAGAACCTTCTGACTCAGTGACCCTCCCGACTCTTGTCAGGATGCTCTGAACCAGCTGAGCCTGTCTGCCGACAGGCAGGCTAAGCGTCCTGATTTTTTAAGAACTAAGCTTCTTTCAGAAGCGGCTGCAAATATAGCAGACTTTTTTCTTATACAAAAGAAAATTTTATATTTTTTCCCTACGAAAATCAGCAACCAGAAATGTACTTCCGCCAATAAATATCAAATCATCTTTTCCGGAATTATTTCTTGCAGCCTTATAGGCAGCATGTACATCTTTATAGCTATTTCCCTCCAGTCCGATTCCTGCAGCCAGCCTGGCCAGGGTAGCTGCTTCCATAGCACGCGGAACTGATGCCTCGGTAAAATAATATAATGCAGATTCCGGGAAAAAAGTTAATATTTCTTTTACATTTTTATCACTTACAAAACCCAGCACCAGGTGGAGCTTTTTATAGGGAATGTTCAATAATTGTTTCAACACCAGTTTTAATCCGTCGGCATTATGCGCTACATCACAGATGGTTCTGGGATTAACTCCAACAATATCCCATCTGCCTTGCAATCCTGTATTTTTCTTTACCTGTTTCAACCCTTTTCTAAGATTATCATCAGAAATAGTAAAATCTGACATTTTTAATTCATCAACAGCAGCAAGGCTTGTAATTATATTCTGCACCTGGTATTTACCCAGCAAGTCGGTTTCAATAGGATATGCCAGTAAATTATCATCATATTTTGTTTGTAAAATCTGGTAAACATTATCTGATGAAAAAAGGGTATAATCAACCGAATATAACTGATCGGCAAAAACAAGAGGAGCCTGATTTTTCCTGGCAATTTGTATAAATACATCTTTGGTGTGATCTTGTGTTTCACCAATAACCACGGGAACCCGCTTTTTTATGATCCCGGCCTTCTCGGCAGCAATCTTTTCAAGGCTGTCTCCAAGAAATTCCATATGATCAAATCCGATATTAGTAATAACACTTAATTCCGGTAAAATTACATTTGTAGAATCGAGCCTTCCCCCCATGCCAACTTCAATTACTGCCACATCTACCTTTTTTCTGGCAAAATATTCAAAAGCCATAAATACAGACATTTCAAAAAATGAAGGCTGAATTTTTTCAAAGAACTGCTTGTTTGCTTCTGTAAAGTCAATTACAAAATCTTTATCCGCCAGTTCTCCATTCACTTTTATTCTTTCTCTGAAATCAAGAAGATGAGGTGATGTGTGTAAACCCACTTTATATCCCGATTGTTGTAAAACCGAAGCAAGCATATGTGAAACGGAACCTTTACCATTAGTACCGGCCACATGTATCGTTTTATATTTTTTATGAGGAAAATTTAAATGCCTGTCAAGTTTATGGCTGTTATCCAGATTGGCTTTATAGGCTGCTTTCCCAATTCTCTGGTACATGGGCAGCTGATTCATTAAATATTCAAGCACTAATTTGTATTTCATTTTTTACATGTATTTCACCACTTTTCAAAATGAATACGTGAAGGATTGAAACGTTCCGGCAAGGTCTTCATTTCGTCGGGATAACCCAGTGCAATTAGTGAAAACGGCTGCACTGCTTTAGGCAACTGAAAGATCTTGTGTACATTATTAATCCTGTCTTCACGAGGATACACGCCGATCCATACCCCGCCTAAACCAGATGCATGAGCGGCCAGCAAAATGTTTTGTGTTGCCGCAGCACAATCCACCGGTCCGTATCCCGTGTCATGCTGTAAGGTTTCGTCCCAGCACACCAGGATTCCTACACTTGCATCTTTTAGCATCCATGCATTTTTATGGATTTCTGTAATTTTTTTCCTCGTGTCACGATCCCTGAATATCACAAAATGCCAGGGTTGTTTATTTACTGCTGAGGGGGCATACATGCCTGCCTGTATTAATTTTTCAATAAGAGCATCGTCAACCGGCTGGCCGGTATATTTTCTTATGCTCCTGCGATGTATAATTATTTCGAGTAAATCCATCTGAATTTTTATTGAGTTCATAAATTGACAAAGTAATAATAATAAATTTTATTAATTTTAGCCATTTCAAATGCATTAAGAATTTGATAGATGGCCAAAAAGAAAAAGATGTTCGTTCTTGATACTAATGTACTGCTTCACGACTATACTTGTATCTATAATTTTCAGGATAATAATGTTGTCATTCCGATTACGGTTCTAGAAGAGCTTGATAAATTTAAAAAGGGTAACGATCTGATTAATTTTCATGCCCGTGAATTTACTCGTGAACTGGATAAACTCTCCGGCGATTCATTATTTAATGGTGGAGTGTCTCTTGGAAATAAAAAAGGAAAATTAAGTATTGAAACCGGGAAACCGTTTAGCGAAGATGCCCGGCAATCATTTCCGGAAAATACACCCGATCACAGAATCCTTGCAATTGCAGAATACCTGCATCTGAAAAATTCCGAGAGTAAAGTGGTATTTATTTCCAAGGATATCAACCTGAGGATGAAGGCAAAATCCATTGGAATTTTATCGCAGGATTATGAGAGTGACAAAGTTCAGAATATTGAAGAAATATACAAAGTTATCAACACTATTGAAGGTATTGATGATTCTTTAATTTCAAGAATGTATGAAGAACCCGAAGGTATTCCTTTTGAGGAATTTAATCTGAAAATACCTCCCACGGCTAATCAATATTATATTTTCAAGGGCAATAACTCTAGTGCACTGGCATATTTTGACCCGTTGCATAAAATTATAAGCAGGGTAATTAAGCAGAAAGTATATGGTATTGATCCGCGAAATGCAGAACAAACCTTTGCCCTGGATGCCCTCTTGCGTTCGGATATACAACTGGTATCTTTAACCGGGAAGGCAGGTACCGGAAAAACCCTGCTGGCGTTGGCCGCGGCCATTCAGCAACGTCAAAAATATACCCAGATATTTCTTGCGAGGCCAGTGGTTCCATTATCCAACCGCGATCTGGGGTTTTTACCCGGAGACGTAAAGGAAAAAATAGGGCCCTACATGCAACCGTTATTTGATAATTTGTCTGTAATAAAAAATAAATTCAGTCCTACCAGTAAAGAATATGTAAAGATTGAAGAAATGCTGAATTCCGAAAAATTAATTATTACCCCGTTGGCCTACATCAGGGGAAGAAGCCTTTCTAAAGCATTTTTTATTGTAGATGAAGCACAAAACCTTACCCCCCATGAGGTAAAAACAATTATTACCCGTGCAGGAGAAGGCACAAAAATGATTTTTACCGGAGATATAGAACAAATTGACACCCCTTATCTCGACCGTACATCAAATGGATTGAGTTATCTTACAGATAAGATGAAAGGACAGGAAATTTTTGCTCATGTAAACCTGGTTAAGGGAGAGCGCAGCTTTTTGGCAGAGCTGGCAAGTAATTTATTGTAAATCATTAATTTGAAATTAAAGAATGAAAAACGTTAAAACACTTCATGTTTTACGCCATGCAAAATCGAGCTGGGATTATGACAGTATTTCAGACATTGATCGTCCGCTAAAACTCCGGGGAATTAAAAATGCCTATGAAATGGCACGCCGGATGAAAATCAGAAATTCCCTGCCGGAAATAATTTTATCGAGTCCTGCAAACAGGGCATTTCATACCGCCAATATATTTTCGAGGGTATTTGAATTTTCGTATAAAAACCTGCGGATTGAACCCAAATTGTATGAAAGCAGTGAAGAAAGGATACTTGCTCTGGTTAAAGGGTTGGAAAAAACAACCAATTCGGCGATGATTTTCGGGCATAATCCTGATTTCACAAATTTTGTAAATTTATTTATCGATCCGGCAATTATTAATATTCCTACCTGTGGATTGGTCACTTTGGAGTTTTCAACAGATTCATGGGAAAATATAAGCATGGAGAATTTAAAATCTCATCATGTTGATTTCCCGAAAAACGGTTAACTTGCTTAATACAGCAACCTTAAATAATTAAATGACTAGAATCCAGAGAAAAATACTTAACCGCGAAATTAGCTGGTTATCTTTTAACGACAGGGTATTACAGGAGGCTCAGGATAAAAATGTTCCTTTAATAGAACGTTTGAGATTCCTGGGAATCTTTTCCAATAACCTCGATGAATTTTTCAAAGTCAGGGTAGCCACCATAAAAAGGATGATTGATATACAGGTAGGCTCAAACCGGGTGGAAGGCGAAAAGCCGAAAAAGATAATGAGCAAAATTCAGAAAAAGGTTATCAAACTTCAAAATAAATTTGAAACTACCTATCATAGAATTATCAGTGAGTTGGAAAGACACCAGATATTTCTTATTAACGAGGTAGAGGTAAATCCCGAACAGGCTATTTTTATCAGAAAATATTTTAAAGAAGAAGTGCTCCCGGTGCTATCCCCTATTATGCTTCATAACGTTGATAGCTTTCCGTATCTCAAAGATAAATCAATATACCTGGCTGTAAAATTAACCAGCAGCGATAATTCAGTGGGTACGGAATATGCTTTAATTGAAGTCCCCACCGATGTACTGCCCCGGTTTATTGTGCTCCCTCAAGACAGGGAAAGAAAATTTATTATGCTGCTCGAAGATGTCATTCGTTTTTCACTTGACGAGGTTTTTTCTATTTTCCATTTCGACACATTTAATGCCTGGATTATTAAACTTACCCGTGATGCCGAGCTGGATATGGATAATGATTTATCACAAAGTTTTCTCGAAAAAATAACCAAAGGCGTTGCCGGACGGCAAACCGGACAACCTGTAAGATTTGTGTTTGATAATTCAATAGCTATCGACCTGTTGGACTATATAATCAGTAAACTGGATTTGTATGAGGACAACAACCTGATACCCGGCGGCAGGTACCATAATTTTAAAGATTTTATGAATTTTCCCAATCTGGGAAACAATACCCTGATTTACAAAAAAGACCAGCTCTTAGGACACAGCGCCATTAAATATCAGACCAGCATTCTTGAATCAATAGCGAAAAAAGATGTGATGCTTCATGTACCCTATCATGACTTTAATATTTTTATAAGTCTTATTCAGGAAGCATCCATAGATCCAAAAGTAAAGGAAATTTCAATAACACTTTACCGGGTAGCAAAAAACTCAAAGGTGATCAATGCCTTAATGAATGCCTGCAGAAACGGAAAAAAAGTAACTGCAGTTATAGAATTGCAAGCCCGCTTTGATGAAGAGGCTAATATTTTCTGGTCGAAGAAACTCGAAGAAGTGGGCGCCAATATTTATTTTGGTATCTCCGGTTTAAAAGTTCACGCCAAATTGGTAAACATCACCAGAATTGAAAATCGAAAGGAAGTAAATTATGGTTGTGTAAGCACCGGAAATTTTCATGAGGGAAATGCATCAGTTTATTCTGATCTTATTCTGTTAACAGCCGATAAAAGAATTACCAGCGAGATTAAAAAAGTATTCCAGTTTTTTGGACATCCCTATAAAAATTATAATTACAGGCATCTGGTAGCCTCACCTCTTTTTATGAGAAAAAAAATATATTCTGCAGTTGAAAATGAAATACGGAATGCCAAGGCCGGAAAAAAAGCATATATTATCTTAAAGATTAATAGTCTTGTAGACAAGGAGGTAATTTATAAGCTCTATCATGCAAATAATGCCGGGGTAAAAATAAAACTGATTGTCCGGGGCATTTGTGCTCTTATCCCCGGAGTGGTAGGTTTAAGCGAAAACATTGAGGCAATAAGTATCGTTGATAAATATCTGGAACATTCGCGCATATTAATTTTTTGCAATGGCGGAGATGAGCAATATTTTATTTCATCTGCCGACTGGATGACCAGAAACCTGGACAGAAGAATTGAAGTGGCCTGCCCTATTTATGATAAGGAAATTCAGAAGGAGCTAAAAGATATGATCAACATTCAGCTGAAAGACAATGCAAAGGCCAGAATTATTAATATGGAACAGGACAATCAATATGTAGAAAGCGCTGAGGATAAAAAATTCAGGGCACAGCTGGAATTATATAATTATTATAAAAACAGAAACAAAACCAGCTGATATCTGTTTCCGGAAGCTGATCTTCCATAAACGCTAAAAAACACCCCGTTTTGCGGATACATTTTTTATCTTTGCCGCATCTAAAATTTTATATTTTCCAATTTTTTTATATGAATTATAAAAATATTTGTCAGCAGACCGTTGAATTAGCTATAGAAACAGGTAAATATATTGAAGAAGCAGGAAAGGCCTTTTCAGTAAAAAATATTGAAATTAAAGGCAAGCACAATTTTGTTACCGAAGTGGATAAAACAGCGGAAAAGAAAATAATCAGCGGCCTGGAAAAAATCCTTCCCGATTCCGGATTTATTGCTGAAGAAGGAACAACAGAAAAAAAAGAACGCCATTTCACCTGGATAGTGGACCCGCTCGACGGGACTACCAATTTTATTCATGGAGCGCCACCGGTTGCCATTAGTATAGCGCTTATGGAAAAAGATGAAATTGTAATAGGTGTTGTATATGAGATTAGTTATAAGGAATGTTTTTACACATACAAAGGAGGTGCAGCATATTTAAACGGTAAAGAAATTTCCGTATCGGCCACATCTTCCGTATCAGAATCTCTGATTGCCACAGGTTTTCCGTATTCCAATTTCGGGCGCTTACGATCTTTTATGAGTTCTCTGAAATATTTATTTAACAATACACATGGCGTAAGAAGGCTTGGTTCTGCCGCAACAGATCTGGCATACGTTGCATGCGGGCGATACGATGGATTTTATGAATATAATTTAAATCCCTGGGATGTAGCTGCAGGAGCTTATCTTATTCAACAGGCCGGGGGAAAAGTATCAGATTTTAAGGGAAAAAATAATTATATTTTTGGTGAAGAAATTGTAGCTGCTAATTTCAAAACATTCGAAGAATTTCGTAAAATTATCGGTGATTTTATGAACACCTAACGTGTAATTTCATGGCAAAACTGTTATTTCGCATATACCTGTTTCCGCTCTGGTTAATTACACTTATACCGCTCAACGTTTTATATCTTTTATCCGATCTTTTTTATTTCCTTATTTACTTTGTGGTGCGATATCGCAAAAAAGTAGTTTTTAATAATTTATCGCGTTCATTTCCTTCAAAAACTTCAGAAGAAATAGCACAGCTGTCAAAAAAATTCTACAGGCACCTTTGCGACTATTTTATTGAATCGATCTACGCCCTGAATATAAGTGAGAAAGAAATAAACAAAAGGTTCAGATATACCAATATTGAACTTATTGACCAACTGTATTCAAAAGGTAAAAGTATTGTGATGGTCACCGCCCACTATAACAATTTCGAATGGTATAGTGGCATTCCATTACATACACAATATAAAGCCCTGGCAGTATATCACCCATTATCCAATTCATTTTTCGATAAGCTGTTTATTAAAATCCGTCAGAAATTTGGTGTTCAGGTTGTTCCCATGAAAAAAACCCTGCGAACAATAATGGATTACAACAATAAAAATATCCCGGTAATTTCATTGTTCATTGCCGACCAAAGACCAGACGGATCGAGCCTGAATTACTGGACAACTTTTCTCAACCAGGACACTCCTGTAATTACCGGTCCTGAAAGAATAGCTGTTAAACTAAACCAAGCCGTAGTATATTTTGAAATTGTTAAAAAAAGCAGGGGACACTATGAAATTATTTTTCATTTAATTACAGAAAATCCTGCAGAAACAAAACCGGGAGAAATTACTGAAAAATATATTCATAAAATTGAAGACATTATAATCAGCAAACCCGAATATTGGCTTTGGTCTCATAAGCGTTGGAAATACAAAAAACAAAACCTTACATGATAAAAGCAGCAGTAGTTATATTAAACTGGAACGGAAGGCATTTTCTGGAGAAATTTCTGGCAACTGTAGTTGCTGCAAGCCCGGCTAATATAACAAAGGTATATATTGCCGATAACTGCAGCACTGACCAATCGGTGGATTATATAAAAAATAATTTTCCCGATGTTAACATTATTGAGCTGGACCGGAATTATGGCTTTGCCCTGGGATACAAACTGGCCCTGAGACAAATTGACGCTGAGTATTTTATACTCTTAAACTCTGATGTTGAAGTAACCGACAACTGGATTCCACCCATAATAAACTTTATGGACAACCATGTTGAATGCGGGGCCTGTATGCCCAAAATCAGATCTTATAACAATAAAGATTATTTTGAATATGCCGGCGCTGCAGGCGGATTTATTGATATTTATGGATACCCGTTTTGCAGGGGCAGGATTCTGAATCAAATAGAACAGGATACAGGACAATATGATACGGTTCAGGAAGTTTTTTGGGCTACAGGCGCCTGCATGTTTTTAAGGGCTGAAGCCTATTATAAAGCGGGTGAACTTGATGGCGATTTTTTTACGCATATGGAAGAAATTGATTTATGCTGGCGATTAAAGAATTGTAATTATAGCATTTATTGTTTGCCTGAAGTTAGCGTTTATCATATTGGAGGTGGTACATTGCCCAACAACAATCCTAAAAAATTATATTACAATTACAGAAACAGCCTGTTTCTTCTTTTTAAAAACCTGCCCTCGAAAAAACTCTTTTCAATATTGTTTATCCGATTATTTTTAGATGGTTTATCGGCACTTGTCTATTTCGGAAAATTACAGTTTGGTTTTTTTCTGGCTGTTTTGAGAGCTCATTGCTCATTTTATTTGCAGATCACAAAACTTTATTTGAAAAGAAAAAAGAACAGGCACATGCACAAGGAATTTTTATCCGGTATTTTTCCCGAAAGTATAGTTTATAATTTCTTAATAAAAAATAAAAAGAAATTCAATGCTCTAAGACCATTTTTGAAGTCTAAGTAAGCTCACCTGTTATCTTGCCAGACCAGCATCTACATCCAGGTTATCTCGTATTCGCACATACCATGTTGCTGTTCACGTGTTTTTATCTGACGTACCTGGGGAAGCACAACATCGGCTTTTCTTATAAAATATTCAATAATACCCTGTTGAATAGTAGCATTAATATAACCCGGAGTTTTTAGTATAAGACAATGCATCTCCGGTTCGTCTAATTCATATTTCCCGTTTTCCGGATCATGCACTACACGATTCATAACTTTTATCAGTTCGCTGATACTATCCCTGATTTTAATTTTTCCAGGCAGAAGATTTTCAGCATTCAGCTTATTAAATTCAGCTTGTCCAATTACGTTCCCAATCTTTTTGAGGTTAGCAGGACCCAGGTTTTTTTCAATCCAATCCGAGAGAATATTAAAATGCTCCAATGGCACTTCTGATTCAGGATCTGCAACATTATACTGCGATGCTATTTGTTTCAGTTCAAAAACAAATGTTTCACTATTGTCTTTATACTGGTCCAGAATATGTTGAATCAATAATGCATTGCATGTAACATGTTGTATTGTAGTTTCCATGGTAATATTTTAATTTATAATATCAGGTTATACGGACTTCAGCTGCAAGGATTTCAATACGGTTTATGATATCCGTCATTTAATTAAGTAAGATGTATCATAACTAAAAATCTTCCCGATTAAACCTTTCCGGAAAAAGAAAGTCAAAGATGCAGCAAACAAACTCAGCTTATTTTATTTAACTCTTACGCCGACCATTACATTTATCCATATACATTCCTGGGTGGTTCTAATAAATTGAACCGCCCTTTTATTTTCTTTAATAACAGCATTAAAATCAGATTATCAGAATTACCTGAGCACAATAATTTCTTCAGGTTTTTTTCTTTTTATATTCGGGGGAACATAGTCATCTGCCGGATACCCTGCTGCAATGGTCATATAAGGCCTCTCATTTTGGGGCCTTTCCAAAATTTCCGACAAAAAGGCCATCGGTGCGGGAGTGTATGTAAAAGAGGAAATTCCTGAAAGATGCAATGCGGCTAATAAAAAACCGGTTGCTATTCCTACCGATTCCGAAGGATAATAATGTTTTACTTTTTTGCTTTTTCCCGAAAAACCATATCGCTGTAAAAAAACACAAATAAGATAAGGCGCACCGGTTAAAAAGGATTTTTCTATACCTGTATGCAGGGGAACAAGTTTTTCCCGCCAATCATCTGAAACTTTTTTAGTATAAAACCTGCCTTCCACCTTTTCTGCAGCAGTTCTTATGCGCTCCTTAACCTGGCTGTCCTCCACAAGTACAAAGGTCCAGGGTTGCATATTTGCCCCGCTTGGCGCTGTACCGGCTATCCGAATACAGTTTTCAATAATCGTTCTGTTCACAGGACTTGTGGAAAATTTTCTTGTGCTTCTCCTGGTTTTCATGTACTCAAGCAGTTCTTCAGAATTCATATTAAAAATCTATTTTAAGTTGTTGTTCAAAAGAATATTCGTCCGAATTGGAAACCGACAAGCCCAGTAACCGGATGTTTTTCTTGTCACGGGAAACAGGCAATACCAGTTCCTGGGCTGTTTCTAAAATTAGGGAAAGGGTATCAAAATTCTGATTTATCGACCGGCTTCGGGTAATTTGTTTAAAATCTGAAAATTTTACCTTAAGAGTAAGTGTTCTTCCGCGGAATCCGCTTTTATTTATTCGCCGGTGAAGAATTTCTGCAATACTCAGCAGTTCCTTAATTATTTCAGGAATAGCCTGCAAATCGTGTTCAAAGGTGCACTCTGCTCCCACCGATTTCCGTATCCGATCGGGATTTACCTCCCGATGATCAACTGCCCGGGCTATATCATAATAATATTGTCCCACCTTACCAAATTTTAACACGAGGTCGTTCAGGCTCCACTGCTTTAAATCATTTCCGTTATGTATATTCATACTGTGCATTTTTTGGGCAGTAACCTTACCCACTCCAAAAAATTTTTCAATTGGAAGGGTGTCCACAAAGCTTTCAGCTTCCTGAGGTTTTATAACAAACAGCCCATCGGGCTTTTTAAAGTCAGAGGCTATCTTTGCCAGAAATTTATTTATAGATACCCCTGCCGATGCTGTAAGTCCGGTTTTCTCCCTGATATTTACTTTTATCTCTTTTGCAATTTGCGTGGCTGATGAATAATTTTTCTTATTCACGGTAACGTCCAGAAAGGCTTCATCAAGTGAAAGGGGTTCCACCAGATCAGTATATAGTTTAAATATCCCCATAATTTCTTTCGATACCGAACGGTACACATCAAACCTCGGGGCAACAAAAATAATCTCAGGGCATTTTTTACGTGCAATTACCGAGGGCATTGCGGAATACACGCCAAACTTCCGCGCCTCATAACTTGCAGCAGCAACCACTCCGCGTTCGCGACTTCCGCCTACAGCAATCGGTTTATTCCTGTATTCAGGATTATCACGTTGTTCAATAGAGGCATAAAACGCATCCATATCCACATGAATTATTTTCCTGAATTTCTGTTCCATGTTTTACAACCTGTAAATTTATAGCAGCTAAATTAAAGAAATAAATTTTTGATTATTTCCATACATTTGAATTATAATCCCATGAAAAGGCAAATTAAAATAACAAAAGACGGATCCGCCACCTTATATGTTCCCGAACTGAATGAACATTACCATTCTGTAAACGGCGCCATACAGGAATCTAAACATGTATTTATACAGGCAGGATTATATCATCTGAAAAAAAATACACTCAGCATTTTTGAAGTAGGCCTGGGTACAGGACTTAACGTATTGCTTACGTATCTTGAATTAAAAAATAAACCTCTTGAAATAGATTATTTTTCTATTGAGCTTTTTCCCATTTCCGATGAAGAACAACATTTATTAAATTATGCTGAAACGCTGAATCTTTCAAAGGAGGACGCTCAGATTTTTAGTTTTATCCATTCTTCGGATTGGAATACAAAAATTCAACTTTCAAAAGGATTCATACTTACTAAAATTTCTGCCGATTTATTATCCTATCCAATCCCTTTTACATTTGACCTTGTTTATTTTGATGCTTTTGCTCCCGAGGTACAACCTGAACTTTGGACAAACGCTGTTTTTCAAAAAATATATACAGGTATGAACCCAGCAGGAATTCTCACCACCTATTGTGCAAAAGGAGTCGTTCGCCGAACCTTACAGGAAACCGGTTTTATTGTTGAAAGGCTACCCGGATCTCCCGGCAAACGCGAGATGCTGAGGGCTGTAAAACCAGCATAATAATTTTTTCTTTTTCCCAAAAAGCTGTTGAACAAGCATCTTGTTTCGATGTTAATAAAGTTTATAAAAAGAAGCGCATTCAACGAAAGTTATTCGAACCATAATTTGTATTTTTACTAAATCCAAAAAAACATGACACACTTAAAAGAAGGAGATAAAGCACCCGTTTTTTCCGGTAAAAACCAGGAAGGAGACTTAATTTCCCTGGAAAATTTTAAAGGTAAAAAAGTAGTATTGTATTTTTATCCTAAAGACGATACGCCTGGTTGTACGGCGGAAGCCTGTAATCTTCGCGATAATTATGATGGCTTGATTAAAAAGGGATTTGAAGTGATCGGTGTTAGCCCGGATACCGGGGCTTCACATGAAAAATTCAAAAGCAAGTACAACCTGCCATTCACACTAATCTCCGATACCGAAAAAAAGATACTTTCGGATTATGGAGCCTGGGGAGAAAAAAGCATGTATGGTAAAAAGTATATGGGCGTGTTACGTACCACTTTTGTAATAAATGAAAAAGGGATAATAGAAAAAATATTTACCAAGGTAGATACAAAAAATCATACCGCGCAAATCCTGGAAGGTTTAGGACTTGAATAAACAAATCTATATAATGGCAAAAGAAACAAATATTAAAGAAGAAAAGCTTAAAGCGTTACAGTTAACACTTGACAAAATTGAAAAAGGCTATGGCAAAGGGGCCATCATGAAACTTGGCGATAATGCCATAGTTGACGTTCCTACAATTTCATCGGGTTCCATAGCCCTGAACAAAGCCCTTGGCATTGGCGGGTATCCCCGCGGAAGGGTTATTGAAGTCTATGGCCCTGAATCATCCGGGAAAACAACCCTTACCATTCATGCTATTGCCGAGGCCCAAAAAGCCGGCGGTATTGCTGCATTCATAGATGCCGAGCATGCCTTTGACAGGTTTTATGCCCAGAAACTCGGGGTAGATGTGGAAAACCTCCTGATCTCACAGCCCGATGACGGGGAACAGGCCCTTGAAATAACCGACCACCTGATCCGTTCCGGCGCTATTGATATTATTGTAATCGACTCGGTGGCTGCATTAACCCCGCGTGCCGAGATTGAGGGAGAAATGGGAGATTCCAAAATGGGACTCCAGGCAAGACTCATGTCGCAGGCATTACGGAAACTCACAGCCAATATTAACAGAACCAACACCACGTGCATTTTTATTAACCAGTTACGGGAAAAAATCGGGGTGATGTTCGGGAATCCTGAAACTACTACAGGCGGAAATGCCCTGAAATTTTATGCCTCGGTACGGGTGGATATCCGCAGGATTACCCAGATAAAAGAAGGTGAAGAAGCTACCGGAAACCGCGTGCGGGTAAAAATTGTAAAAAACAAGCTGGCCCCACCATTTCGTAAAGCCGAATTCGATATTATGTTTGGCGAAGGAATTTCTAAACTGGGAGAAATTATAGACCTGGGCGTGGACTTTGAAATTATTAAAAAAAGTGGTTCATGGTTTAGTTATGGCGATACCAAGCTCGGACAGGGCAGAGATGCGGTGAAAAAACTGCTGGCAGATAATCCTGAGCTGGCGGATGAGCTGGAAAAGAAAATTGTGGAAGCTATGAAGGATTAACAGGATAATTATTTAAATATTTAAAACAGGGTATCTCAAGAATTTGGGGTGCCTTTTTTTATAAAGATGTAGTGCAGACTTAGAGTTTATTTACAAGCCTTATTCCGGGAGACTTTCGGTATTTGTGGTTTTCTTATTGTTTACAATTTACAGTAAGCTACAATTTTTATATTTTACAATCCCGGATTCTTTTGTGCTGCTTAACGATTTATTTTAAAATCTGTATCCAAAATTTAGCATAAACCCATACAGATCCACTTTTGAATTAAGGTTTGTATATGCTGTAAGCCCCATTAAGAACTTTTTACCTGGTAAATAATTAAACCTTACCCTAATCGGCGATCCAATTTTAAAATATTTATCTTCTTTTGGATAATCACGATTCATAGAATCAGATTCACCTTCATTCCTAAAATTGAATCCTAATCCGGAACATAAACTTGAATTAAATTAACTGCCTCTTTCCGTGGGAAACTCAGATTTAAAATCGATCCAGTACTGATTAATCGTTGATTTAACCTCACGGTGAAGCACCAGCAGTCCCAATAAATTCGGCAAGGCCATAAGAGCAATGGCAATTCCGGAGAATGTCCAGATAATAGTGGTATCGGTAAATGAAGCCACAAAAAATCCAGCCACATAAATGATGCGGTATACCATAACATATTTTGTACCCCACAGGTACGTAACCGCACGGTCGCCATAGTACGACCAGGAAATGGCCGTTGAAAAAGCAAACAACAGCAGTCCGATAGAAACGATGTATTGTCCCCACGATCCGAACAACCCCATGGTAAATGCCTGGGTTGTAAGCGGAGCGCTGCTTAACAGTGATTTTCCTATAAAAGTATATGTACCCGACGGATCCGTAGGTTTTCCGTTAACAATGGGAAGTAATCCCGAATATAACTTATCCTTATCGTGATAAATTTTCACGTCTTCCGCAACCGAACGATCCTGCAAAATGGTTACTTCACCTTTTATTTCACCCTGTTCTATATTCAAATCACCTGTAAACAAAGCAAGAGCCTGTTTCCCTTTAATATGATCAAATAATTTCGCACGGTCTTCCGTGTTTTGATCCATGTATACCCCCTCCACAATTTCCATATCGGTAAGCTGGAAGGTATTCTCGTATTTTTCTTTCCATGCCCCGGATGCCAGAAGGGTAATTCCGGTAAGAAAACAAATAATTATAGTATCAACAAAAGGTTCCAGAATAGCCACCATACCCTCGGAAACCGGTTCATGAGCCCTTGCTGCTGCATGGGCAATTGGCGCCGAACCCTGGCCCGCTTCGTTTGAAAATAATCCGCGGTTTACGCCCCTGTTAAATGCAAAACGAACGCTGGCGCCGATAAATCCACCCAATGCTGCCGACCCGGTAAAAACATCACTAAAAACAGAAGAGATTGCCGGAAGAATATTTTCATAATTATAAAACAGAACACCCAGCGCCCCGATAAAATATATCAGCGCCATGGCTGGCACCAGTTTTGAGGTTACCTTGGCTATACGTTTAATTCCGCCAATGATAACAAAAGCCAGCAAAACAGCTAATATTCCACCGGTTACCATGTGCTTGATACCAAAAGTGGCAAAAATAGAATTGGATATACTGTTAATTTGAGGCAGGTTACCGGTTCCGAAAGAAGAAAGTATAGTACACACAGCAAAAACTCCGCCCAGGATTATCCCCACCTTTATTTTCTTTCCGTTTTTGCGGGTAAAATTCAGTCTGTTTTTCATGTAATACATCGGTCCGCCTGCGATTGTACCATCGTCGGCTGTTTCACGGTATTTATGCGATAAGGTGACCTCAACAAATTTTGTGGTCATTCCGAAAAAAGCCGTTACCAGCATCCAGAATAATGCTGCCGGGCCACCAAGATGTATAGCCAGTGCAACACCGGCAATATTCCCCGTACCCACTGTTCCGGAAAGGGCTGTGGTTAAAGCCTGAAAATGGCTTGTATCCCCCACATCGCCTTTTTTGTCAAATTTTCCGCTAACGATTTTTAAAGCATGCCTGAAATAACGAACCTGTGGAAATCCAAGGTATATGGTGAAAAACAAGCCCGTCCCTAAAAGTATAAAAACAAACCATTGCGAGCCTCCGATATATCCGTCCAGCCTGCTTAAAAGATCGTTAAGTTGATGCATGTATATGATTTAAAAATTTCAGAAAAGCAAATATAACATATCTATTCTACTATGCCAGTATCACCGCAAATTTTAGGAAATGCAGAAACAGCAGGCACGATAAAAAAAATGCTGTTGCTTTTTTTAGGGCAACAGCATAGAAAAAGATTGTATTATTTTCTAGAAATAGAAGTTCAGTCCACCGCCCAGCACATGATATCCTACATTGGTAATTTTAATCTGCGATTCCAGGATAAATGATACCTTGTTTTTAATTCCAACCTCAAGACCCACAGGGATCCATACAGGAATTAATATCTCATTTGCAAAAATAATATCCATATCCGCTCCGGTGTATAAACTAACGTTTCCGGCTAAAGGCAGGGTAAATAATGCTGTTCCGTCAATAGCCAGATCATTAAATGCATGGGCGCCTGCAGAAATTGAAAAGTTTTTACCCACTTCAAATTCAAGATCACCTCCCACATAGGTACTGCCGCCAAAAATTCCAAGTTTTACACCAAGATCCACATTACTGGTTAATCCGGCTCCGCCATGGAGAAAAAGGCCGAGGTCATTACCTCCGTTAATATAGATCACCGGTTCAAAGCCTGCACTAAAATTACCTTTGCCCAATGTAGAAGACGTGTTGAATACCTGGGAATAGGCACCAATTGTTAAAAAGCACAAAATCAATAGTACGGTTGGTTTCTTCATGTTGTTTATAGTTTTGTTTACGCTTAATACGAAATTAACTTTTATGGTGTTTCAACATCACACATCAACTTACACCTGAACCTGATTCTGATACTAAACGGTTTTTACACCTGGTTATTATGTGCCTTCCATGTTACCCGTGATTGAAAATGCAGTTTATTTTCTTCAACTGACCTTCCTTCAATAAGAAATTTCAGGGGATTTTCATCATTTTTCCTTAACAGATTTATTTGACTGTTTGGAGGTATTTCTTTAATATAGTTTAACTGCATAGACTGTACCTGGTGTTTTTTATGAAATTCATACGGGAATGTATTCAGAATCCATTCTACATAACGGTTACTGTTTGCATGGTGGTTCAGGTCCAGATCGAAATACAATACTGATTGTGGAAAGATTTCACCCTTTTCAATCAGAGGGAGTTTTTGAGAGAACCCCTCCAGTGCATGATGGTCCTTATTTTTTTCGATAATATTTCCGGGTATCTCAAACATTTTAGGTCTGCGGCTTTTTATATCGATTAATAACCAGTTTGTTGTGGCCCCTCCAAAACGATTACCTTCTTTATCGAACATTAAAAAATCGCGCAGGTAAAACAGACGGTCAAAACCCCTGGGCCAGGTTTTAATTGTAAACGACTCCGGCCATTTTGGTAAATAATCCACTTCAAACCGTATTGAGGATAACATCCAAACCAGCCCGTTGTTATGCAGAAACTCCAATCCAAAATTAAGATGGTTTGCATGTTTCCAGGCGGATTCCTGAAGATAATTTGTGAGGCTGCTTAATTTAAGCTGCATTTTAAAATCCACATCGTACGAGCCAATATTATATTGATCACTCCAGGAAGGCTTATAATTTTCCGGTATTCCCATTGTTAAATATATTTTGAGAAATTAAAATTTTAAAACCAGGTAATACAGTAATTTTCAAATGTGCGAAAAAATATTTATACGGATAAGAACAAACCAATCTGATACAAAAATTTATTCCGGTTAAAATACAAAAGACCCCGCAAAGCGGGATCTTCTGCAAAAGAAACTACATTAACACTGCTAACCTATTAACCTAAAATATAAACCTAAAAATTAACCTATGATTGAGAAGTCGATTTATTATCTTCTTTTTTATCTATCTTTTTTTCTCCGGCTTTTAATTTATCTTCACCTGTAAGCCCTGAAATAACTTCAATATTAATTCCGTCTGACAAACCAATTTCAATATATCTTTTTTCAAATACCTGTGGATTGGTTTCCACTTCAACATATGCAGAATCATTTTCTTTTTCGAATTTCAGCAGACTTTCCGGAATAACCATTACACTATCTTTTCGTTCAAGAACAATGTCGGCATTAGCGCTATACCCTGCGCGTATAAAAAAGTCATTTTTTAACTTCACATCTGCTTTAATTTCAAACTGAATAGCACCATTTTCTTCAACTCCTTTTGGAGCGATGTATTCAAGATTTGCATCGAATGTCTCATTTTCTATGGCTCCAATGGAAAGTATCAGGGCCATCCCCGTTTTAATTTTTCCTACTTCAGTCTCATCAACTTTACCTTCGAAAATCATTTCACCCATATCGGCCACCGTTGCTATGGTTGTGCCTGCATTAAATGTATTTGCCTCGATAACTGAATTTCCTTTTTCAACCGGTACATCAAGTACCATTCCCTGAATAGTAGAACGGATAAGTGTGTTGGTTATTTCACCGGAACGTTTGGTTACTCCTTCTTTAATAAGCTGGAGGTTGTTTTCTGCCGCATCAAGTTCTTCAACTGCTGTGCGGTACTGAAGCCTGTAACTCTGAAAATCTGCCTGTGAAATCACACCTTCTTCAAATACCTTTTTTTGGCGATCGTATTCAATTTTAACCTCCTCGAAATTTATTTGTGCCCTTTTTAATCGGGATTCGGCGCTGTTTAACCGTTCCATATCCGGAATAATTTTCACCTTAGCGATAAGGTCTCCTGATTTTACCTGGTCACCCGGTTCTATATAAAGCTCTTCAATAATACCGGAAACACGGGGTTTTATTTCAATTTCCCTTCGGGGAACAACCGACCCGGTGGCAATTGTTTTTTTAACTACACTGGATATAAAAGGTGTTTTTATTTCATAAATAACCGGAGGTTTTTTTGACTTTTTATAAAGGTAAAAACCGGTTGAGCCGAATAATCCAAAAACAATAATGAGTAATACTATTCTAAAAACTTTTTTCATTCTATAAAAATTTAAATTTTAATTTTCTTGTCTGATAGCTTCAATGGGTTTAATACTTACTGCACGTTTTGCGGGAATAAAACCGGCAATTAGTCCTGAAAAGATCAGAACGATAAGCGCTGTTACGGCAACCCTCAGGTCAACTTCCGGATTTCTGAACATTTCCATTTCAGCATTTAGTTTATTCAATCCGAATTCAAGTAATCCAATAATGGATATACCTATTGAGAGTCCGATAAATCCTGCCATTGCGGTAAGAAAAACCGATTCCTGAATGATTTGAGAAATAATTTTAAACGGAGTGGCGCCTAAGGCTCGCTGAATACCAATTTCTTTTGTCCTTTCGCGAATAATTATCAGCATAATATTACTTACGCCAATGGTGCCGGCCAATAAGGTACCTATGCCCACAAACCACATGATAACACTTATACCAGTAAATAATCCCTTCATCTGGTTAAATTCCTTTTCCACGTTAAAGTGCCCGAATGCCTGATCGTCTTTAGGATGGATGCTTTTCCGTTCAGCGAGAAATTTAAGACAACTTTCTTCTACCTCAGAAGAAGGAATTCCCTCATCTGCAGTAACGGAAAAATAATGCACGATATCTCCAAAATTATACGCTTTCTGAAGGCTGGAAAAGGGCAGATAAATAGTTTCTTCTTTATCGCCACCAAAACTCATGGCCTGGCTGCCCGGTTTAAATACGCCAATAACCTGCCAGTAAATGCCTTTGATTTTTATATATTGCCCAATCGGATCTTCATCTTCTTTAAACAGGATATCCCGCACACGTGTGCCAATAACAGCCACTTTGCGCCTTTCCTGAATATCGATGGTATTAATAAATCTGCCGGCTAATATTTTTTGCGGGTCGATATAATTAAATTCCGGGTAATCCCCGAAAATTGAAAATGCCCCGGCTTTATCTCCCCGTACCACATTATTGGCGTCATTGCCCCATGCCTCCAGGCGAGGAGCAAGAAGATCAATTTCAGGAACTGCTCTTTTCAGTGCAATCATATCATCGTTAGTAAAATAAAACCGTCTGCCCCTGGGAAATCCTTTATACGGCATGGTGGTTGAACGGGTCCAGATAAAAGCACTGTTTGAAGCAAAATTTCCAAAATCTTCGAATACTGCATTTTCGAGACCATTTCCGGCGCCCAGCATAATCATTAACATAAAGATGCCCCAGAATACGCCAAATGCCGTAAGAAAAGTTCTTAACTTATTTTTCCGTAAGGTATGGAAAATTTCCTGCCATTTATCTATGTCTAATAGTCTCATTATTCGTCTCTTAATGCAACAACAGGTCGTATTTTAGCCGCTTTTCTTGAAGGCACATAACCGGCAAGAACTCCACATACTATTAATATAATAGTAGCGGCAACAGCAACCTGTATATTGATTTCGGGTTTATAAATAAAAGGTATATTCTCAAATACCGGTGTTAAAAGTTCAAGCAGACCGATTCCAAGCACTAATCCTGTATAACCTGAAACGGCAATGATCAGTACGGATTCAAGTATAATTAATCCGACAATAGAATTAGGGGTAGCACCAATTGCTTTTCGAATACCGATTTCTTTAGTCCGTTCGTTAACTACGATCATCATAATATTGCTAACCCCCACAACTCCGGCAATTAATGTACCTGCTCCGATAATCCAGATAAAAATTTTAATACCCATAAAAAGGCCCTGAAATTTTTTATATTCTTCAGAAGCATTCCAATGTCCAATTGCCCTGTCGTCTTCAGGATCGAATTTGTGCCTCTTGGCAATAGAACCAATAATATTTTTTTCAATACCCTTGCTTTCTTCAACTGTGGCATCGCCGGTTGTGGCAACAAAACTATGTATTCTGTTCATTCCTTTAAAAACCATCTGAGCAGCAGTAATCGGGACATATATTGTTCGCAGGCCCCTGTTTCTTATATCAAGATCGGTGTAAATACCCACAACTTTAAATGGAACTCCCTGAATTTTTATATACTTGCCCATTGGGTCTTCGTCCTTAAAAAGGGTTTCCCGCACCAGACCGCTTATCATTGCCACTTTCCGGGTTTGTTTAATGTCGATATTATTAATAAACCGGCCTTCCAGCATTTCGATTTTTTCTATTTTCTGAAAATCAGGATGGGCGCTTCTGATATCAAAGGCTCCAAATTCATTTTTATAGCTTACCTGATTATTTCCCCAGATATTGTAGCGTGCAGAAATATATTCAATGCCGTCAATATTATCGTGTGTATCCTGGTAGTCTGAATTTTGCAGACGGATATCCCTTCCCGGTTTCATACCTTTATAGGGTTTGCTTGTCTGACCGCCCCAGATATAGATTGCATTGGTGGCCGAATCACTGAATTCCCGTTCAATCCCGTTTTGAAGTCCTGTACCGGAACCGAGCAAAATGACCAGCATAAAAATTCCCCAGGCCACACTAAAGGCCGTTAAGAAAGTCCGCAGCTTATTTTTGCTGATCGTATTTAATATTTCCTGCCATTTATCAGCATCAAGCATATTTTTTCAGTTTTGAGGGTTTAATTTCTTTATCAATTATACCATCATTAAGATGTATGATTCGATCGGTGCGCCCTGCGATATCCGTTTCGTGGGTGACAATTACCACGGTCATACCACTTGCATTTACTTCTCTAAGAAGTTCCATAACCTCAAAGGAAGTTTGTGAATCCAGCGCTCCTGTAGGTTCATCGGCAAGAATAAGTTTAGGATTGGTAACCATTGCCCGGGCTATGGCCACACGTTGCTTTTGTCCTCCCGACAACTCGTTGGGATTATGAGTGGCCCATTCCAGCAAACCCATACGTTCCAGATATTCAAGAGCAATCTTGTTTCTTTTTTTTCTCGGAACTTTTTGATAATACAGAGGTAATGCTACATTCTCCATAGCATTTTTGAATGAGATCAGATTAAATGACTGAAAAATGAATCCTATCGTCTGGTTTCTGAAATAAGCTGCTTGTTTCTCACTCAGGTTCCGGATTAATGTGCCATTAAGTGAATACTCACCTTTATCATAAGCATCAAGAATACCGATAATATTAAGTAAGGTGGATTTTCCTGAACCGGATGATCCCATAATTGAAACCAATTCTCCCTGTTCTACAAACAAATCAATTCCTTTTAAAACATGCAGGCTGTTATTTCCTGTAACGTAAGATTTGTGTAATTGCTGAATTTGAATCATAAATTTAATAGGCTTTATTTGAAATCAACAATTATCAAAATCCATACCGTTACATGCTAAACACTGAAAAACAAAATATTAATTTCAATTTCCAGGAAAATTACTTTAGAAATAATATTGATTTATGTAACGATATGATACAACAATTGTCCGATTTTGAACACTGTTTACTGGTATATTATCTTAACGCAGAATCAGAATAGGTATTGTATTACTCAAGGTTTAAACTTTTAAAAACCTGAGGATAGTCGGCATATATTTTTATTACCTTGTAACCGCTGTTATTGAATAATCCTGAGCTAAAAAGCAGCCGGTTGTGAATATAGGCTTCACATAAATCGTTGTTTGAATTATGGTATAACAGAAATTCCGCAGTATCAATAATCGGGGCAGCGCTTAAGTCGGGAATTTGGACCATGGTAAATTCATGTTTTTTACATCCCCCGCCATACTCCACATCAACAGACAGGCAACCATGAAGATTCATCAGCTGTTCAATTTCAAACAGATCATTATCTTTTTGCAGATACTCTGAAGCATAATCTGCCCCAAGAATTGTTTTACACCCTGTTTCACTAATGGAATCAATACGGATATTTATTCCGGTCATACAGGTACTATAATAATCCTGTAACTCGGTAAAATAAAAGCTTACATGCTGCCCGTTGTAAAATGTAAATTCCGGGACTACCTGGACGGGATTCAGTATTTCACCATTCCAGGTTTCAATTAAGTACCCGCAACCATCCAGGCCTGTATAATCTTTTACAATACCTGTGTATTTTTTATAATTACATTTTTTTATAATTACTGATGCCTTATAGTCATCGGGTACATATGTAATATTTGAATACGGATACGGTTCGAGCTTAACCAGAGTAATACTGTATCCCATAAAATAATCGGTAGTGGCAAATCCGGGATTTGTATTTAATGTTAATATCCCTGAATTTTCGCCAAGCCGCATATGAACCTGAATACCGGCATTCCCTCCCCAGATGCATGAAACATCCAGTGGACAGCGGGAGTCTTCAACCAGTGAATCGAAAGTGAGTGTTACATTACAATCTGTAAAAGTGACCGGATTATTGTAGTCCAAAACTATAGTATCATTTAAGAATTCCGTACAGGTCTTTAAATTGTTATCATCCTGAAAATATTCACAGGAAGTACAAATAAGTATATATATGAGTGGCAGAAAAAATCGTGTTTTCATGATTGAATTTTTTTTCATTATTTATAGTACAGGATCCATCACACGACCGATAAATAGTATCGCGCTGGAATTTTTCTCTTTGATCACAAATAAAAAAGGCCGGTTCACAATAAAATACGCAGGTGTTTCTCCGGAAATGCTGGTTAACGAAATTTCTACAGAAGTTACAGCTGCAGCTTCTGTGCCCTCTTCATTAACTTCTACAAAGGATTTATGGAGAACAGTAGAAATAAAAAGCGGTTCTACAGGATTAATTTTCGAAAAATCTGCTCCCCCGGAAAACGCTATACCCATTCCTAAATCTGAAAGATCTTCGTTCAGTTTTTTCTTATATTCAAATTTAAATTTGGGAAGTTGTACAATAACATTTTTATTGCTTAAACTTTCCGTCCAGTTTTCCCAGTTTTCAACAGTCAATTCATTAATAACATCCTGAACTGTTTTATCAGCATTGGGTAATAAAACCAACATGCTGTAATCCCCTTGTCCATACGGGAGTTCCGCAGCGCTAAAAAGATTATTACTCAGGTAATAAAAATCTTCCTGTTGTTTCATGGAAGGCACCTGTTTAATATTGCTGTTTAAACATGTGAAATATTCATCTGTGGTATTCTCAATATTAAATTCATACTTCCATGTTCCTTTAAAATAAATTGCATTAATCAGGTACATAACAGCTTCAGGGGGAATATTGTCGATAATTTCTTCTATTTTATCATGGGTTTTATCAGCAACCCAGTTATTAATTATATTTTTGGCATCCGAGGCGCCAAAATTCAACGATGCCACTTCGGCAGCATAATATTCCGAATTTACATCGAGAAAATTCTGTTCAACAGAAAATTCTTCTCGGTACCAGATAGAATTAGCAATTTCGAGAATTACTTTTGGATCTACTGACAGTAAACCTTCCATCAGGCTTTTATACAAAGTATTTATCTGAGCAATTGAATAATCTTCTTTTTTGAGGGTTGTCCGCATTGCTTCTTCAGTAGTGCCATTAGCTCCGTTATAAGTCATCGCAAGCGCCATAGATATACTAACCGGTGAAATGAAAACATTTACATCTTCAGGTTCATTGCTAATAACTTCTTTAAAAAGATCTAATCCGAATTCATTATCGGATGCTATGATTCCCTGCGTACTTTTTAGTTTATCCCTGCTCTCGTTAACCGGATATACTTCAGTTTTTTCACAGGCAAAGCTTGCAGATAATAATAAAATGCTGAATATTGTTAATTTAAGTGTTTTCATAATTTAGTTATTTAATTTTAACAACTAAACCTTAGATGTACCTGGCAAAAATTTGGTTGCGTTGTTTGTATTTTATTCTTCATATATAGTAACGCAACCCTTTAAGCAGCTATTGCATCCCTAACAGGGTTGACACTGAATTTAATTTTGGGAAACAATAATTTAAAGCATTTGAATAAAACATAATTTTGAAATAGCATTTTCATAGCACATTGGTTGATAAGTTACCATATATAATTAAAGGGTGTCAGCAGAATGATCCGGGCGCTCAACGCGAACTATACGAATATTTTAAAGCAAAAATGTTCGGGGTATGTTTGCGGTATTCAAATAATTATGATGACGCCCAGGATGTGATGCAGGATGGCTTTTTAAAGGTGTTTCAAAAAATAGGACAATTTGAATTTAAAGGTGCATTTGAAGGATGGGTAAGAAGAATTATGATTAACACTGCGCTTGAGAAATACAGGAACAAGTACCAGGTTATTAATCTAAGCGACAACCTGAAAAATGAGACGGATTCATTAAAGGTTGAAGATATTACCAGTAGTTTATCCGCACAGGAATTACTTGGTTTTGTTCAGGAACTGTCGCCTAAATACAGGATGGTTTTTAAC
Source organism: Bacteroidales bacterium (assembly GCA_016934395.1). Lineage (GTDB taxonomy): Bacteria > Bacteroidota > Bacteroidia > Bacteroidales > UBA10428 > JAFGSZ01. The sequence continues at coordinate 25,380 of JAFGSZ010000013.1, forward strand.
CTGTATGCTATTGAGGGTTATCAGCATAAGGATATTGCAAAAATGCTGAACATTTCAGAAGGCACCTCAAAATCGAATTTATCAAGAGCTCGTGCAATTTTGCAGGAGAAAGTAAAACGATATTTTAACCTTTCTGTAAAGGTAGGAGAATAATAAGATGCTTAGGAATAACGAAAATATCGACGAAGTATTCAGGGATAAACTCTGGAATATCCAGGAAGATCCTTCGGATGCCGTATGGAAAAATATTTCCGGAAAGCTGGGACATAATAAGAAAAACAGAGTGTTGTTTATTTTCAGCAGAATTGCCGCCGGCATAGCTTTACTGGCAACCCTGGGACTGAGTTATTATTTTATAAGCAGACCAAATCAGGCAGATTTACAAAATCAACTTTCTGTAAAAAATACAGATACTGAAAAAATAACAAAGGCTCCGGAAAATAAAGTAAAATCAATAATTCAACCCGTAAATAAAAAACAAGGACCAGAAATACAGTTATCAGGCAATGAAGTTGCACCTATAAAGAATAAACATATAATACAATCCGCTGCAGATAAAAATAAACTACCAGTAAATACAGAAAACAAAAAGCAGCTTGCAGAAAATACTGAACTTATCACCCTAACAAATTCTGAAATTCCGTGTACAACCATACCTGTTTCAAACAATAATAATGCAGAAGGAATTCTGGATGAAAAACAGCCAATATTAACAGTATTCCCGACCCTTGCTGAAGAAAATATTGAATTACCGGAAATGTATTCAGCCCCCGCAGATTATTTTGCAAGCGTGTATACAGACCCAAAACCATCCCGGTCCAATGAATGGATTATCGGCAGCCAGTTAGCTTCCATGTCAGTTTTTAATATCTCATCCGATAGAGAGATGACAAGTAATTTGTCTGCATCAGCAACAAATGTGAGCCAGGAAATTATGATGGCTTATTCAGGAGGAATTAACATTAATGTTTCGAATTCCGATCGTTTATCATTTCAATCAGGACTCTATTATACCCGGTATGGAGAAACTGTAAACAACCTAAGCCTGGGTGAGTTTAACCGGCAAACCTTCTCGCTGGATGTTTTATCTAATGCCTATTCTTCAAATTTTATTGCGAACAATTCAGATCTTTATAATCAGCTCATCAGTACAAATTCGGCATATTTTTCAGGTCCGGATAATGCTGTTATCACCGAAACAAATGGTGAATCAATAACCGGAAATATAACGCAATTTTTTGAGTATCTCGAAGTACCGTTTATTATTAAATACAAAATGATCGATCAGAAACTTGATGTACTGGTGCAGGGAGGTTTTAGCGCCGGGATCCTGGTGGGCAATAACGCCACGCTGCAGGTTGATGAAAAAAATTATCCATTGGTAACTGATAATACGCTTGACAATATCAGTTATATGAGTGTTCTTGGTTTTGGGTTTGAATATCCTTTAGGCGCTCATTTTCACATGAACCTTGAACCGGTTTTCAGATACAGTTTAAGTGAGGCAACAAGCCGCTCACTGATTAGCAATTATCCTTACCGTTTTGGTATATTCACAGGATTAAGCTATAAATTTTAATTTCCCGATTTTTATTTCTTTCCAATGTTATTCAGTTAATCAACTTCATGCAATTGAAGTTTTATTTAACTAATTTTGTGAAATTTCAATTTTAAAACTGAATTATTGTGAAAAGAGAAAAGCACGGGATATTTAAAGGAACCGGGAATAAAAAATTTATATCCTGGATACAGGTTATACTTTTAGGATTTGTTTTGTTAATCACAGTATTTTTTATTCAGAGTTTTACATCAAAAAATGAACAGGAAGGTACTAATCAACCGGAAGATCCATATATAATTAATTCTCCTGAAATTCCGGATATTCTCGATTTTGCGGGTGAAACCGTTCCTCTTCAGTATTTTGATGTACGAGAAGATCTCGATCGTGAATTATTAATTAATACCTACTGGCATTCGCAGACGATCTTATTTATTAAAAAAGCAAACCGTTATTTTCCTGAAATAGAAAAAATTTTAAAGGAAAACGGTGTCCCTGATGATTTTAAATACATACCCCTTGTAGAGAGCGGATTTTCTCAGGCAGTTAGTCCTGCCGGAGCAGCAGGGTTCTGGCATTTTGTTAAAGGAACCGCAGAAGATTATGGCCTGGAAGTAAACGATGAAGTAGATGAACGCTATCATCTTGAAAAAGCAACCAAAGCAGCTTGTGATTTTTTTAAAGAATCTTACGAAAGTTATGGAAGCTGGACATTGGCTGCAGCATCATTTAATGTAGGCCGTCGCGGAATCGACCGACAGATTGAGCGCCAAAAAGAAACGGATTATTACAACCTGCTATTTAATGAAGAAACAGCCAGATACGTTTACAGGATTCTGGCATTAAAAATTATTCTGACGGATCCGCAAAAATATGGTTTTACCATCGGTCAGGCTGAAGGTTATTCTCCCATTCCAACATATTCGGTTGAAATTGATACTGCTGTTGCTGATTGGGCTGATTTTGCAAAATCGTATAATACAAATTACAAGATGCTGAAATACAACAATCTCTGGCTTAGAGATAATTTTCTCTCTAATAAAAAAGGAAAGAAGTATATGATAAAAATTCCGAAAGAGGGAATTCGCAAAATGGAAATAAAAAAGTAAAATAATCCATTCAATTATTTTTAAAGAAACTGAACGTTGATAAATAAAGAAGCACTCACTGTGCAGGAAGAAGAAAATATAAATGTTCTGGGAGCAAGGGTTCACAATCTCAGAAATATAGATGTCACCATCCCCCGAAACAGGCTTACTGTAATTACCGGTCTTAGCGGTAGCGGAAAATCCTCGTTGGCTTTCGATACCATATATTCGGAGGGTCAGCGGAGATATATTGAAACATTATCTGCCTATGCACGCCAGTTTCTTGGAAACCTGGAACGCCCCGATGTAGATAAAATAACGGGGTTAAGTCCCGTAATCTCTATTGAACAAAAAACCACGAATAAAAATCCACGGTCAACCGTTGGAACCATCACTGAAATTTATGACTTTCTCAGATTACTTTTTGCCCGGGCAGGAATAGCCTATTCATACAATACAGGCGAACCCATGGTAAAATATACCGATGAACAAATCATTCATCTCATACTGGAAAAATTTGCAGATAAAAAGGTATATATCCTTGCCCCGGTGGTAAAAAATCGTAAAGGCCATTATAAGGAGCTTTTCGAACAAATTCGCCGGAAGGGTTTTTTGCATGTTCAAATCGACGGGCAAATTACAGAACTTAAACACGGACTTAAAGTTGACCGGTATAAAAATCACAATATCGAAATTGTAATTGATAAAATTCAGATATCGCCAGAAGATATCAAACGCTTAAAAGAATCTGTTGCTACAGCAATGCACCATGGCAAAGGTATTTTAATGGTTCATGAAAAAGATCAGAACCATTCGCGGTATTTTAGTCGCCAGCTTATGTGTCCCACCACCGGAATTTCATATAACGAACCAGCGCCACATTCATTTTCTTTTAATTCTCCTCAGGGGGCCTGCCACCATTGTAACGGGCTGGGAACAATTAATGAAATTGATGTCGACAAAATAATTCCCAATCCTGAAGTCAGCATACGCAGGGGCGGTATCGAACCCCTGGGAAGCTATAAAAATTCGCTGATATTCTGGCAGCTGGAATCAGTAGCTAAAAAATACAATTTCACCCTAAACACCGCCATAAAAAACATTCCTGAAGATGGTTTGCATGTTATCTTATACGGCTCTGAAGAATCATTCAAACTCGAGAATACACCCCTTGGATTGGGATCACAATATTTTCTGAGTTTCGAAGGAATTGTAAACTACATTGCCAACCAGCAAAATGGCTATACGAATACAGATAAAAAAGAAAATAAATGGGCCCAGCAGTTTATTAAAAAAACCATTTGCCCGGAATGTAAGGGGCAACGGCTAAATACTGAAGCGCTTCATTTCAGGATACACGATAAAAATATTGCCGAAATGGCCCAGATGGATATTGGTGAATTAGCAGCCTGGCTGGAAAATATTGAGGAAAATCTTAGTGAGCGACAAATTAAAATTGCCTCGGAAATTTTAAAAGAATTACGCACCCGGTTAAAATTTCTGTTGAACGTGGGGCTAAACTATCTTTCTTTAAATCGCAGTGCCCGGAGCTTATCCGGAGGCGAAAGCCAGAGAATCAGACTGGCAACGCAGATCGGGTCACAGCTTGTAAATGTGCTGTATATTCTTGATGAGCCAAGTATTGGACTTCATCAGCGGGATAACCAGAGATTAATCGAGGCATTAAAACAACTTCGCGATACCGGGAATTCTATTATTGTCGTGGAACATGATAAGGAAATGATCCAGTCTGCCGATTACATAGTTGATATGGGCCCCATGGCCGGACGTCATGGTGGTGAAGTGGTGGCGGCCGGTAATATCGAAACCATAAAAAAAAGCAAAAGCCTTACCGCAAGTTACCTGAACATGGAAAAAACTATTCCCGTACCTGAGCAACGACGCCCGGGATCAGGAAAATCTATCGTGATGAAAGGTGCCAATGGAAATAACCTGAAAAATCTGACGGTAAATTTTCCGCTGGGAAAATTTATTTGTATTACCGGCGTTTCAGGAAGCGGAAAATCCACGCTGATTAATGAAACGCTGTACCCGATTTTAAGCAATTATTTTTACAGGTCTAATAAAGAACCCCTGGCATACTCCGATATTTCGGGCATTTCAAATATCGATAAAGTTATTGAAGTTGACCAGGCTCCCCTGGGACGCACGCCCCGGTCAAACCCTGCTACATATACCGGTGTTTTTACAGATATCAGAAAATTATTTGAACAGACCCAGGAAGCAAAAATAAGAGGGTATGCTGCTGGCAGATTTTCATTTAATGTAAAAGGGGGAAGGTGCGAAACCTGTCAGGGTGCAGGAGTGCAGACCATAGAGATGAATTTTCTTCCGGATGTATATGTGGAATGTAAAGACTGTAACGGAAAACGTTATAACCGGGAAACACTGGAAGTTCGGTATAAAGGAAAATCCATAAGTGATGTATTAAATATGACCATTAACCAGGCAGTGGGTTTTTTCGAAAATATTCCGCATATACTGAAAAAGGTTATTACATTAAAACAGGTTGGATTGGGGTATATCACCCTCGGACAACCCTCCACCACCCTGTCGGGAGGAGAATCACAGCGGGTTAAACTGGCAGCAGAACTGGCCAAACGTGATACCGGCCAAACCCTGTATATTCTGGATGAACCTACAACCGGCCTCCATTTCGAAGATGTAAGGGTACTGCTGGATGTATTAAACACCTTGGTTGACCGTGGAAATACAGTAATCGTTATCGAACATAATATGGATGTGATAAAAACTGCCGACTATATTATTGATATGGGTAAAGAAGGAGGATTAAAAGGCGGGGAAGTGATTTGTACCGGTACTCCTGAAGAATTAATCCAAAATCAGGAAAGTTATACAGCAAGGTTCCTGGTTTCCGAGATTAAGAAATAAGGTATTGCTGTTAATAAATCCGATCGGGAATCTTTTTTCATTATTATTATTCACTCTATCTTACGGCAACTAATAAAAAATATTTGAGTATAAAGATTTAAAAATAAAAGATGTCAAGTAGCGAAGATAAGATTAAACGTGCATTCAAGAAAAAAAACTGGAATGAGATAAAAACTTCCGACAGCTGGAAGATTTTTAAAATTATGTCGGAATTTGTGGAGGGATTTGAAAAACTTGCCCGGATCGGACCTTGTGTTTCAATTTTTGGCTCAGCGCGCACAGAACCGGGAACTCCGTATTATAAACTTGCAGAAGAAATTGCCTTTCAACTCACACAATGCGGGTACGGGGTAATAACCGGAGGAGGGCCGGGTATTATGGAGGCCGGAAACCTCGGTGCAAAAAGGGGTAAAGGCAGATCTGTAGGTATAAATATTGACCTCCCGTTTGAACAGGAACCCAATTTTTTTATTGATTCGGATAAGCTGATTACGTTCGATCATTTTTTTGTAAGAAAAGTAATGTTCATGAAATATGCACAGGGATTTATTGTGCTGCCCGGTGGTTTCGGAACTTTTGATGAATTATTTGAAGCCCTTACCCTGATTCAGACTGAAAAAATTGGCAAGTTTCCGATTATACTGGTTGGAAAAAAATACTGGCAGGGCCTCATTGACTGGGTAAAACAGGTAATGCTGGAGGAGGAAAAAAATATCAGTACAGAAGATATGGATTTATTTAGTGTGGTTGACACGGCAGAAGAAGCTATAGGACTGATCAATAATTTTTATTCGAAATATCTGTTAAGCCCGAACTTTTAAAAAGTGGGGAATTTATTTCCTGCTTGCATATTGGAATCAAAACAGTAAATTATAAGTTATCAACAATTAGCAGGAATTATTTTTTGCGAATATATGCTGAAATGCTTATTTTTAGCTGATTCTTAATCTGTTCAAAATGTTTAGAATTCTTATCTTGTTAATGAATTTATTGGCCGTGCTGGTATTAAAGCAGATTTTTCCAGCCAACGTTACATTGCGCATGGAGGCCCCGGCTGAGGTAGTTGCCGGCAGTGAGTTTGAAGTACGGATATTTATTAACAAAGGAGACCTCGAAAGTTTTTCCCGTTTTCAGCAGGTTATTCCTTCCGGTCTCACCGCCTCGCAAGTTGAATCATCCAATGCCGATTTCTCATTCGAAGATAAACGTGTACGATTAATCTGGCTGCGGCTTCCCCGCCAGGAAGAATTTGAACTGGTATACCGGATTAAAGTCGACGAACGCCTGAAAGGAACTTTCGAGTTAAAAGGAAAATTCTCATATATTCAGGATAATGAGCGTAAATCTATAAGTGTTCCTGAAAAATCGGTTTATATCCAGCCTTCTCCGACAATTGATCCGGCATTGATTGTAGATATTTCCGAGTTTGAAGAAAAAGTAATCCAGCCGATTCCTCATTTTGCAGCCGGATCGGAAAATATTGCCTGCATCAGGCAAAAACCCTATTTGGGAACCAGCGGTAATGAATACATCGTGAACCTTTTGATAAACAAAGAAAACCGGGAAAAATTTGCAAAAATTGAAGAAGAGGTACCTCCCGGTTTCACTGCTTCGGACATCGAAAGAAAGGATGCTATTTTTACTTTCAAAAACGGTACAGCAAAATATTTATGGATGAATCTGCCGCAGGAATCTTTCTTTATGGTTACCTACAGACTAATTCCTACTGATCCTTCAAAAGGCATAGTCCCTAAACTTACCGGGAAATTTTCTTTTCTTGATGGTGAAAAAACGGTGGTTATTGATGTACTTGAAACTGATCAAGACGTGAAAAATCTTACACGGGATCAACTTCTGGCTATGATTCCGGAACTAAAGAACAAACCGGCCCCAGTTGCAATTATTCCGGATGAAACCAAAGAGGTTACACCGGTTGAAGTTAAGGTTGAAGAACCGGTTGTTGAAGAAAAACCAGGTATTGAAGAAAAACCTCTGGCCGAGAAAAAACCCCAGGTTATTAAATCTGAAAATAATAAGACCCGGGATTATAAAGAGCTGAAAAATAATCTCCCCTACCTGTTAGAGCCCGAAAGCGGGATATATTATCGTGTTCAATTGGCAGCAGGACATAAACCCGTAGATATTAAACATTACTTCAAAAAATTTAATCTTGATAGAGAGGTAAGAAAAGAATATCATGAAGGCTGGCATAAATACTCTGTAGGATCTTTTAATGTATATAAAGAAGCAAGAGATTACAGAATACACATCTGGAATTCTACAGATATTACTGATGCTTTTGTTTCAGCCTATAACGACGGAAAAAGGATTACAGTGCAGGAGGCTTTAATGATTGCCAATCAACAATGGTACAAATAATTTAGCAGATTCGCGATAATGAACCGATTAACCCTCATAATATTCATTTTTTTCAGCATTAGCGGTTTTCAGAATCTGCTTGCCCAGGGTGATCTGGATGATTTATTAAACCAGGAAGTAGAAGTTATAAATCCTGTGTATAAGCCGGTGATTGGAATTGGAGGCGGATTATTTAGTTATTTCGGAGAAGTTAAAAACAATACCAACTCTTTTATGTTGGGATCACCCGGATTTAATGTCAATGTATCCACATTTATAGATAATAAACATTACTTCAGGGGTAACTTTTTCCTGATCACCGGGACGGTTACAGGAAATGAACGCTCATATTCCGATTTAAACAGGAACTTTAATTTTCAATCAAGCATTTATGCTTTTGGGATTAACCTGAATTATGATTTTGACCACTTTTATAAAAAAGACAGAACGTTACATCCATTCATCTCAATAGGTGTGGAAACCATGACCTTTAATTCTAAAATCGACAGCCTTGATGGTGCAGGAAATAAATATTATTACTGGTCAGACGGAACCATACGCGATTTGGTTGAATCTCCTTCTAACTATGAAAGCAGCAGGTTTCTCGACAGGGATTTTAATTATGAAACCAATTTACGTGATTATGACTGGGGATTAGGCCAGTATCCGCAATATTCCTTTGCCATCCCTGTAGAAGTTGGTCTCGATTTCTGGATTACCTATCGTTTTATGGTGCGTGTGGCCACTTCATATCATTATACTTTTACCGACCTTATCGATCATGTGAGTTCGAAAAACACCAGCGGGATTATTGGGAATAAGTTCAACGATAGTTTCACATATACTTATGTTTCATTTCATCTCGATCTGTTTTCAGACTCAAAAACCCTTACGGTGGAACGTTTTTTTGCTGAGTACGATGATTATGATTATTCCATCTTTTACGATGACGAAGATGCTGACGGGATTTTCGACGGCTGGGATGATTGCCCCGGCACACCCTATGGAGCAGAAGTAGATACCTTGGGTTGTCCGCTTGACAGTGATCTTGATGGCGTACCCAATTATATGGATGACGAACCCGGCACTACTTATGGCGCTTTTGTTGATGACCGTGGCGTACAAATGTCAGAAGATGATTTAATTGCCCTGCTGGACCAGTCTATGGCTGTTAACCGCAGCGATGTGGAACTGTTTATCCGTACTCCCGGAAGTTATGCCGGTGGCAGAAGACAAACATCCGCAGAAATTCCGGCAAAATTTAAATCCGTGGATAAAGACAATGACAATTATATTTCATTTGAAGAAATGCTCAAGGCCATCGATAATTTCTTTGATTTTAACTCCACACTTTCCTCAGACGATATTTACGATCTTACCGATTTTTTCTTTTCGCAATAACGCAGCATTAGACTTTGTCTAACCTTTCGTGCATTCTTTTAATATCTTTTTTCTTAATATCTTCCCGCTTATCATATTCCTTCTTCCCTCTTGCCAGCGCAATATTTACCTTTGCCAGTCCTCTTTCCGAGATAAACAATCCCGAGGCCACAATAGTATATCCCCGCTCCTTTACCTTTTTATCCAGTTTTCTTAATTCATTTTTATTAAGTAACAGTTTTCGATCGCGCTTAGGCTCATGATTCGTATATCCACCGTGTGAATATTCAGCTATATACAAATTTTTAACCCACAATTCTCCGTTTTTAAAAACACAATAGGTATCCGTAAGTCCGGCTTTTCCTGTGCGTATTGATTTTATTTCCGTTCCGGTTAATATAATACCGGCAGTATATTTATCAATAAACTCATAATCGTGAGATGCTTTCTTATTCTTTATGTTGATCTTGTTCGCCATTTATTCTTCAAATTCAGCAATGCAAAATAACATAAATTTTGTTTAAACTAACAGCTTAAAAGAATCAATAATGAATCCGGGATGATATTCATTAAATTTTTACTAATTTTCTTACTTTCTTAGCGATTGAATAACACGGTAAGTAATAATTAATATTTTGACATCCGAAAATAACGTTTATAATCTGATTACCGTTCTTGGCCCCACAGCCGGGGGAAAAACAGCTTTTGCCGCACACCTGGCAAACCAAATTAATGGAGAAATTATCAGCGCAGATTCCAGACAGGTTTACCGCAGGATGAATCTGGGCACAGGGAAAGATTATGCCGATTATATTGTTAACGATAATAAGATACCCGTACACTTAGTTGATATTCACGAACCGGGTTATAAATATAATGTGTACGAATTTCAGAAGGATTTTATTACGGCATATAATACCATAATATCGCTGAGTAAAACGCCGGTCCTGTGCGGGGGATCGGGATTATATATTAATGCTGCAATAAAAGGATACACGCTTATTCATGTTCCTCCCAACGAATCACTGAGAAAAGAACTGGAGCAAAAAACCCTTAAAGAACTGGCTGATATACTGGCATCCTTTAAAAAATTACATAACACAACCGACATTGATACAAAAAAAAGGACCATCCGGGCCATAGAAATTGAGCAATATTACAAAGACCATGCAAGACCAAAGATGGTGTACCCGGAAATAAAAAATTGTATTATCGGTATTCAGTATGATCGCGACACCCGGAGAAAAAGAATCACAGAACGTCTTCATCAACGACTGGAACAAGGGATGGTAGAAGAAGTGCAAAATCTTATTGGTGAGGGCGTGAAACCGGAAGTTCTGATTTATTATGGCTTGGAATATAAATACATTACGGAATATCTTGCCGGAAACTTGGACTATAAGGATATGGTAAACAAATTAACAATTGCCATCCACCAGTTTGCCAAACGCCAGATGACCTGGTTCAGGAAAATGGAAAAAGAAGGAACTGTAATACACTGGCTCGATGGACTTATGCCCATGGAGCAAAAAACAGAAACAGTTTTGCAGCTTTTAAAAAACAATATCTAATTCATTAAAACCAATTAAAAGACACCTTATGAAATTAAAACAAATTATTCTGGTAAGCAGTATGTTGCTTATTGTTTTCCTCCTGGTTTCATGTGTTCCCGGAGACGGAAAAACCACCATAGAAAATCCTGCAGGTTTTTTTTGGGGCATATGGCACGGCTGGATTGCTCCGGTATCATTAATATGGGGATTATTTAATCATTCCATTCGTGTATATGAAACAATAAATACAGGATGGTGGTACGATTTTGGATTTTACCTGGCTATAGTGGGTGGATTTGGAAGCTTATCACTGGTGAGAAGAAAGAAAACTCAAAAAAAGAGCAGCATTTAAGTACGTGATTTAAAAATATCAGGTTAAATTTATTTACAATTTTTATGATTACAATAAATAAATTTTAATACTATGTCTACTGAACAAAATATTCTGAAACAGCTAAAAACCAATATTCAGCAATCCAGATTTTCAGTAAACCAATCAATTAACAAAAACCGGTTTTATAATCTAAATGGAAATTTCTTTAAAGCAGGCATTCCTGTTATTATGCTATTGATATTATTCATTATAATAAATTCGTGCAAATCCGAAATTTCCGAATCTTCTGTTAGTCTGAAAGAAAATTACAGGAATCTTATTCCAAAACCAGTATCAGTTATTGTTTCCGATGGAATATATACCTTAAAAAATAAGGTTACCATTTATGTTGAACCGGAAAATGAAGAAATGATGAAGCTCGGCATATACCTGGCCGAGTTATTAAATACCCCTACAGGATTTAACATTAAGGTTCAGTCGAAATCCGGAAAATTTCGCAGGGGAAATATTTATCTTACGCTGCATAAAAAAGATACTTTACCAGGAAAAGAAGGATATTTTTTAGAGGTGGAAAAAAATTATATCCACCTTGTGGCAAAACAACCGGAAGGAATATTCAGAGGGATACAAACATTAAGACAACTCTTTAATCCGGCCATAGAACAATCAACCATACAACAGGTACCCTGGGAAATTGCCACCGGGAAAATAACAGATTATCCCCGGTTTGAATGGCGCAGCGCTATGCTTGATGTATCGCGGCATTTTTTTAGTGTTAATGATGTTAAACGCTTTATCGATCTGTTAACGGCATATAAAATTAACCGGTTTCACATCCATCTGGCAGACGACCAGGGATGGAGAATTCAGATAAACTCATGGCCTAACCTTACCCTGCATGGTGGAAGCACGGAAGTTGGTGGCGGAAAAGGCGGATATTATACACAGGAAGAATATTCAGAGATTGTAAATTATGCCCGGGAACATTATATTACAGTGGTTCCCGAGATAGACATGCCCGGGCATACTAATGCTGCACTTGCTTCGTATCCGGAACTAAATTGCAATAATACAGCCCCGGAATTATATACAGGCATGCGCGTTGGTTTTAGTTCACTATGCATACATAAAGAGATCACTTACAAATTTCTGGATGATGTTATTGGGGAAATTGCCAATCTTACTCCCGGTCCATACTTTCATATTGGCGGTGATGAAGCCCATTCAACAGATAAGGAAGATTACATATATTTTATAAACAGGGTGCAGGAGATTGTCCGTTCACATAATAAACTAATGGTTGGCTGGGACGAAATTTCGCAGGCACAATTAGATTCCAATACAATACTGCAGCACTGGAACAGCTCACATGAAAAACTTGTAATTAACCGGGGATTGCAGGTTATTATGTCTCCCGGCCATAAAATGTACCTGGATATGAAATACGATTCAACAACAAAACTTGGGCTAACCTGGGCCGGATACATAAATGTTAAGGATGCATATACCTGGGACCCTGCCACCCTGATTGATGGTTTGGGTGAAAAAAATATCCTGGGAACAGAATCTCCGCTATGGTCTGAAACTTTAAATACAATTAAAGATATAGAATACATGACCTTCCCGCGCCTGCCCGGTTATGCAGAAATCGGATGGTCTCCTCCCGGCTGGCGAAACTGGGATGAATATAAAATTCGTCTGAGTTCGCATGGTCCGCGCTTTAAAGCTATGGAAATCAATTTTCATCAATCCGAAATGGTAGACTGGCAATAGTATTGTTTACACTTTCAGAAATATTCTTTTTTTGTAAAGGAAATACAGAAACAGCCATTCAACGGTTATAACACCCAGAATAATGATTACGGGTTCAAAAGTCCCGGAGAGGCGGGCTAAACCGCCTAAAAAGAATTGCGAAATTTCCCAAAACGGAACAAAACAAGTGGCCATATATATGGTTATGGAGTTCAGTCCGATAACACGGAAAAACAAGGTCCACCCCTGAAATTTCCATACATCGATAACCAGGTAAAAAACGCCGAGCAATACCATACTGATGCCTCCTGCCAACAGGTTGAAAGTTGTTGTCCAGGCGCTTTTAATTACAGGATACCAGGTATTTAATACCGAACCGAGGATAATCAAAACTATTCCACCAATGACAAGGATTAACACTTTTGAGTATTGCCGGTATTGTTTACTTAGTAATATTAAACCGCAAAGTGCACCTAACAAAGTAATACCTGTAGCCGAAACTATGCATAATAATCCTTCAGGGTCAAAGGTGCCGCCATACAAGCTTCCGGGTAAAAATATCCGGTCGATATACCCGTTAATAATTCCTTCGGGAGTAAATACTCCGGGACCAAATCCCGGAACCGGAACAATTAGCTGAATAAGGGCGTATATTCCAAGAATTCCGGCAAACCAGAAAATTCTGCTCAACATAGATTTTGTATTCAGCATGATTAATGATGCCAGCAAATAAGCTATTCCAATCTGTCCGAGAACACTGGCATATCGGAAAGTAGAAACATCAAGTTGAAGAAAACCGTTGTATATAAATCCAAAAATTATAAGGATAACCGCCCTTTTAAAAATCTTCGGATATAATGAAGTTTTTGAAACACCCTTTTCTAACTTTTGAAGTAAAGCATAGGGAATAGTGACTCCTGCAATAAACATAAATAGCGGAAAAACAAGGTCGTATGCATGAAAACCTTTCCATTCCACATGCTCCATCTGAGTGCCCCACCATGTTAATACCGGTTGATCTGATAATTTTCCAAGGGTCCTGAATAATATATCACCACCGATAATCCAGAACATATCGAATCCACGGAGTGTGTCCAGTGACAGAAGACGATGTTGGGTAATTTTTGATTCAGTCATAGAAGAGGTTTATAAATATTACAGCAAGGTAAAAAATAATTTGTAGAATGAGAATACACTTTTAATTCTGAACATTTCTCCTTTTCAATATATTTAAAATATATCACATTCCTGAAAATATAAAACAAACCTTTTGAATTTTAATGACTCAGGCATTTTTAATTCAAAATGACAATTGTGTTTTTTTAGATAATCACTTTTTTGTACATTAGACACCTTCAAATTTTTAAACTAAAAGATTTAATTATGAGCAATCGTACTTCATTTCCAAAAGTTTTCTGGGTAGCCAACATTATAGAAGTTTTAGAAAGGTTTGCCTATTATGGAATATATATGGGATTCGGAATTTATGCTGTTAAAAAGCTTGGATTCAGTAAGGACGAAATTGGGAATATACAAAGTTTCTTTCTCGCCGTATCCTATCTTATCCCATTATTTTCTGGCACTATAGCAGATAAGTTCGGTTTTAAAAAGGTACTTATCGTATCGTATCTTGCCTATATTCCCTCCATATTATTCCTGTTGATTTCCGATACTTTTGGCGAAGTTACCATGACGATGCTCACTATTGCTTTTGCTGCAGGGATATTTAAACCTTTAATTTCGGCCACGGTACGTGCAGTAACCGACTCAACCAATAAAACATTAGGATTTGGAATTTTTTATGCCATGGTGAACTTTGGAGCGAGTTTCGGACCGCTGGTTGCGGGAAAACTAAGGGCCATAAGCTGGAATTATGCATTTATTATGGCAGCCGTTGGTATTGGTATTATGTTTTTAATTACTGTATTCTTTTATAAAGAACCCAAAAGAGAACCTACCAATGCCTCAGTCGGGAAAAAAATCCTTGAAATATTCGAGGTTTTATCTGATGTAAAATTTTCCATTTTTTTAATTTTATTGGGTCTCTTTTTCTGGTTGCCTTTCTGGGCATTTTTTAACCTCGGCGCCATTTATGTTGAAACCCACCTTGATTCGGTACAATTGTTTCAAAATGTAAGTCATGTGATTGGTACTTTCATGGCTAAGCTTATCGGCCGTCAGGAGAACGGCATATGGATGATTAACGGCGAAGCTATTGCACATACAGGTTGGATTATTATAATATTCCAGGTAATTATTTCCCGGATATTTGAAAAGAGGGCAGCCATCCCCTCATTTACCCTGGGAATGTTTATTGCTGCTTTAGGTTTTGCAGTATTGGGCTTTTCATACACCACGGCACCTGCTCTCGTATTTGTCGGAATATTTTTGTTTGCTGTTGGTGAAATGATTTCCTCACCCAGAATACAGGAATATATTACCTGGATTGCCCCAAAAGAAAAAGCGGGGTTATATATGGGCACCAACTTTTTAGCTACATTTCTTGGAGGTTTTTTAAGTGGGTTTACCTATACTAAACTACTGGGC
The DNA here is from genome assembly GCA_016934395.1 of Bacteroidales bacterium. Taxonomy (GTDB): domain Bacteria; phylum Bacteroidota; class Bacteroidia; order Bacteroidales; family UBA10428; genus JAFGSZ01. The sequence goes on from JAFGSZ010000013.1 coordinate 40,863, forward strand.
GTATTTGAAAATGCCGGTACACCTCACTATGTATGGTATGTATTGGCCGGACATCTGTTTCTGGGTATTGTTGTAATTTTTATTTATATAAAAGTAGCCGGATCCTTTATTGAGCGAACGGAATAAAATCCGATAAATCTTTCTGAAGATTGGGGAGATAATAAATCTTTTGGTATCATCAATGTTGGCACATAACAACCGCCTAACGCCCTTTTTAAAGGGGGCTAGGGGGTTATTTCAGTTGGTTTCAACCTTTTTAGTGTCGTTTATTTCCAGCTTAAAACCTGTATTATGAATATTAATGATATTTACAGAGGGATCTTCCTTAAGAAATTTTCTGAGTTTGGTAATGTATACATCCATACTTCTGCCCATAAAATAATCGTCGTCTCCCCAGATTAGTTTTAAGGCAACTTCGCGTCGCAGAACCCTGTTTTTATTCATACAGAGTAATTTTAACACAGCAGCCTCACGCTTGGTCAGATGCTTTTCATGTGTTGGAGATTTGAGTAAATGATTGTTTGCATCAAAATTAAAAATACCAAAAGCAAAGTGTGAGGTTTGCGAAATTAACGGATTATTTTTTGTACGCCGTAAAATTGCATTAATGCGCAAACTAAGTTCTTCCGTACTGAAAGGTTTCGTCAGATAATCGTCTGCACCCGAGCGAAAACCTTTGATTTTATCTTCCTTCATTGATTTAGCTGTAATAAAAATTATGGGTACCTCACAGTCGATCCTTCTTATTTCTTCGGCTACTGTAAACCCATCCATCAGGGGAAGCATAATGTCCAGAAGAATAATATCGTATTTACCGTTTATAAAAGCATTTAAGCCTTCTTTTCCATTTTCTTTAAGAATCACCGAGTAAGAAGAAATTTCAAGAAAATCTTTCAGCACGTAACCAAGGTTTTTATCATCCTCAACCAATAATATGTGTCCTTTATTACTCATTATCTATACAAATAGGCTACCCTTGTATTGGTAAATAAACATTAAACCTGCTGCCTTTGTTTAATTCACTTTTTGCATTTACATAACCACCATGGGCCTCTACAATAGATTTAACATAATATAATCCGAGACCGAATCCTTTAACATTATGAATATCTCCTGTAGGTACACGATAAAAACGGTCAAAGATGTATTTTAGAGAAGCATGACTTATGCCAATGCCATTATCCTCAAAAGAAATAAGTATTCCATCTCCTGAATTTACTGATGAAATTAATATTTCGGGTTTTTCACCGGAATATTTCGATGCATTTTCGATTATATTATCCACTACATTTCTTATATGAACAGGATCAATATTTGCCGTATAATGTTCTGCTTTTAAATTGTATTTTACAGAGACTTCTTTTTCACAATGTTCCAGGCATAAATTGTATACCGTATTTCGAATCAGTTCATGCAGATCAGTGGGTTCCTTGTTTAACCGAAGTTTGCCCCTTTCCTGCACAGCCATATGGAGTACTCTCTCCACCTGCGATTTCATTCTCTGGTTTTCTTCATAAATTATCCCGGCATATTTTTTTATTCTTTCCGAAGGACCGCTATTTTCTTCTCCAAGCAACACTTCAGTAGCCAGCGATATAGTAGAAATCGGAGTTTTAAATTCGTGCGTCATATTATTAATAAAATCATTCTTAATTTCAGAAAGTTTTTTCTGCCTGTTTAACACACTTATTGTATATGCGTAACTTAATATAATGATGATGAGAAAAATTCCTGAGAGGATGAGCCACAGTGAAAGCTCAAGAAAAAGAAAAGCTCGTTGATTCGGAAAATATAACGCCAGATGAAAATATTCTTCTTTCCATAAACAAGAAAGACAAGCTTTGTGTGGATTTGGCCTTGATCCGGAATAATTAAAATTTTTTGAAGCGTGGATAACAGAATCTCCCTTTGTTTTTATAATGGCATAATAATACTGATTATCTAAACGATGGTAACTCACATACTTTTTAAATAACTCTGCCAGAAAAACGGTATCAACTGCGTTAAAAATGGTTTGATGTATGTTCTGTGATTGTCCGGAATTTTCAGTGGCAACAATACAACCAACTTTATCCTTTAATTCGTCGACAATATCAGAAAGCGTTTGATCGGCCCTGTGGTCAAACTGTTTTCGGGCAGTACTAAAAGCTTTGCTAATAATAAATGTCTGTGTAATAATCAATCCCAGCAATGAAATTGAAGTAAGCCAGATAATAAGACGGATTTTATTATTTTTCGCAAATAATTTCACATCGCGAAATTACAACTAAAAGAATTTACAGAGGATCTTTTAACAAATAATTAACAGTAAACTATATTGGCTAATTATTATAAAGGTTCATGGTGCGTTCCAGACCTATTGTTCCAAATGATTGAATGATATTTATACAGGTATTGATTTTTTCTTCAAGAAGTTTTCTTTCATCAACTGCCCATTGGCTAAGCACATAATCCACCTGTTGACCCGGCATAAAATCATTACCAATTCCAAACCGCAAACGGGCATAGTTTTGTTGTCCTAAAATTAAATTGATGTTTTCAAGGCCGTTATGTCCGCCGGAACCGCCTCTGGGCCTGATGCGCAATGTACCAAAAGGTAATGCCAGATCATCTACCAGCACAAGTACATTTTCTATCGGTATCTTTTCCTGCTGCATCCAATAGTTTACTGCCCTGCCACTAAGATTAACATATGTTGAGGGTTTCAGCAGGACAAAGGTGCGGCTCTTATATTTGTATTCGGCCACAAAACCATATCTTTTGTCCTTAAAACTAATATTGGATGCCACAGCCATGGCATCCAATATATTAAATCCTATGTTGTGCCGGGTATTCTGGTATTCGTCACCGATATTACCCAGACCTACAATCAGATATTTCAAAATAAGTCCGTTTATTCTTCCTTAGCTTCTTCAGTGGTTTCTTCAGCACCTGCTTCAGCAGCAACTTCTTCTGCACCTTCTTCTTCAGCGCCCATACCTTTAGCGGCTAAACGAGAAGATACAACACCTACCACCATGGAACGTGAAGGATCAAGAATTTCAAGATTCTTAAACTTTACATCGCCCACTTTAACCATATCCCCGATATTCACATCAGAAATATCAATATTCAGGGTATCCGGTAAATCTGCAACAAGACCTTTGACTTTTAATGTTCTGCGACGCTGACGTAATTTACCACCGTTTTTCAACCCTATGGAGCTTCCAGTTAATTCGATCGGAATTTTTACAGTAGCAGGTTTATCATCAAAAATCTGTATAAAATCGATGTGAATAATTTTATCAGTTACAGGATGAAACTGGATTTCTTTTAATATGGCCACATATTTATCGCCATCAAGATTCAGATCAACCAGGAAAACTTTGGGAGTATACACTAAATCTTTAAACAAATTTTCGTGCGCGTAAAAATGTACATTATTTTCACCACCATACATTACGCACGGAACCATGTTTTCTTTTCTTAACTTTTTTGTTTCTTTTTTGCCCAGTTCCTTACGAAGAGTGCCCTTAATTTCTAAAGATTTCATTATTTATAGTTTAAACAATTAATTAATAATGTGCTACTTGGAATATTTTAATTCGTGTAGTATAATATTCCCCATCACACGATTGTATTAAACCTTTTTTTAAAAGGAGTGCAAATATAGTAATTATGCAATAAAATTCGAACTTATTGATTTATATTTATATACTTTATTAATGACGTCAGCAAATAAGTCAGCCACAGAAAGGATTTTAATCTTTTCACTTTTTGTACCTAACGGGATGGTATCGGTCACCATAACTTCAGTTATCGATGATTTATTGATTCTGTCATATGAAGGACCGGATAAAATCGGATGAGAAGCTACCACCCGGATACTTCTGGCTCCCTGTTCTTTCATTAAATCTGCTGCCAGACAGATAGTACCCGCTGTATCAATCATATCGTCAACTATTACCACATCTTTGTTTTCAACTTCACCAATCACCCTGATTTCTTCAATAACATTGGCTTTTTTCCTGACCTTATAACAAATAACCATTTGAGAATTCAGGAAGCGGGCATATGCATTGGCACGTTTTGAACCACCCATATCCGGCGCTGCTATAACGAGGTCCGGTAAATCAAGGCTTTTAATGTAAGGAACAAATAATGTAGATGCATACAAATGATCGACAGGAACATTAAAAAATCCCTGAATTTGATCGGCATGCAGATCCATAGTCATTACTCTGTCAACACCAGCAGCAGTAAGAAGATCAGCTACCAGTTTAGCCCCGATTGAGCATCTTGGCTTATCTTTACGGTCCTGACGGGCATATCCCAAATAAGGCATTACAGCTACAACTTTATAAGCAGAGGCCCTTTTAGCTGCATCGATTAAAAGCAGCAATTCCATAAGATTATCGGCTGGAGGAAATGTAGACTGAACAATAAAAACAATACATCCACGCACCGATTCAAGATAATATGGCTGTATTTCTCCGTCGCTAAATTCGAGAACCGATGTTTTTCCCAACTCTGTCCCAAAACTTTTGGTAATTTTTTCCGCAAGGTAATTCGAGGCTCTTCCGGAAAAAAATTTTATTGGAGCTTTAATCTTCATTGTTTTCTATAAATTACTCTTTATTAAGATTGGAAGAATATATTATATGGCGCTGCAAATGTAAAAAATATCTTGTCAATAATAAATTTAAGCAGACAATTTTCAAGTTTTTTCCAAAGCATTCTTATTTGTTTGTTCGATAAAATTCAGAATTTCTTCAGCTCCTCTTTTACTTATGGCTGAACTGATAAACATTAATGGAAATTCTTCCCAGTAAAGAGCTAATTCCTTTTTTAACAAGCTTATATTTCCCTGAAGTACCCTTTCTGATATTTTATCGGTTTTTGTTAACACGACCACAAAAGGTATCTGATTCATACCAAGCCAATGAATAATTTCAAGATCGATTTTTTGAGGTGCGTGTCTTGAATCAACCAGTAAAAAAAGATTAAAAAGATTTTCTCGCTTTAAGAGATATTCCTTAATTATTAAGCTGAATACCTCGCGTTCTTTTTTTGAAACCCGGGCATAACCATAACCGGGTAAATCGACAAGAAACCAGTTTTCATTAATAAGAAAATGATTAATCAACCTGGTTTTTCCGGGAGTACCAGAAGTTTTCGCAAGCTTATTATGATTGGTCAGGTAATTGATTAGTGAAGACTTGCCCACGTTTGAACGTCCTAAAAAGGCATATTCGGGTAATCCTGTTTTCGGACAATGTTGAACATCCTGGCTGCTTTTTATAAAGCTTGCGCTTTGAATTACCATAATCTTTTACTTTTTATTAATCCGGAATATATACCTCAAGAATTTTTGATTTTTTCTGAGGCACTAATGAAAGAATGGCTATATCTGCAGGGATTAACACAGTTTCACCCTTAGTCAATTTTTCCACACTACCATTATATCGAATTTCAAATTCTCCTTCAAGACACATATATATAACAAAAGAATCAATCAGGTTATAGTCCTTTTTTATGGCTTGATCAAACTCCAGGATATTGGTCGAAAAATACTGACATTTTACAATATTTGAAGTAGTATTAAGAACACTAGAGTATTTCGTTTTATATTCATCATATACATTAAAGTCAATAGCATCCAAAGCCAAATCGGTATGCAACTCACGCAGGTTGCCGTTTGCATCGCGCCGGTCATAATCGTAAATTCTGTAAGTTAAATCAGAAGTTTGCTGAATCTCGGCCAGCAATATACCTTTTCCGATAGCATGAACGCGTCCTGCCGGAAGAAAAAATACATCGCCGGATGCTGTTTTTTCAACATTTAAAATATCTATAAGCGTTTTCTCATTTACATGTTTAATGTACGTTTCCTTATCCAGTTTTTTATTAAAACCTACAGGAATCTGAGATCCCTTTTCAGCTTCTATAATGTACCACATTTCTGTTTTGCCATTTGACTGATGCCTTTCTTTTGCAAGAGTATCATTTGGATGCACCTGAATCGACAGATCGTCAGCAGCTTCAATAAACTTTATTAATAAGGGAAATTCTATCCCAAATTTATTGTATACTTTTTCACCTACGAGGTCGCTCATATAAATTTCAATAAGCTCTAGTAAATTATTCCCGGCTAAGAATCCGTTTTTTACTACAGAAATATCACCGTTATAGCCTGATATTTCCCAAGACTCACCAACCTTATCAGAAGATAACGATTTATTTAGAACCATTGATAACCTGTTTCCACCCCATATTTTGTCTTTTAAAATGGAATCAAATTTTAAAGGATATAATTTATTATTCATCAATTACATTATTTTAACATTCATAATCCACAGCAACTACATTTTTTTTCACAGAATTTAAATAGTCAATAACTTTTACATGCTCAGGGTGAAACCTGTACGTTTCAAGATCGAGCAGATTATTAAATTCTGTAATCAGAACCAAATCATACGATGAAGTTTTAATTGTGATATTAATCCCGGTTTCAAGGTGTTTAATTTCAGGAATTTTATGAATCAGACTATTAAGCATTTTTTTTATATGGACAAGTTTATCCATTTTTTCATTCACATCAAAATCCTGTATCTTAATCATTACCACATGTTTTATCATATCAATAAATTTTGTATATTGAAAACGCAGAATTGCAAATTTAATGAATCTTACGTTTATACAATTTTATACTTCAATATTCACCGTTAACTGAAAGATTAATCATGTTAGACTTTATTAAAATTCCGGATATTCTTTTCCTTGATATCGAAACAGTACCGCAACATCCGGCTTTCAAAAACCAGTCGGAAATAATGCAGGAACTCTGGGAAAAAAAATCTTCTTTTTTCAGAAAAGAGGATGAATCCGCCTCAGATGTATATCAACGTGCAGGAATTTATGCAGAATTTGGCAAAATTATTTGTGTATCGGTTGGCATAATTACCGAAAAAGAAAATAATAGAAAAATCAGGTTAAAATCATTTTGGGGAGACGATGAAAAAAAACTTCTTGAAGAATTTAAAACCCTGCTTGAAAATTACAACAGTAAAAAAAATATAAACCTTTGCGCCCACAACGGTAAAGAATTTGATTTTCCTTACCTGGCCAGAAGAATGCTGATAAATGGCATTACATTACCCGGATTGCTTGATATTGCCGGTAAAAAACCCTGGGAAATTAATTTGCTTGATACTATGGAATTATGGAAATTCGGGGATTATAAACATTATACTTCCCTGAAATTATTGACCTCTGTTTTTGGAATTCCCAGTCCTAAGGATGAGATTGACGGAAGTATGGTATCTGAGATCTACTGGGGGAAAAAAGATTTAAATGCTATAGTTACATACTGTCAGAAAGATGTTGTGGCGATTGCCCAGCTTTTGTTACGATATAAAGGGTTGGATCTGATTGCACCGGAAAATATTGAAATTGCAGATCAATAATTGTTATCCCAGAAACTCCGATACTATTTTAATAAATTCTTCCGGTTTTTCGGCGTGCAGCCAGTGACCTGTTCCTGAAATTATCTTAATTGCTGAATTTGGAAATATTTCATGAATTTTCTCATAGTCAGATTCAACCACATAGTTCGATAGTTCGCCTTTCACGAAAAGTACAGGCATGGAAGGAGCGCTTCCCGATAAAATTGCCAGATCATTATCGCATACATCAAAAATAAAATCGAAGTTTTTTTCAATGGCTTTTATATTCAGGCTCCAGAAAAATCCACCATTGTCGTTTCTTTTTAGATTTTTTAATAAAAACTGACGTACTTTAGGGTGAACTATATCCTTAGCCAACGCCTGATCGATTTCTTCCCTTGAATTGTATTTTGATAAATCAACAGCTGACAGGGCTGCAATAATTTTTTTATGCCCGTTTACCTGGTTTAACTCAGCAGGTAACAATTTATAAGATTTCGGGGCTATGTCGACAATTATTAATTTTTCAACTTTTTCAGGAAAAGAGGCTGCAAAATACATTGCTGTTTTACCACCCATCGAATGTCCTATTATTATTGCCCTACGAATGTTATGGTCCCGGTAAAACTCAAAAAGATCATCCCTCATCAATTCAAAATCAAACATTTCGCTATGGGGAGATTGTCCGTGGTTTCTCTGATCTACAAGGTAAACATGATATTTCTCTGATAATTTTCTCCCGTAGGTAAACCAGTTATCTGAAGATCCATATAATCCATGAAGAATAATTAACGGAAATCCTGCACCAAATTCCCTGTAAAATAATTTCATCTGAAAATGTAAAAATTAAAAATTTTGTAAATCAATTTAATAGATTCAGGTACATTTGAATGGTTTTTTCCAATCCAAAGTATAAAGCATCAGCAATTAAAGCATGGCCAATAGAAACTTCAAGTAACCCGGGAATGGTGTCTTTAAAAAATTTTAAATTTTCGAGATTCAAATCGTGACCGGCATTTATTCCGAGTCCGGCCTCATTGGCCCGCACTGCTGCCCTTAAAAACGGATCAATAGCTTTAGTTTTATTCAGTGGAAAATTTTTTGCGTAGGGTTCGGTATACAGTTCAATCCGGTCTGCACCTGATTTTGCTGCTGCCACAATTTTATCAAGGTCAGTATCTATAAATATCGATGTGCGAATCCCCGCTTTTTTCAATTCAAAGATTACATCTTTTAAAAACGATGCATTTCCGATAGTATCCCATCCCTGGTTTGAGGTCAGGGCATCGGGCGGATCAGGAACCAGTGTTACCTGATCGGGTTGAACCTCTTTTACAAGATCAAGAAATTTACGGGACGGATATCCTTCAATATTCAATTCTGTGCGGATAATGGGTTTGATCTCCCGCACATCCTGATAACGAATATGACGTTCATCGGGCCTGGGATGAACCGTTATGCCCTGGGCTCCGAATTGCTGGCAATCAATGGCCGATTTTAGAACATTTGGAATATTGCCACCCCTTGAATTCCTTAATGTTGCAATTTTGTTTATATTTACACTTAATCTTGTCATTAGATAAAGTATTAGTGGATTATTTACAGAAGGTAAGACAAAATTAACAAGTATTTTCAGAAAACAGGGAAATTATGCTTGCAAAAGAATTAATTTCAGATGTGATCCCGCCATTAAAAACTTCGGATAGCGGTCAGAAAGCTTTGTATTGGATGGATATATTCAGAATATCGCATTTACCTATTGTAAATAATCAGGATTTTTTAGGTCTTATTTCCGACAAAGATATTTATGATAATAACATGGCTGAAGAGCCCATCGGAAATCACAGTCTTTCATTGTTCAGCCCCCATGTGTTTTATGATCAGCATATATATGAAGTCATTGAACTAGTTTCACGACTAAATTTAACAGTTGTCCCGGTGCTTGATCGAAATAACCATTACATGGGTTCGATCACCATGATCGATTTATTACATTATTTTGCAGACCTATCTGCATTAAAACAACCCGGTGGCTTAATTGTACTTGAATTAAATAACAACGATTATTCACTTTCGCAGATCGCACAGATTATTGAAAGTAATGATGCTAAAATACTGAGTCTCTATGTAAATACACATACAAATTCCATGAAAATGGAAGTTACCATAAAAGTAAACCGCAAAGAACTTACATCAATTATTCAAACTTTCGATCGCTATAATTATATCATCAAGGCATCTTTTATGGATGAAGACGATCTGGACAACTGGTATGAAAGCAGGTATGAATCATTTATGAAATATCTCAGCATTTAAAATACTCCCCACTCACTGCTAAGAGCATGAAGATTTTAATCTACGGAAAAACATTTAATCTCGATTTTAAAACCCACATCGAAGAGCTTTTTGATATTTTAAAAGCCCATAACGTTGAATATTATATTTACAAACCTTTTTTACAGTTCATGTTGGAACATGCGGAATGTACTCCTTTGCATGCCGGTGAATTTAATACTTTTGAGGATACTCCGCATGATGCGGATCTTATGATCAGCATTGGCGGTGATGGTACATTCCTGGCAGCAGTGCCTTTTGTTAGGGATTTTGATATACCCATAATCGGATTAAATTCAGGCAGGTTAGGGTTTCTTGCCAATATTGCAAAAGATGAGATTACCGAAGCATTACAGGCCATATTCGATAAAAATTTTGAAATTGAATACAGAACACTCATCAAACTGGAGAATGATTTTCACCTTTTTGATGAATTAAATTTTGCGTTAAACGAAGTAACCCTTCTCAAAAAAGACTCATCTATGATTACTGTAGATGCCTATCTGGATAATGAGTATCTGAATACTTACTGGACAGACGGGCTGATTGTTTCAACACCAACAGGTTCCACCGCATATTCGCTCAGTGTAGGAGGACCGATTATTACACCGGATTCAGAAAATTTTATAATTGCCCCTATTGCCTCCCACAATTTAACTGTGCGCCCGCTGGTTATACCCGATACAAAAAAAATTACACTTAAAGTGCGAAGCAGAAGCAATAATTACCTGATAACTGCAGATAACAGAACCACACTGGTAAAGGATTCTTTTGTTGTTCACTTGTGCAAAGCAGAATTTAGGTTAAAAATGTTAAAACTTAGTAAAAGCAACTTCTATTCAACCATTCGAAATAAATTAATGTGGGGAGTGGACAAAAGAAATTGATCATAAAATATTACTAAAAACAATTTATTCTTTAAATTCGTATATAACCTTACATTTTGCTTTTAATTATTAAAACCCCATCTTTGCTTTTATAATATTATTATAATAGAATTAAGCAGCCTTGTGTGAAAAATAATGTTTAAAAAGGGAATTATAATATTGTTTGTTTTTTTGTTTTCTCTGCCTGTTTCAGCACAGAAATGGAAACTTAGACGAATGGAAGGAATAATTTCTGTTGGAAGTGCACAGGTATTCGGAGATATTGGAGGAGCAGCTGATGCAAATAGTTTATTTGGGCTCAAAGATTTACAATTTGATGAAACCCGACCGGCTTTTGGATTGGGAGTGCGATACAAAATTGACCAGCGATATTCTGTTAAATTAAATTTAAATTTGGGATTTGGATCAGCATCAGATTTTGGATCAGTTAATTCTGAACGTAATTTTTCATACAAAACTACCCTTTTTGAGACCGCCCTGCTGGGTGAATTCTACTTTTTACAGGATAACCGCAAAAGACAAACACCCGCAATGTTTAACCGCCGGGGTATGATAAACAATTATAGTGTTTTAAGCTCTTACGTTTTTACAGGTTTGACCCCTTTGTTATTCTGGCCCAAATTTGAAGGCACAACACGCGGAGAACATATGGATAAAATTACCGGGTATAGTAAAATAAGTGTAGGTATTCCATTAGGTCTGGGAGTAAAATATACCATTGACGATAGTTGGATTTTTGGAATTGAATTGGGTGGAAGATATGTTTTCTCCGATTTTATAGACGGCTACACAAATTTATTGTTTTCAAAATCAAACGATATTTATTATTTACTTCTATTCTCATTTAATTATCGTATTGAAACTTCTCCCAAAGGTTTACCAAGATTTCTTGATAAAAGGTATCGCAGAGCTTTGAGGTAAAACAGAAAATTCTGATTCACATTTTTTATATATTTTTAGCATTTTTTGTGAATTAATGCGCTAAAAGAATGTTATTTTGCGTTAATTAGACAATTTTATGCAGATTAACAAAACCTGATGAAAAGAAACTTTATTCTTATTTTATTTTTTTTCGCGATTGCTAATATTTTGGTTGCCCAGCAAAAATCTGATGTAGGTTTGATTATCGGGACTTCTTCGTATCTGGGTGATATAAATCCAAAAAAAATGTTCTACTCTCCTGGCCTTTCAGCCGGAGCTTTTTACAGGTATACAATAAATAAACGTTATGGCTTGCGGGCAAATGCCTATTATATTAATCTGTCCGGAAGTGATCTGGATTTTCCGGAATGGATGCATCCCGACAGACCTTTAACAAATTTCAACACCACTCTGATCGATCTATCCGGGCATTTTGAATTTAATTTTTTACCCTATTTACCCTATGTGAAAAAATGGGATTTTACTACTTATGTAACCGGTGGATTTGGATATTCATACATCCTATCCTCAACCTCCGGAGCGCCAAATCATTTTACCCTGCCCTTTGGGATCGGATTAAAATCAACACTTACAGATAGAATTAGCTGGGGAGCTGAATGGATCATCAGAAAAGGGTTTACTGACCTCGTTGATGGCGTTGATAGCCCGATTCAAAATTATATTTTTCATAATAATGACTGGTATTCGACTTTATGTGTAAATATTACTTTTAAGTTTTTTAAATTTGCAGCAAAATGTCCGGTGTATAATTAAAATTTTTTATGATTCAAAAGGAGAATATCGACAAAACCCGTTTACCAAAACATATTGCTATTATTATGGATGGTAATGGCAGATGGGCTAAGAAAAGAGGTAACCAGAGGGTTTTTGGTCATAAGAACGGAGTTAAAGCTGTTCGTGATACCGTAGAAGGTGCTGCTGAACTTGGTTTAAAATATCTTACCCTTTACGCTTTTTCTACCGAAAACTGGAAACGGCCCAGAACTGAAATTGATGCTTTAATGTCATTATTAGTAGCCACAATCCATAAAGAAACAAAAACCCTTATGGATAATGATGTTCGGTTGCTTGCTATTGGAGATTTAGAAACTTTGCCAAAAAATGTAGCCACCCAACTCAGCAAAACTATTGAATTAACCAGTCAGAATAAGGGTTTATCCTTAGTTCTGGCGTTAAGTTATAGTTCGAGATGGGAAATTATTCAAGCTGTGAAAGCCATAGCCTTAAAAATTGAGCAGGGAGAAATTCAGGCCAAAAATATCGATAAGTGTATATTTGAGCAGTATTTAAATACGCAAAATTTTCCCGACCCTGAATTATTGATCCGAACCAGCGGAGAATATCGTCTTAGTAATTTTCTTTTGTGGCAGATTGCCTATACCGAATTATATTTTACAAATACACTTTGGCCCGATTTTAGAAGAGAACATTTATTCGAAGCCATACTTGATTATCAATGCCGGGAGCGCAGATTCGGGCAAACCAGTGAACAAATGAGTGAAAGTATCAATGTAAATAGTTAACCTCAGAATGTATAAATTTCAATTCGTTTTCCTTTTTTTCCTAATTAATTTTAGTGGATATAGCCAGCAAACAGATGTTAGTAATCTATCGGTTATTGATTATTCCCGGCCCAAAGATTATGAAATTGCAGAAATAGAAGTTACAGGCATAAAATATCTTCAGCCAAGAGTATTGCGAAATATTTCCGGTTTAAACGTGGGACAGAAAATAACAGTTCCCGGAGATGAAATTTCAAGTGCAATTAATAAATACTGGGAATATGGTTTGTTTTCGGATGTTAAAATAATTGCCACAAAAATCGAAGAAGGTAAAATTTACCTCGAAATAGCGCTTACCGAACAACCCCGGATTTCACAGGTGTTTTATGAGGGGATCAATAAATCTGATGCTGATAATCTGAAAGAAAAGGTTAAACTTAAACAAGGAAGCCAGATAACTGATAATATTTTAAGTACCACAATACATATTATCAAGACACATTTTATAGAAAAAGGTTTTTTAAATACTGAGGTAAATATTGTTCAAAAGGATGATACAGCTTCAGTAAACAGGGTAAATCTTTTTGTACATATTGATAAAAATAAACGGGTAAAAATTGAAGAAATTGATTTTGAAGGAAATGAAGATTTTTCTGATAAAAGACTTCGAAGGGTCTTAAAAAAGACTAAGCAGCGGGATATTAATATTTTTAAAGGTTCTAAATATAAGGAAAAGGATTATAAGGAGGACCTTGATAAACTAATTGCTTTTTATAATGAAAACGGATACAGAGATGCCAAAATTCTGGATGAGAATCTTTATACAATCAATAATAAGCGAATAGGTTTGAAAATTTCTCTTGAAGAAGGAAAACCTTATTATATCCGAAGCATATCATGGATTGGAAACACCAAATACCCGGCATCCGCATTAAATTCTCAGCTTGGACTCAAGAAGGGGGATGTATATAATCAGACCCTTATCGAAGAAAGGCTTCAGACAGACGAAGATGCCATTAGTTCGTTTTATATGGATCAGGGATATCTGTTCTTCTCAATTGTACCTGTTGAAGCCAAAGTAGAAGGTGATTCCATAGATCTTGAAATGCAAATTTATGAAGGAAAACAAGCCACAATAAATGATGTTATTATTAAAGGAAATACAAAAACCAATGAGCATGTAGTACGCCGTGAATTGCGGACCCGTCCGGGTGAATTATTCAGCAGATCGGATATTATCCGCTCGGTTCGTGAACTTTCCGCTCTCGGACATTTTAATCCTGAAGCTATTTTTCCCAATCCTATTCCAAACCAGGCAGATGGAACGGTTGATCTGGAATATCAGCTTGAAGAACGACCTAACGATCAGCTTGAAGTCTCCGGAGGCTGGGGAGGTGTTGGTTTTGTGGGAACTATTGGAATCCGTTTCTCAAATTTTTCTGCCCGAAATATTTTCGAAAAAAAAGCCTGGAGACCGGTTCCAAGTGGTGACGGACAAACATTGCAGGTTCGTGCGCAATCAAATGCCCAGTATTACCAGGCCTACAGTATCTCTTTTATTGAACCCTGGTTTGGCGGGAAAAAACCCAATTCATTTTCGGTATCGTTGTATCATACTGTACGAGGTTATCCCAACACTTCTTATTATTCAGCCTATAGAAACTCTCATTTTAAAACCTATGGATTATCGGTTGGTCTTGGCAGACGACTTACATGGCCCGACGATTTTTTTACCCTGTCTCATGAATTGAGCTTTCAGAGATATAACTTAAGTGAATATGGTGCTGAATTTGTTTTTAGTACAGGTGTTTCAAACCTGATCAGTCTCAGAAACACATTAACCCGAAGTTCTCAGGACCAGATGATCTATCCAAGGCGTGGATCGAATATTACATTTGGGCTGCAACTTACTCCTCCATATTCTTTATTTAATAATAAGGATTATTCCACCATGACTCCCCAGGAGAAATATAAATTTATTGAATTTCATAAATGGACCTTTAACGCCACACATTATACAAGTTTGGCAGGAAATTTGGTAATGGCTACAAGAGCAGAATTTGGTTACCTGGGGCACTATAACAAAAAAATCGGCCCCTCTCCCTTTGAAAAATACAGGGTTGGCGGCAGTGGAATGGTGGGTTACAGTTTATACGGAACAGATATTGTTGCATTAAGGGGATATGATGACGGTACATTGACACCACAGTATTATAACGCGGAAACCGGTAGTTATGTAGAGAACGGGAATATTTATACCCGGTATTTTATGGAACTTCGATATCCCATAACACTTAATCCCTCGGCCACAATTTACGGTCTTGGTTTTATTGAAGGAGGTAACGCATGGTCTTATTTTAATGAGTTTAATCCGTTTGAAATTAAACGGTCTGCCGGAGTCGGCATCCGGGCATTTTTACCCATGTTTGGTTTGCTGGGTATCGACTGGGCATATGGTTTTGATAAACAACCCGGAGAAGCCTCACCGCATCATGGTAGTCAATTCCACTTTATAATGGGACAACAGTTTTAACTATTAAAATTTAAAAATCATGAAAAGAATAACAGTATTTCTAATTATGTTCATATTTTCGGCAGCATCGATATTTGCCCAAAAATATGCCTTTGTTGATACAGAATATATATTAAGCAATATTCCTTCTTATAAAGCCGCCCAGGACCAGCTGGATCAACTCTCGGAGTCGTGGCAAAAGGAAATAGAAAATAAATATGCCGAGATTGATAAATTATACAAAAATTATCAGGCCGAGCGGGTATTGTTAACAGATGAGATGCGTGTAAAAAGAGAAGAACAAATAATAAAAGCCGAGCAGGAAATTAAGAAACAACAAAACGATTATTTCGGTCAGGAAGGGGCCTTATTTAAAAAACGTGAAGAATTAGTAAAACCCATACAGGATGAAATTTATAATACCATAAAAGAGCTGGCAACAGAAAACGGATATGCAGTAATATTTGACAGCTCATCCGGACCTACAATGTTATACACTAATCCGAGGTATGATATTAGCGATGAAGTATTGCAAAAATTAGGTTATAAGAATTAATTTTTTACATTTGTACGAATTTTCAAGAAAAAAAAACAAAATGAAAAACAGCATTAAAATTTTATTAACTCTGGTTGTTCTATTCCTGGGTTTTACAGTACAAGCACAAAGTCAGATAAAACTGGGTCATATTAACAGCCAGGAACTTATGGCTGCGATGCCCGAAAGTGACAGCGCTCAGAAGACGCTGGAGGCTACTGCTCAACAAATTGAGCAAACCATGGAACAATTGCAGGTTGAATTTAATCAGAAATACGAAACCTATGCCAACAATTTAAATACTTACACAGATTTAGTTCGTGCTACTAAAGAATCAGAATTGCAGGATCTTCAGGATAGAATTCAGCAATTTCAGCAGACAGCGCAACAGGAAATCCAGAAACAGCGAAATAAGCTCTTCCAGCCCATTCGTGATAAAGCAACTAAATTCATTAACCAGGTAGCCGAAGAAAATGGATTTACCTATATTTTTGATGTTGGTTCCGGAGCAATTGTATATGCCGCAGAAGGAACAGTTGATATCCTGCCAATGGTAAAAACAAAAATGGGAATTAAATAATATAGACTGCACCAGCTCATTGAGCTGGTGTTTTTATTTTATATTTTATTTTATGAACCTGTCCCCCAACAATCCAATTGGAATATTCGATTCCGGTGTGGGTGGTCTTACAGTCGCAAGTGCAATCCATCATTTACTTCCCGGTGAACAGATTATTTATTACGGAGACACTGCTCATCTGCCATATGGCGATAAATCGAAAGAAACAATAATCTATTATTCCGAGAAAATCACAGAATTTCTTCTTGAGAAAGACTGTAAAATAATTGTTATAGCATGCAATACGGCTTCGTCTAATGCTTATGAAAATATTGTTAAGCTTGTTGGTAGCCGCGCTCTTGTAATTAATGTTATTGATCCTGTTGTTGATTATATCCAACATCATTTATCCTCGCAAAATATTGGAGTAATTGGAACCAAAGGAACCATTAACAGCAAATCATACCAAAATAAAATTAATAATCTGAATAAAAACATTACGGTGTCTTCCTTAGCTACACCCCTTCTTGTTCCAATGATAGAGGAAGGATTTATTTTCGATGATATCAGTAATGCTATTATCAGAAATTATTTATCGCGCCCCGAACTTCAAAATATTCAATCGCTGGTTTTAGGCTGTACTCATTATCCAATAATACAAAATCAGATAAAAAAGTATTATAACTTTAAGGTAAATGTTTTGGATTCAGCAAAAATTGTTGCCGGTTTTCTGAGGAATGAACTTAATGCACATCAACTTGCATCAACACACATACAAGGAGTTAATCATTTCCTGGTATCCGATTATACTGATTATTTTAATGCAATCAGTAATATGTTTTTTGAGGGCGAGATAAACCTTGAAAAAGATAATATCTGGAATTAATTAATTTCTTCGTTATACCAGCCGGCATACATTTTATAATTCCTTGCTATTTTATCGATCATTTCCCCGGCTTGCGCAGGATCGACATCTTTGATACGTTTGGCCGGATTCCCGGCATAAATGCTTCCGGGTTCAACTTTTGTATTGGATAATAAAACTGCTCCTGCAGCAATTATTGAGTTTTCACCAATTTCAACAAAATCGAGAATTATAGCGCCTATCCCAATTAAAACATTGTTGGAAATCTGGGCACCGTGTATTACTGCATTATGGGCAACCGATACATTATCGCCAATACTGATAATCGATTTCTGATACAAGGTATGCAATACCGCACCATCCTGAATATTTACATGATTTCCGATCCTGATTGAATTTACATCTCCCCGAATTACTGTATTAAACCAGAAACTGCAATACTCTCCAACCTGAACATCTCCAATTATAGTTGCATTTTCCGCAAGGTAACAGCCTTCTCCAAAGGTTGGAGTAAATCCCCGTACTGATTTTATCAATGCCATTTTATTGTATTTAAAACTTCAGGTAAAATTAAAATTATTTATGTTAACTATCCTATGAACTTTAAATTCTGATTCAAGTAGACAATTTTTGAATTTATTTTTATATGAATTTAATCCTTAATATATGTATATTTGTATATATCTGCTTAAATTCTCAACATTCAAATAATTGATTTTTATCACTAAAATGAATTTTTCAAAATATAAATATGAATTATTATATAAGAATTCTTTAACATTGCCTAAATAATTTTTTCACATTATTAATATCTTGAATAATTGATAGTTAATTTATTAACAAATCCTGATTGAAATTAATTTCTGCAACAAATCATGAGAAAAAAAATCAAGGTCATTGAAGTCGATGAGGTGGTAGTAAAATTTGCAGGCGACTCAGGTGACGGCATGCAACTCACTGGTAGTCAATTCTCGGATACATCAGCTTTTATAGGAAATGATTTATCAACCTTTCCGGATTATCCATCCGAAATACGTGCACCGCAGGGTACAATAGCAGGTGTTTCCGGTTTTCAGGTACATATCGGGCATACAGAGGTACAAACCCCGGGAGACCTGGCGGATGTTTTGGTTGCCATGAATCCGGCAGCTCTAAAAGCAAATTTAAAATGGCTGAAAAAGGGAGCTACAATTATTATTGATATCGATAATTTCGACAATAAACATTACAAAAAAGCCGGATATATTGAAGATCCGCTGGGAGATGGTAGTATGGAAGGTTATAGTGTTGTGAAGGCGCCGATAACCCAGCTTACACGATCAACAGTAAGTGATTTTGGCCTCGATAGCAGGATGGCCGAAAAAACAAAAAATCAATTTGTAGCCGGGTTGTTGTATTGGTTATTTAATCGTGATTTAAAAATTGGAGAGAACTTTCTTAAAGATAAATTCAAAAGTAAGCCAGATTTAGTAAAAGCAAATATTGCCGTTTTGCACGCGGGATATCATTATGCTGAAACTATAGAAGCTATGGCAACAACCTTCTTAGTGAATCCGGCCAAAAAAGGTAAAGGACTGTTCCGGAACATCACCGGAAATGTAGCCACTGCATGGGGGTTGCTGGCTGCATCCGAGCGCTCGGGCCGTCCCTTGTATTTGGGCTCCTATCCTATCACTCCTGCCACAGAAATACTTCAGGAGCTGGCAAAAATGAAACATTTGGGCGCTGTTACCTTTCAGGCAGAAGACGAAATAGCAGGTATATGTTCTGCTATTGGAGCATCATTTACAGGCAGCCTGGCAGTAACCACCACCTCAGGTCCGGGATTGGCTCTTAAGAGTGAGGCTATCGGTCTTGCGGTAATAACAGAACTTCCGATAGTAATTGTTAATGTGCAGCGAGGTGGCCCTTCTACAGGTTTACCAACAAAAACAGAACAAGCTGATCTTCTGCAGGCAATTTATGGCCGAAACGGTGAAAGCCCTTGTATTATTCTTGCTGCCTCTACTCCTGCTAATTGTTTCAAGTTTGCTTATGAAGCTTCCAGATTGGCTATTGAACATATGACACCGGTAATTTTACTTACAGACGGATATCTTGCTAACGGTTCAGAACTTTGGAAAATTCCGGATACTAAAGATTTGCCTCCTATTGAACCTCCTTTGGTTGAAGATGATGATCCCACCTATTTACCCTATAAACGTGACCCTGAAAAGCTATCAAGGTACTGGGCATTACCTGGTCAGAAGGGGTTGAGACATCGTATAGGTGGATTGGAAAAAGCCGATGTAACCGGTGAAGTATCCCACGATCCGTTTAACCATGAAATTATGGTTATGACCCGCGAAGATAAAGTTAAACGAGTGGCCCGCAGAATTCCCCAACAGGCAATAATTGGTAAAGAAACCGGTGATCTGCTTGTTGTTGGCTGGGGTGGTACTTATGGCGCATTACTCTCTGCCGTTAAAGAACTTCAGGCTGATGGCAGAAGTATCAGCCTCACACAATTTAATTATATATATCCGTTACCAGAAAATGTAGAAACGATATTCAGCAATTTTAAGAAAATTATTATCTGTGAACTGAACCGTGGTCAATTTGCTACATATTTAAGATCCGAATTGCCACAATTTCCATACCTGCAATATAATAAAGTGCAGGGATTGCCATTTATGATTTCAGAACTTAAAAGAAAATTCACACAAATTTTGGAGGGTAAAAAAGATGAATATTGAGACTGAAGAACTCGAACTTTCTTATAAGGATTATAAACTTGATCAGCCGGTAAAATGGTGTCCCGGTTGCGGTGGACATGCAGTGCTGTCTGCGGTACAAAAAGCACTTCCGGAAACAGGAATTGAAAAAGAAAAAGTGGTATTTGTATCAGGCATCGGATGCTCTTCTCGTTTTCCTTATTATATTAACACCTATGGATTTCACAGTCTTCATGGAAGAGGGGCTGCCATTGCCTCAGGGATAAAAGTGGCCAATCCAAATCTGAGCGTGTGGCTGGTAACCGGAGACGGGGATTCTATGGCCATTGGGGGAAATCATTTTATTCATATCCTGAGAAGAAATATTAACGTAAATATTTTACTATTTAACAATAAAATTTACGGATTAACCAAAGGACAATATTCCCCCACAACTCCTTTGGGCAGCATAACAAAAACATCACCTGACGGCACTATTGAAAGCCCGTTTCTTCCCGGCGAACTTGCTATGGGAGCACAAGGCACATTTTATGCCCGTGTAGTGGACACTGATCCGAAAATGATAAAAGATGTTCTTGTTGAGGCTGCAAATCATAAAGGAACTTCGCTTGTTGAGATACTTCAGAATTGCATAATTTTTAACAACCAGGTACATTCGGAAATAACAGGTAAAGAGGTAAGAGAAGACAACCAGATTTACCTGGAACATGGAAAGCCCATGATTTTTGGCAAAAACAGGGATAAAGGCATTATTCAGGTAGGACAAAAATTTCTTGTGGCAAAAATAGGAGAAAACGGTGTGCGAAAAGAAGATATACTCATTCATGATGCACATAATCCGGACGACACGCGCCATTACATGCTTTCGCGCATGTCTCTTCCCGATTACCCCGTAGCTATGGGTGTAATACGGGCTTGTAAAAGCAATGTATATGAAGATATGCTGCACAAGCAAATTTCATTATCCAAAACAAGAGAAAAAGTTAAAAACGTAAATGAGCTTTTAAAAAGTGGAAATGTTTTTAATATTCAATAATTTTTTCAAAGGAGGTCAACGGCCTCCTTTTTTATTTCTTATCTTTAGAATCAGACCTTCAATTCTAAAGAATTAATTCCGATGGCTGCTCAAATTGAAAATATTACAGACGATACCTATTATTTTTCCGACACTTCTTTTAATCTGCTTATGCAAAAAAGAATCCGGAAAGTTCTGGTAATATGCAGCAGTTACGATTTTTTTATGCTTGAAGAAGACGGACGAATTGATGAACAGATATTCAACGAATATGTATCCCTGAATTTAAGATACCCTCCTGTTTTTATCCATGCCGACAGCGCAAAAAAAGCTTTTACCATCCTTGAAGAGCAGAGTATTGACCTTATAATTGAAATGTTGAGTATTGGTGATGCGGATACCTTTGAACTTTCGAGAAGGATAAAAGCAAAGTATAATCAGATTCCGATTGTAGCCCTTACTCATTTTTCACGCGAGGTTTCTCTGCGTCTTGAAAAAGAAGATACCAGTGCCATTGATCATGTATTTTGCTGGCTGGGAAATGCCGATCTTTTACTGGCTATAATCAAACTTATTGAAGACCGCATGAATGCCCAGTTTGATATCGAACAGGTAGGTGTTAACGCCATTTTACTGATCGAAGACTCGGTACGTTATATTTCTTCGTATTTACCAAATTTGTACAAAATAATTCTGGAGCAGACCAGGGATTTTATGAAGGAAGCCCTAAATGAACACCAGAAAATGCTTAGGCGAAGAGGCCGGCCCAAAATTTTGCTGGCAAGAAATTATAATGAAGCCGTTTCCAACTATAAAAAATACAGGGCAAATATTCTGGGAATTATTTCGGATGTAAGCTATAAAATAACAGCAAATCGAAGGGATACTAAAGCAAAATCTGGCCTTAAGTTCTGCAAAATGGTGAAGAATGATGATGAAAATATTCCATTTCTTCTTCAATCTTCAGATATTGCTAACGAGGTTTACGCTAAAGAACTGGGAGCCGGCTTTATAAACAAATATTCAAAGAACCTGTCAAATGAATTAAAGGATTATATCCTTGAAAATTTTGGATTTGGGGAATTTGTTTTCCGTGACCCGGATACCCACGAAAAAAAATTTGTAGCTTCAAATTTAAGGGAACTTCAGCAGATGATCCTTACTGTTCCTGATAAAATCCTTGCGTATCATTCCCGGCGGGATGATGTTTCAAAATGGCTTAACGCCAGGGCACTGTTCCCTATAGCACAAATTTTTAAACCCGCCAAACTTGAAGATTTTAAAAGTCTGAACGACCTGAGAAATTATATATATTCAGGAATTTCAAGATTCCGTTCCAGCAAAGCGCGGGGAATTATCGCAAAATTCGATAAATCTATTTTTGATGAGTATCTGCTCTTTTCGCGCGTCGGAGAAGGATCATTGGGTGGTAAAGCCAGGGGACTGGCATTTATTAATTCGATTTTAAAAAAGGAAAATGTTATCAATAAATATAAAAATGTAATTATTACTGTTCCTCCAACGGTTGTGCTAAGCACAGAGGTATTCGAAGAATTTATGGAAAGCAACAATTTATACCAGATTGCCCTTTCAACAATAGATGACAAAGAAATTCTGAATGCCTTTATTAGCGCTAAGTTACCCGAATATATTTATCATGATTTATTGGCAATAGTATCCCTGGCTAAAAATCCTATTGCCATCCGTTCATCAAGTAAGTTGGAGGATTCCTATTTTCAGCCTTTTGCCGGCATTTATAACACATATATGGTACCGATGTCGCAAAACAAACAACAATCCATACAAATGTTGGAAACGGCAATTAAAAGTGTATATGCTTCGGTATATTTTAAATCGAGTAAAGCTTATATTTCCGCAACATCAAATGCAATGGATGAGGAAAAAATGGGGATCATCCTTCAGTCAATTTGTGGTAAACAGTACGATAATTATTTTTATCCTACCCTATCAGGAGTAGCCCGTTCTATTAACTTCTATCCTATTCCTCCCGAAAAATCTGAAGACGGTATAGTAAATATTGCTTTTGGATTAGGAAAGTTAATTATGGACGGAGGTTTGACCTTGCGTTTTTCTCCAAAATATCCAAAAAAAATATTGCAGCTTTCATCTCCCGAATCGGCAATGAAAGAATCCCAGAAATATTTTTATGCTCTCGACATGGATTACCGTAAATTTATTCCCTCAACAGATGACCGGATAAATTTGCATAAAATTAAAATCCGTGAAGCTGAAAAAAATCCCGGATTTAACTACGTTGCTTCAAGCTACGATTTTGAAAATAATATTATCCGTGATGGCATTAACTATCCCGGAAAAAAGCTGGTTACTTTTTCACACATCCTTAATCACAATGCATTCCCGTTAGCGGAAATTGTTGATGATCTGCTTCAGATTTGTCAGAATTCTCTGAATAATCCCGTTGAAATTGAATTTGCCATGAACCTTGATACCCCGCCTGAAGAACCCAAGGTTTTTAATTTTCTGCAGGTACGCCCTATTGTTTCGAGCACTCAGGAAATAAAAATAAAGATAGATAATATAAATCCTGATGAGACAATTATTTATTCCGAGAAAGCTCTGGGAAATGGCCAGTATAATAAGATGCGTGATATAGTCTTTGTAAAACCAGAAACATTTAATGCTGCACATTCAAAAGACATTGCGGTTGAAATTGAGCATATCAATAACAGGTTTATTAAAGATAAAAAAAACTATGTGCTTATCGGACCGGGTCGCTGGGGATCAAGTGAACCGTGGCTGGGTATCCCGGTAAAATGGGTTCAGATATCTGCTGCTCGTTTTATTGTAGAAGCCGGATTAGAAAATTATAAGATCGATCCCAGCCAGGGTACGCACTTTTTTCATAACCTCACCTCATTCGGAGTAGGGTATTTTACTATAAATCCTTATATACAGGATGGCATATACAACATAGAATACCTAAATTCAATTACTCCAACCTTTGAAAGTAAATTTTTAAAGCATATTAAATTTAAAACACCGCTGAAGATTGAAATCGACGGCCGGCAAAACAAGGGGGTAATTTATAAACCGGAATTTCATTAATTTATTCCCATATCAAGAATTCACAGACATTAATTCTCCGCAATTACTGGATAATAAAAAAAGACTTTGCGTCACATCTTTATAAATTTATTATTTTCCTGATTATGGATGTGGACAAAGCCTCTTTTTAAGAAACTAACATGAATTTTAAAAAAATCTTCACATATATTTGTTTTGAAAAAACTTACTGAAAATAATTGCTGGCTACCAGAATAAACTCTAATTAGCTGATTTTTATATATTCCGTCCCATAGGGTTTACGCTGAGGCCTGCTAAGCATTGAGTTAGCCTGTTCATCATTAATAAATTGTTCCTTTTCAGGATTCCATTCCAATTTCCTGGATAATTTCATGGCGATATGACTAATCAGGCAAACTGTACAGGCCCTGTGACCAATCTCTACCGGTGAGATGGGTTCTTTCCGGTTTTGGATACAATCAAGCCAATTGCCATGCTGCTCATCACTTTTATATAAATGAATTTCATTTTCCTTTATTACAGAATTAAGAATCGCCGGATCGCTGGCATTTAAAGCCTTGCTGCTTGATTCCTGTGAAACAGGATCACTGGCAGTAGCAACATAATTGCCCCTGGATACAAAAATCCAGCCTTCGGTTCCCTCGTACCTGATACCATTTGGATAACCTCCACTGGTAAACATGGTAATTCCATTATCATACTCTGCTTTAACCATAAAGTCCCCATGTACATCCCAT
This sequence comes from Bacteroidales bacterium, assembly GCA_016934395.1. Lineage (GTDB taxonomy): Bacteria > Bacteroidota > Bacteroidia > Bacteroidales > UBA10428 > JAFGSZ01. The sequence goes on from JAFGSZ010000013.1 coordinate 65,955, forward strand.
AAACCGGATTTTGGAAATTCAGCAACAGCTTCAACTGATATGGGACCAGTATATTCCGTATCCATACCCCAGGCTGCCGAATCGAAATGATGTTGCCCCCATCCTGTAATCATACCTGCTCCAAATTGTTCTCTGCGCAACCAGCCCGGACGGCCATATCCTTCCTGCGGATGTACGCCAATCTCGGTATAATATACATTTGGAGTTGATCCGAGCCACATATCATAATTCAGATTTGCCGGAACAGGCATTTCTTCAGCTTCAGGACCTGGAGGATCACCGGGCAGTCCAACTCTTACAGTATGTAATTTACCTATTCTGCCATTTCTAACTAGTTCTGCAGCAACACGAAACTGATCTGAAGAACGTTGCTGTGTGCCTACTTGTAAAATAATTCCTTTCTTCCTCACCACATCACTTAATAATCTGCCCTCAGTAACGGTTAAGGAAGTTGGTTTTTGTAAATAAATATCCTTACCTGCAAGCGCTGCCTCTATAGCAGGTTGTGAGTGCCAGTGATCGGGAGTACTAATGATTACGGCATCAATATCTTTATTAAGAAGCATTTCCTTGTAATCAGCATACATCTTAACATCGATATATTTTTTTCCTTTACCGTTATAAAAATCCTCCACAAGCTTTTTCCCGTCTGCCATGCGGTTTTTATCCACATCGCTAACTGCAATAACCCGGGCTATATCATGTTGCATGGTACCCGGAAGATCATGACCACGTGCAATACGTCCACAACCAATTTGTCCTATATTAATTTTATTACTGGGAGCGCTTTTCCCAAATACAGAAGATGGAACAATTGTTGGTATTATAATAGCCCCGGAGGTTGCTGCCAAAGAACTCTTTAAAAATTTTCTTCGTTTCATAATATCTGTTTTTATGCTTGAATTTATATATCTGAATTATTTTCTACTGGTTTATACCTAATATCCATAAAATCCCTCCTCTTAAATGAGCAACAAAAGTCGGATCTTCATAGAATTGTGGATTATGACCCAAAGCTGTGTACCATTGTCTTCCACCTTCAAATTCATGACACCAGCATAGCGGAAATCGTTCACCGAATACCTCACCCGGATATTCATCCTTATTTTCATCTTCCACTGTGGTCATATCTGCTGAGAGTAATATATGTATATCAGGATTCAAATGATATGAATAATAACATTCGTCTTCTATCGTCCATCGTTGAGGCAATACAGATGTTGACGGATGTTTGGCATCAGTTACAACAACATCAAATTGCTGGTATGGTGCATGGCGAATAAATTTACCTCCTACCAGTGCCCAATACCATGGCCATTGGCGTTCGGTTGCATTTGCAGAGTGAATCGCTGCAAAACCTTTTCCGCTTCTTATAAATTCCCGGAATGCTTCTTTTTGTTCATTAGTGTTGAAACCTTCATTATTTGAATTTGAAAAAATAATCCCATCATATTGCTTCAGGTTTTCAGGTGTAAATACATCCGGCAAATCTGAAACATCTGTTTTAATATTCTCATTAGCACAAATTTTTTCAAGGCAGGCTACGCTTGCTGCAATATTTTCATGTATATAACCTTCTCCGTTCTTAGTATAAATTAATACTTTTTTACTATTTACAGATTCGTTGAAACAAGAAATAAATATCACAAAAATTGCAATAATAATAGCAAACTTTTTCATTTTTTATTTGATTGATAGTTTATTCAAAATAATTTTATCATACATCAGTATTTAAGAATTAAACACTAAATTTAAATATTAAATCAAATATCACTATTATCAGGTTAAAATACAATTCTGAGACATTATTCTGATCATTTTAAAAAATAGTAACTTAATAAGTTCAATAGCTTGTTCATGAGAATAATACTTATAATCACCTTATATTATGCTGGAATCGGCCTTTGGGCAAAGCCTTCCAAACCTGCATATACAATTTCTGAAAACCTGGAACTTTATCAAATATCAGCCAACGCATATTTACATATATCGTATACAAATTCCGAGCAATTTGGCCGGTTTTCTTCTAATGGAATGGTTTATGTTGTGAAGGGTGAAGGAGTGTTGATTGATACCCCAACGGATACTCTACAGACCAGAGAGTTGCTCGATTTTCTGCAAGACAGCCTGCATATTTCAATTACTGGATTTATAGGAACACATTGGCATAATGACTGTATTGGCGGATTACAAACCATACATCAGCAGGGTATTGAGTCTTATGCCTGTGAACTCACCCAAAATATTGCAGAAAATAAAGGACTCCCGGTTCCCAAAATTGGCTTTAAAGATTCCCTGACTATTTTCCTGCAAGGACAGCCAATAAAATGTATGTACCCTGGTGCCGGCCATACACTAGATAATATAATTGTCTGGTTACCTGAAAGTCGAATATTATTTGGAGGTTGCCTTATTAAATGTCTTAGCGCCCAAGGATTAGGAAATATTATCGATGCTGATATAACAGCATGGCCTGAAACACTGAAAAAAATAGAAAGGATTTATCCTGATGCTCAAATAATTATTCCCGGACACGGTTCCTGGGGTGGTATTGAGCTGGTGGAACATACATTGAGCCTGTTTACTCCTTGAAAGGACATATTATGATTAATTAAAAAACTCTTTTCTACCGAATTTTAGCAAAATTGGTGAACAACATATAATAATAATGCCTACTTTTGCACCACAATCAAGATAATAATCTGTATGGACGACTATCACGAGAAAAATTACAATTCATTCGCTCCTTTGAGGTAAAATAATGTATACCTCCATGGAGTATAATTTAGGAGGTATACTATGATTACATACTGGCAATTAATTAAAAACGGATTACTCCCGTTGAACAGTTACGAAAAAGGATGTGTGGTTAACGTTACAGATCCTACTCACAACGAACTAAATACCCTAAGAACTACCCTAAATATTCAGGAAGATTTCCTAACCGATGTTATGGACGTAGATGAACGTTCAAGACTGGAGATTGAAGATGGAAACCTGCTTATTATTTACAGAATTCCTGTCCACAATCAGGAAAACGGTATCCCGTTCACTACCATTCCCCTGGGTATTGTGTTATCAAAAAACAATCTTGTAATTATTTGTCAGAGCAACAATGAAGTACTTCAGGATTTTTTCAGCCGGAGTAGTAAAAACATTATTATAGAAAACAAAACCGATCTGATACTGAATCTCTTCATTCGTACTACCCTGTTTTATCACAGGTATCTGAAACAAATAAACAGGCAGACCAATCTAATTGAGCACGATTTGGAAAAATCCACCAAAAACAAAGAACTCCATAAACTGCTAAAAATGGAAAAATGCCTGGTTTATTTCACTACTTCCTTAAGTTCTAACGAATTATTAATAGCAAAATTCAGAAACTCAAAACTTCTGCAGCATAGCGATTCAACTGCTGATCTGCTGGATGAAGCCATTATTGAAAACAAACAGGCTATTGATATGGCCCATATTTACAGCGATATTCAAAGTGGTATGATGGATGCCTTTGCATCTGTTATTTCAAATAATCTGAATATTGTGATGAAACAATTAACCATCATCACTATAATATTAATGATTCCGACTTTAATTGCCAGTTTCTTCGGCATGAACATACCGAATAAACTTGAACATAACAGCTTTGCCTTTATGGGTATCATAGGAGCTTCGTTTTTGCTTTCTGCTATAGGCGTGGTACTTTTCCGGAAAAAGAAATGGATGTAATCGGTTGCATTACTTTTTTAATTGAAGAAAGCAGCTAAAAGACTATTGCAGGCAAGCTTAAATTCTATAATTTTATAGATTATGAATCGCATTGACAGGCTTACAGCAATAATTATTCTGCTTCAGTCAAAAAAGATTATTAAAGCTGCTGAAATTGCTGAACGATTTACTATCAGCCTCCGGACAGTATATAGGGATATGCGTGCATTGGAAGAAGCAGGTGTACCTCTTGGTTCGGAAGCCGGTACAGGATACTTTCTCGCCCAGGGTTATCATTTACCACCGGTAATGTTTACTACACAGGAAGCAAGCGCCATGCTTACAGCTGAAAAACTGGTTGAAAAATTCACCGATTTATCAGTGAACAGAAATTATAAGCTTGCAATCGATAAGGTAAAAGCAATACTTCCTTTACAGGGTAAAGATTTTTTCGAGTCACTTCAACCCAAAGTAGAGATTCTTTTTAATCCTCAAATTACGAATGATTCTCCCATGCCTCATTATATGATCGATATACAACAGGCCATTAGTACATCACAAAAGATATCCATTGATTACAAGTCAGCATACAATGATACACTTACCAGGAACAGAAAAGTTGAACCGATTGGCCTTCTTTATTACAGTTTTGCCTGGCATATGATCGGTTATTGCCAGCTAAGAAACGATTATCGTGATTTCAGGCTCGACAGAATTAAAAATTTAACCCTGCTCAAAGAACGCATCAATGCTGATAATAAGCTTTCATTAAAAGAATACCTTACAATACTTCAGCAAACCGAAGATTTATCCCAGGTAACTGTACGATTTGAAAAATCAGTTTTAAAGGAAATCGAAAATACTAAATTGTATTATGGCTTTGTGAATCAAACTGAAACAAAAAATTCCATCGAAATGAATTTTATGACCAATTCTTTCGAATATATCGGAAAGTGGTTAATCACACTGGGAAATAAAGTTGAAGTAATCAGACCGGAGGGCTTTAAGAAACTTATTTATTCTTATGTTGAGGAATTAAAACATCATTATTCATAAATATTTTTTACTGCTGACATAGTGTTGTCATTCAACAGAGTATTTTTATATATACAGTAAAATATAATTCTGATCCAACACCTGATGACTTTATTAAGCCACCCGGAAAATAACAACATTCGTGAAAACGTTTTCAGGCTTGAGCGACATCCTTGAAATAATGTGCGCTTCAGAATAAAAAACCTGAACCTATAAACTTTTAACCATGCAACAATTAAAGGAAAAAGCTGATCTTGTTGCCGCTTGCGGCTTATATTGCGGAGGTTGCCCCAGACATGTCAAAGGTAAATGCCCCGGATGTTTTAAAAATGAAAAATTAACCTGGTGTAAAATTAAAACCTGTGTTATTGAAAATAATTATCAAAGTTGTGCAGATTGTACTCAATTTGAAAATGTAACCGATTGCAAAAAATTCAACAATTTTATGAATAAAGCATTCGAACTGATTTTTAATTCAAACAGAAATCTTTGTATTTCCAAAATAAAAGAAATGGGATATAATGATTATGCCATTTTCATGGAAAACAAAAAAGCTGTTACTCTGAAAAAAAGAGGCAAAAATTAAAACAGGGCAATAACAATCGATTTATTTTCACAACCAATGGTTGTGTCTCCTATCCCCTCATTCGTAAATAAACCAATCGCTACTGCCCTGAAATCTAATCAACAAAACTATATGTTATCTCACCACCGGAGCTGCTGCTTCAATAGAATACAAGTTTATCTTATATCTAATACTATGTAGTTTTTTTGTCTATTATTTTAGTCGGTTACAATTAATATTTCATACATATATTTTATTTTTTTTTCATTTTTTCATTTTTTCATTTTTTCATTTTTATATCTGAATATTAATGTAATCTATTATTTTAGCAGTAAATACTTAATTTGTAAATCCCAACGGATGACTTCTGACTCCCCGGATACATTCTCCAAACCACCAAAAGGTTTGGCAATTTTATTATTAGTAGGCCCTTCAATAGTCTGGTGTTCAGAATATATTGGTTCAGGTGAGGTAATATTAGCTACACGTACCGGTGCAATATTAGGCACCTCAGTAATCTGGGCAGTAGTGTTCGGCATTTTCCTGAAATTCTGGATTGGGATGAGCGGCGCCCGGTATACAGTGGCAACAGGTGAGGGAATGATCGATATGATTAGCAGAATACCCGGCCCAAAAAACTGGGGAGTTTGGATCACCCTGGTTGCTCAGACCGCTACTGCGGCCATCGCCATTGGATCAATAGCCTCAGCAGCCGGAATATTTTTAAGCAGCATACTTCCCATTCCTCCAAAAATTGCCGGCTGGTCTATTACCATATTTGCAGTAATAGTATCCTGGTCGGGAAAATTTAACTGGCTCAAAATTATAATGAGCATGTTTGTTCTCGTGGTAATTGCCGGAGTAATTTTTGTTTCATTTCATGTATTTCCGGGATGGGTAATTTTCTTTAAAGGACTTATTCCAAAAGCAGCGGAAGTACCCTTATGGGCAATAGAAAAAGGTATTGACACCAATCCATGGAAAGAGGTATTACCTTTACTGGGTTGGGGTGCAGGAGGTTTCGCCAGTCAGGTTTGGTATTCATATTGGGTAATGGGTGCCGGTTATGGAATGGCTAAAAAGGACACATTTGGAAAATCTGCAGATCTGGCCGCATTAAAAAAAGTAAATGTTACACAGGCAAAAGATATTAAAGGCTGGTTCAGGGTAGTATATTCGGATGCAACTGTAGCGATGATTATCGGAGTATTTGTAACGCTTGGATTTTTAATAGCAGGTGCAGGTATTCTTGGACCCAGGCAGCTTGCACCAGACGGGGAAAAAGTAGCCATTCAACTCTCTGAAATTTTTTCGTCACATTGGGGAAAATTCGGTGGAATGCTATTTATGATTGGTGGATCGGCAGCGCTTATTTCCACCCAGATTGGCCAGTTGGCAGGTTGGCCCCGATTGCTGGCTGATTCATTCAGAATCTGTATTCCTTCTTTCGGCAAAAAACTGAAGTGGAAAGTTCAGTTTCGTCTTTTCCTGATTTTTTTCTTTTTATCGAATATGATTATTGTCTATTCTCTTGGTTATAAACCCGTAGTCCTGGTAAAACTCGGGGCTGTTTTAGATGGTTTGCTGCTTACTCCGTTGCAGGCAATATGGCTTATCGTGGGTCTTTATTTTGTAATGCCGAAATTTTATTCAACAGAAACCTGGAGAATTATTAAACCCCATTGGATATTTGCTGCAGGTTTAATTATAGCATTTATTGTATTCGGATATTTTTGTATTTTCCAGTTACCCTATATTTTTAACTAATTGTTGTCCCGGAAAAAATTAGCCTGCTTCTGATTTTAAGGGATAATAATACCCACTGCTAAAATTAATATCATGTAATCTTATTAGAAAAAAGGCCCCTGTTTGCACAGGAACCTTATTGTATTAAATCTTAAAAAGGGTGAACCGTTACTTAACCTCATCTTCATTTTTTAAGTACGTATCCAGAAAGGTAAGAATTTGACCGTACCCTTTAATTTCATTTTCTTTTTTAATGAATCCATGGCCTTCGTCCGGAAAAACTACATATTCTACCGGCACATTGTTTTTCTTCACAGCTTCTACAATTTCATCAGATTCCACCTGTAATACCCTGGGATCATTAGCACCCTGAAGTACCATAATCGGATGTTTTACCTGGTCTGCATGGAACAAGGGAGAAATATTATACAGACGCACCGAGTCTTCGGTAAACGGATCTCCCAGTTCAGTATAAAGCGCTTCGCGAAATGATTCCCAATATGGCGGGATGGATTTAAGTGTCCGCAACCAATTGGTCACACCAAAAATGTTAACACCTACTTTAAATTCGTCCGGAACAAAAGTCATTGCTGCCATAGTCATGTAACCACCATAACTGCCACCAATTATTCCAATGTTATCTGCATCTATATATTTTTGTGTTTGTAACCATTTTTTGCCCCAAACGCAGTCTTTTAAGTCTTTTTCTCCGTGGTTTTTATCATCCATTTTATAAAAGGTTTTGCCATAACCACTGCTACCCCGATTGTTTACAGCAAGAACAGCATAACCATGATTGACCAGGTACTGGATTAATGAAAAATACCCTACCCGGGATTGACCACCGGGGCCGCCATGTACCCAAACCAAAGCCGGGACTTTATTTTTCCTGGAAGCCATCAATGGTTTATAAAATATAGCAGGAATCTCAAGGCTGTCAAATGACAAATAGCGCACTACTTCAGCCGATACCAGGTCATCCGGATTTAATTCCGGATTTAATGTTTCTGTAAGTTTTTTAAGATCTTTTGTTTCAAAATTATAAACATAAAGATTACTGGGTGCTTTTGAGGTACCAACAGTTAAACGCATCAGTTTTTCACTGTCCGAAATATTTACAGCCACAACATTGCCATCTTCTATCTGAGGGAAATTTACATTTTCTCCCGTAATGATATCTTTAATAATCAGCGTATTTTTCCCGTCTTCATTAATCGCTATTACCCTGTACTTTTCATTTTCGCTCACATAGCTGTACATTACATCCCAATTGGTTTCAAACAGGGTTTCCTTATTAGCCGAAGCAATTTCGTATTGTACGAGGTAAGCAAATTCTTTTCCCACATCGGTAATGAAGAAAAAATAGTTCCCATCATTACTAAAACCAGAACTGCCGTAACTGCCAGGATTTTCAGGATCTGAAATTTCTGTTGTTACTCCTGTTGACCGATTGTATAAATACAAACGATCTTCACTTGTAGTGATTGATTTTTGCAGGGCCAGTATATTTTCATCATCCGATATACCCGATAAATTTAATCCTTCATCATTCTGATAAATCATTTCCGGTACCCATTCGCCGATACGCATTTTATAAAAGTCAAAGAATTGCGGATTTCGTTTGTTAGACATAAAGTACATAAATTGTTTGTCTTTACTCCAACCTGCAAAACTTGCCTTTTCAGTTTCCCCCGGAGTGAGGTCGGCAGATGTTCCGTCATCATTCAATAAATAGATATGATCAATCTCATTTCCCCCTTTATCGGCGGAATATAGCACCTGATTGGTTCCGGGAACATAATCCACAGCAAAAAATGACTCAACTGTAGAATGCGTAATTTGCTTCTTAGTACCCTCTGCAATATTAATTTCATAGACATTAAATATTCCGGATTCATCACTGCTAATAAGTAATTTAGATTCATCAGGAGAAAATGAGCCACCCCCGATCCGAATATTCTTATAGAATTGTTCGATTGAGTATTGAGGAACTTCTTTTTGCGGAGCCTTGTCGCATGAAAGCAACACAGCAAAACTTAGTAAAATGATTAATATTCGCATAATTTTAAAGTTTGGTTGTATAATAAGTAACATATATTCTAAATATTTCCTGATCAATCAAAAATACCGAAATACAATAAAAATTGCCCGTATTTTAACAATTTTCATAAATTTTACTTTAAGGCTACATCTTTATTTTTCAGATTTAATTTATCAAACTTCAGCATATTCCTATGGTGCCCATTGTACTTCATATCAACGGTATGACAAACCTTACAATTATTTTGTGTGGCAATACTCCCAGCTATACCCTGATATTGCAAAGGTTGCATATTATCCCGATCTCTGCCGTATTTATTTATTGCCGGATAAATGGCATGGGGCGAACCATGGCATGCAGCGCAATAAACGCCGTTATTATCAACAGTATTCCGGTAAAGTGCTGCTCCTCCCGGAACCCAGTTATTAAACCCATTTACGCCCTTTCCTTCTTCCCTGATATTAAAATTTCCATGACATGCTTTACAATCCGGTTCCATCAACCAGGGCATTCTTGGGTTGACTTCAGCCTGTGTAGCGACTTTTCTCGGAGACAGGTTAGCCAGTAATTTATCTGCAGCCGGTTTCTTTTTAATTTTTTCATTTTTTACTAAAGCTACTGCATGATCTTCAATGGTTCCATGGCAATGCACACAATTTAAACCGCGTGTATTATGTCGCCCCCGGCTGCAGGAAGTATTACCCAGAACACGTGCCGGATGACATAAAGCACAGGCATCGGCATCCATATCGGGAAGCACCTGGGCATGAAAACCGTGAACGGCTGATGAAAAATTTAAAATAGTTGGATTTCCCGGTGCACCAAGTGCGGGATCTTCATGGCAAGACTGGCATAAGGCAGGTTTCCCGTTAAGCGCGTTATTAAGCAGACTTGTCTTATTCATCCTGTCGTGAACCCTGAGAATATTTATTGCCGTTTCTTCAGAAAAACCAGAAATATTATTCACCCTCCATGCTCCTCCATGGCAGTTTCTGCATCCCATTTCCGTTGAAGTAGGTGTAATAGCGCGTGTTTCTGCCAGTTTATTCCTATTATTGTCTATGGCCCTTATAGTAAATGAAGGATAAGGATTGTACGTATTGTTGTCGTTATAAGCAGTTACCGGTATATATTCCGCCATAAAAGCCCCCTTGTTTTCATTAAATTTAAGCGATCCGGATATGCCATTTCCTGCTAATCCATAACCTTCCTGAAATTTGGCACCATAAACTATTTCCGAATATTGCCAGAAATCCACATGGTTCTGTGGGTTTCTGAATCCTTCTTCTACTTCATATTCAAGAGTTACATTTGTATTTATAATTTCAGGACGCTCTCCCCGTTTAATTAGCTGTGCATATAATGTATTGGCCGGTGGGAGAAAAGAAAAATATTTATCGTTATCAGAAACACAATGCATCCCCAGATCGTTCCATACCAGAAGAACGTACTTGTCTTTCCGGCTGTTAAATTCAGATGGTTTGGATTCCAGGGATTGCACATTTACTATCTCTTCTTTGGGAGCAGGCTTACCGTGAACACTACGCAAAATATAAGCTGAAAGCGCAGCTTTTTCATCCTCCGTTCCGAAAAATCCGGGCATATAATTATTTATTTTGTTCAATCCACTAAGTTTAGCTATCAATCCTCTTTCAGTAAAATACAAGGTTTTATTAAAAATCTGGTTCCTTCCCGTTAGCGTATGACAGGAACTGCATTCAAGTGAAAAAATTTCTTTTCCGTCATTCAATAATTTCTCACCAGGATTTATATTTTCATTTGAAATCCATTTTGCAGTATTTAAAATCCCTTCTTTGTTTATGGCGTCCGTATTACTTTTATAAATGGAATTTGAATACAAGTATTGGTTAATCAGATAAGGCCTGCGTGCGAATTCGCGAATATATTCAAAGCCCCCGAACCATATAAGTCCTACTAAAATAAACAAAACGGTGGCCATCTTTCGAACAGTATTTGGAAACCGGATAACAAAAAACACAGCAAGAATAAAAATCAGGATGGACGCATAAACAAATATATTGATTGCTTTAATCGCTTCAGCGTTCGAAACCAGAAGGTTGTCAAGCGATGTTTCGGGAACTATTTTAAAATACCAGAATCCACTCAGAAGAATTAGTATAAATGGTAAATAGATCCATTTTAGACAGTAATTCACCAATGTATCCCATATTGGGGTATTCTTATTGGATAAAGAGGTAAGCATCCCAAAAATGCCGGCTATAAACAATGCAATACCGGTTCGGAAGAATAAAGAAGGAAAAAATCCGGGATTAAAAAAGCCATGCCAGAAATTTTGTGTTTCGAGCCATTTACCGGGAGTAAGCATAAAAGATAAAATTCCATTAATAACAAACAGGCTGAGCCAGGCAAATATAAAATAGAACCATCCGATGGCAAGATGTGATTTGGAATCCATTTTGCCAAAGCGATTATGGTAAATCAACAGGGCAATAATTTCTCCGGTAAAAAACACCCATTCAGTGGCCCAACCAAAAACAAAATTATGAATTAACGAAGAGGTACCTGCCGGATTCACAAGCGATATTATAAACCAGATACCCACACCGGAAACACCACCGAAAACCAAAGTCAGTAAAAGGAAAAATTTTGTGTGAGACTGCACATAAGCCAGAAGTGCAGGATTATTTGTCCTCAGGGCTTTTCTTTCCGTTAACACAAGGAATAATCCCCCGCCAACAGCAAAGTGGGCAACAAAAGCATGGAGTATAGCAATGATGGCTATTAAAGTACCACCGGTTATTGAATGCAATTCCCAGATTGGATAATTCATTTTATTGCTTTTTTGAAGATGTTATTAATCGGATCATATAATACACGCTGGCTATTCCAATAATAAAAGCGCCAAGGAATAAAATCAGGGAGCCGTATTTTCCAGAAATTTCAAGGTCAGACAACCGGAATACTTCACCGAGATAAAATTTTCTTAACAGATCTCGGATTAAAATCATAAGGATTAGGATCAACAATATTCCCGAAATGGTGTACCTGAAATTTTGCCTGAAGCTATAAATCAGAGTTGGTATTAATAATAGTACCGCGATGCCCAGAAGTATTGTGGCCAATCCGTTTCTCCCCAAAAACATCCAGGTAATTTTTCCCGGAAGGACTAATAAAAACCATACTCCGACAGCAATTTGCACAAGGGTGGCATATGAAAAAATTTTTAACCCGCTATTAATTTCCTGATTGCGAAGCTCTTTATCACTTTTTTTATCAAAATAGGCGAACAAAGCTTTCCCTATTCCTGCAACCGCAATTGAGGCAACTATAAAATGAAGGTATCTTGGCCATAGTGTGGGTTCAGAAAAATTAAGGTTCATGCCTCCGGTTGATCTGAAATATTTTCCCCAATCCTGCGGATGTAACATTAATGTAATATTATTCACATAGAGAAAAGCAATAACTAAAAGAATTAGCGTTGAAATAAAAAGGCCCGTTTTTGCTAGTACGGTTTTGCTGTTGATCTTATAAACAAAATAATAAGCTCCGTAATATGCAACTATCAGCACCGGTATAATTAGTATCCATGGAACAGCCATAATAACCGAACTACTATAAAAAAACTGTCCGTAAAGCACCTGGATAAACAATAATGGCGGAACGCCAAAATTAATAGTCAGCGCAATAAGAGTAGGAATTCCGGATGAAGCTTTGCTTATGGTTTTTCCCCGTATAACATCAATAAGGGTTAGCACGCTTCCACCAAGAATAAAATTCACTAAAATAATATGAATTAAAAAGGTAAGAAGCAGCAAAACCTGAAACCATGACCAATGTACCGGAATCTGGTCAGCATGCGGAATAAGTTGCATTTCCATTTTATGTGGGTTGGTTAAATTTGGTATATATAAATCTAAAGAAAATTTCTAATATTACCTTACAAATTATGATTTTTTCTCTCATTATGAGGTTTTTATAGATAAAAAAAGGAGACTGATAATTCTAAAAACAGAGGGGGTCTAAAAAGAAGTTATTCCTCGCCAAGACGCCAAGACGTTAAGAGGTTAGTTGTTAATAACCAAACATTTGCGACTTAGCGGCTTTGCGAGAATTCTTTGTGTTCTGACTTTTTGGACAACCTCTTAGAAATTTTATTCTTAAGAGATAATACCTGAACGTTAAGGGTATAATGTATCAAGAATTGCAACTAAGCCATAATTTCCAGCGGTATTTTCTCAGAGCTTGCAACGCGTCCTGATTTATCTACCGTTTTCATAGTATATTCATAAAATTTGCGATCATTCAAGGCATCAGAATAACTAAAAGGAACTTTTGTAGTTTGAGGTTTAAACGGGATATCAGTAACTTTTTGCCCGTCTCTCCATATTTCATACCTGTCAATAGGAGCATCGCCTGCATAGGCGGTATGCCAGCTGATCGATGCTTTTCGTTTATCTCCTTCAAGCTGCTGGGAGATTAAGATATTTTGAGGAGCAGTTAAAGGTTCTGTATCTTTCTGAAAATAATTGGTATTCCCTTCCTTGGCAATTTTTGCCATATTTTCAATTTCTTCACGGTCTGTTTGGGTAAGTGCATCAGGCATAATCTGTGCTGCTGCCATATTTTGGGTAAGCTGGCACGCTGCAGGATCATTACTGATCTGACCTATCCCGATAATTGCCGTATGAATTCCCGGTGTAGTAAGGGAATATTCCACTAACCTGCGGCTTGATAATTCGCTGCTTCCAACAGTACGTACAACATGATCAGGCCGGTTGGACCATTCGGCAGGTTTTGTATACATGGCACCATCGGCAAATACTTTCATAGCTATAATTCCCATATTTTTTTCAGCGGCCACAGGAATTACATTATGCTGCATATTAAATTTTCTTTTATCATTTGCATTGATTGCCACCAGCATAGCATCAATTAGATTATCTTTATCACGCTGAATCATATCCATCATTAATGCAGGGTTATAATGTCCTGAAAAACCGATATGTCGCACAAGTTTTTCTTCCTTGGGATTTAGCCCTGTAAGATTTGTACCATCCCTGTAATCGCGCAGCGCAGCAAGTGCTCCAATGTTTTCAGCTTTAGGATCAGGATTATCAAGACCATCGTATAGCACTTCAAGTTCGGGCCAGGCTGAAAGGCTGTGGATAAGTACCATGTCCAGGTAAGCTCCCTGCGGGTAGTTCCCTTTGCCATCTCCAAAAACCTGGGAGAGCGATCGTTTCAGGTCATCAACAGTTTTTGTCCCCTGCATACCATTGGTCCAGTTATTCACACCGTCAATTTCATAGCCACCTTTGGCCCATCTTAAGTGAGTTTTACTGGTAAGAAAAATAGATCGCCGTTTCGTTTCATCATATCCAGATATACCCGGAATTAGATTTAATGTTTTAAACGCCATTCCGTAATTCATCTGGCTGGGCCCATATAGATTGGAGGTATCGTAGTAATTAATTCCTTTATCAAAGGCTTTCAAAATAATTTTTACAGGGTCTACATCTTCAGGAGTCCATTGTATAGAAGCCTGACCTCCAAGTCCAAGAGTGGTAACCTCAAAACCAAGTCTTCCAAAAGTCCGCATAAGCGGTTTTTCTGCCCGAACTGAGTTACAACCAATTATATAAGGAGCAACAGACAGACCAATCGCCGCTGATGAGGATGTTTTAATAAAATCGCGACGTGTTACATTGATATTTTTTTGTTTCGCCATATGGATGAATCTTTAATTGGATGAATATTTTACTGGATTTTAATATCACCGGTTGAAAGTGATACTAAATTACGTAATTTTTATTATTATCTGCAAATTCATTCCTGATGATTTATGTATCAACATTCCAGATATAGTATTGATTTATATCATATACAGATTAAGAACTTGATGATACTTATTTCGTATGCTGATTACAGATATGTGATTGAGATGATAAAGGATGATAGATTTGTTGAGATTGTGAGGAAAAGAAATAATTTGTGGATTATTCGATTTAAATCTGTGGAACCCTCCCAATTGCAGTTCGAAGAATTTTTAAACCAGCTTTATTCGTTGTATAGTCAAAATTCACAACTCATTCTGATATTTGACGGATCTAAAGCCAGATATATACATACAAGACTCCGACATATTTATGCAAAATGGATCGAGAGGTATGAAGATATGATAAAAAGCACATGCCTTCTGCATATTTATGTAAGTAATAACCTGGTTACGAATTATATTTTCAGAGAACTTTTTCTAGCGAAGGCTCCTCCTGTGTTATATAATACCGTGAGAAATATGGATGAAGCGTTAAGGAAAGCATTTGAATCAGGTAAGGTCTCGCGTTCCTCATAACTAAGAAAATCATTTTACAGCTAATTTTGTTACTTGTAATATAAGGATCGGATCCACTTATTTTCCGATTTACTATATTTACTTTTATTATACATGTATTGGATATAAAAGTAATAATCCAAAAAAAAAAGCATAGAGCTATGAAATATAGAAATTTTGGCCCTGACCAGATAAAAATTTCAGAAGTAGGATTAGGCTGTTGGCAACTTGGTGGAAATTGGGGATCGGTATCCGATGAAGAGGCAAAAAAAATAATTAGAAGTTCGGTAGATAATGGGATCACCTTTTTTGATACTGCCGATGTATATGGAGGTGGCAGAAGCGAAAAAATTCTTGGTAACTATTTTAAAGAAAATCCGACTCCTGTATTTATTGCCACTAAGGTAGGAAGATCTGGCAATCTCTACCCTAATAATTACACAGAACAAGGAGTTAGAAACTGCATTGATGATTCACTCAACCGGCTGCAAACCGATAGTCTGGACCTGGTACAATTGCATTGTATTCCAACCAAAGTGATGCAAAAGGGCGAAATTTTCAACTGGCTTAGGGCATTAAAAGCTGAAGGAAAAATTAAAAATTTCGGCGCCAGTGTTGAATCCATGAGCGAAGCTCTATTATGTCTGAAACAAAAAGATTTATATTCGCTTCAAATCATATTCAATATTTTCAGACAAAAACCTGCTGAACAAGTTTTAAAAATTGCACAAGAAAAAAAAGTTGGCATAATTGCCCGTGTACCTCTTGCTAGTGGTTTATTAAGCGGTAAGTTTTCAAAATCTTCACAGTTTTCCGCAACTGATCATAGAAATTATAACCGGGACGGTAAAGCCTTTAATGTAGGTGAAACTTTTGCCGGCTTACCTTTTAATAAAGGAGTTGAACTGGCTGAAGAATTAAAAAATACTGTGCCTGAAAACATGACCCTAATCCAAATGGCCCTTCGCTGGATTCTTGATTTTGATGCGGTTTCGGTGGTTATTCCTGGAGCAACTACTCCTGTGCAATCGGTTGAAAATGCTAAAATTTCTGGATTAAATTCTTTACCCTCTGAATTACATAAGCAGTTATTCGATTTTTATAATCTACATGTAAAGCAACACATAAGAGGTCCCTATTAAATTCAAAATTCAAATTGAATCTCGTACCAAAGAATTTTTGGTTAATGTATAATTTACAATAAGAAAAACCCGGCCTGTAAAGCCGGGTTAAAATCATATGATAAATTTATTATTACTACCCTGTTATTATCAGTTAATTTATTGCCAGTTTTTCAGGCCGGAGAATAATATTCCAATCACTAAGAATATTTAAAGAATGTTTAATTTTCCTACGACTTTCTTCGTGTGAAATTGAATATTTTCTGGCCAGTACCGGGATCATTTGCTCTGTGGTCTGACGTCTGTAAATCGCTAATAGAACATCGGCATTAAAATCATTAAAATGATACTTATCTGCTTTGGTTTCTTTTAGATTATATACCTCTACAATTCCATTGGAATATCGTTTTAATTTAAAATCCGGATTCAACCTGATTATATTTTCACCGATATATAAACCATTCTCTATAGTATTGGATGCATTTGATTTGAAAGAAATAACAAAAAGAAATAATGAAGCGAAAATAACTAGCAGGGATAGTCTAACCAGGTGTTTTGAAATTTTTTGTTTGTGCATAATTTTAGATTTCTGAAAGGGTTTAGCAATAGTAAAAACCAATATTCAAATTAGTACATTTTGTTAAATGTGGGTATATGAAATCTCAGTTTAAACTTAATTTGAAAAAAGGGTTTTTAAAGGTACAATATTTTTAAATGTTTATCAAATTTATTGAGAACTTAATCAATTGAAATCAGGGTTTTGTCAAACAATAATTTTAATGCAAATTTCCATTTTTACAGGAAATTTTAATGGTATTTTTATTTAGAAAGTTTTTGAAATGGGGAAGTATTTATTTAGATAGCCTGAAATTTTTAATTTAAAAAAAGGCATTTTTTTGATTCAAACATAAAAAACTAATTACTATAAAGTATATTTAGGGCAAGGTTGAAAAGCATTATAAACCGTTAAAGTTTATAGTGTGGAATTTCACGGCGGTTGAAGCCGGAAATGAATTTATGTATACTTTAAAAGAATCTCATGAATAAAATTATTATTCTACTCCTGATTTTTCTAATATATGGATGCTGTTCATTACCATTTATCGGTTGCCACTATGAATATAAGTACCAGGAGAAGGACGGTTCTTTATTCCATAATTTTATTATTAACGATAGTATAATTATTATGATGGAAGCCGAATTATATGAATTGAATTATAATGCTAAGGCGGAACAAATTACATGCACAATTCATACAACGTTCAAAATATATAACGAATCCGTATTACCACTATTTTTTACTACTTCAGAATTTGATAGCAGGCTCTATTTTAAAAGTGCGGATGTTTCACTTGAGAAAATTTATCCTGCTTTTGATACCATTTTATACACCAATTCACATATCATCGAAAAAGACCTGTTTTTGGAATATCATCTGAATAAAAAAGATAATTTTTTTAATCAGGAGAAACTTATTCTGGATATCGGAAAAATTCAATTGAATGAAACTTTTTTAAATACAGCTCAAGCTGAAATGAATTTGAAAAAGATTATTGTAAAATATTAAAAAACATACATCATCTTAACTGTAATCGTTTTATCCGAATTTAGTTGAAAAAGCATATCTTTAATATCCGGAGCTCCGAATTTCTTTTCTGATTTGCCCGAAAAACCAAATCCTTCTTTTGGAATCCCCATCCAGTTATTATCCATTTTATCATTTTGGTTTTCATCGTGATATATCCTCACCGCATAATTACCGGCAGATAAATTTTCCAATACTACGGACGCTTTTTTATTAATTATTTTTAAATACATCCCCTTAATGACATTTTCATGTTCATCCAGCAGTTGCATGCCTACCAAACCCTCGTTACTTCTTATATCTTTAATAATCACCGTTAGTTTGTTGGATTGGGCAGAAACATTAATTTGAATAAACAGCAGGAAAAGATATACTTGCAGGTTTGTTTTCATAATAATTAAATTATTATCAGATATTATTCATAGCGGATACTATTAACCGGATTACTATTTGCCGCCCGCCAGGTTTGCCAGCTCACGGTTACCAATAGCATAATAAATGCCAGACCTCCTCCAGACAAGAAAAATAAAATACCAGGTTCGATACGGTATGGGAAGGTTGTTAAAAATCCTTTTGAAGCAACATATACCATTGGAGTTGCTATAGAAATGGCGATAATAACCTGGATAAATAATCCTCTCAACAGTCTTAATATAACACTGGTTGATGAAGCTCCGCAGACTTTTCGGATGCCAATTTCTTTCCGGTGACGTTGAGCAATAAATAAGGATAATCCAAACAAACCAATTAAAGAAGCCACGATAGTCAATACAAAAAACAAATTCATTAATTTAGTTGCCGAAACATATGATTTTGCTTCTCTTGTGGAATATAATATTTCTTCATGATACATTATATCAATTGGATATTCCTGGTTAAATTCCTTCAACGTATTTGTAATATAAAGATGAGTTTCTTCCCGGTTTTCCGGATTTATTCTTATTGTTAAATACTCATTCCGGTTATCGCTATACCGGATTAAAATGGGTATTTGATTAAATATAGGAGGTAGCGCCATATACCTGTCGACCACACCAATAATTGTATATTGATGATCCCATAACATAACGGTTTTATTAATCGGATCGTCATAACCCAGTTCAATGGCTGCTTCTTCGTTTATAACGATACTATTTTCTTTATCGGAGGTAAAATCAACAGAGAAGAACCTGCCTTTTAGCATATTAATCTGATATACATTTAAATAATCGGGCTCAAAAAAATACACTGCCGCCATAGCCTTGTTATCTTTTTCTTTCCAGTTGTTTGTAACACTAAATCCCATTGACGGAATTGTCGATCCCCAGGATACAAAATCAATTGCAGGATTTTTTAATAATTCGTCTTTAACTTTTTGTAAATCACCCCAGGGATAGCCGGATATACAAATAACGTTTTCACCCTTATATCCCTTAATGTTTGATTGGTCAATATATCGGTTTTGCCTGCTAATAACCATCATAAACTGTATAAATATTATAGCCAGGATAAACTGAAAAGTAGTTAAAAAATACCTGGAAAAACTTTTTCCTTTTATTTGATAACCAGCAGAACTCATTAAACGAACCGGTTTTAATGCTGAATATCGAGTGGCAGGGTATAATCCGGAAAATATTATGGTAATTAAAAATAATGTTCCGGCAATTAACAAAAATTCTAAATCAGGTTTAATACTTAATTTGGTATCCATTAACATATTAAACTTTGGTAAAGTAACTTTAATTAAAATAATTGCCAGATTAAAACTAATGAGTGTGGATAATGTAGTATCGATTAAAAATTGAAAGAAAATATTTTTTCGCTGCCCTCCATTAACTTTTCGGATGCCTGTTTCTTTACCCCGCGTTGAAAACAAAATATTTGTAAGGTTAATGTAATTAAAGCATGATGTAATCAGAACAAAAAGCCCTCCGATAAGAAATCCGAAAAGTTTTCCTCTGTTATTTTCATATGTCCCACGTAAGTGAATGTCCTTAATAGGCATTAAAAAAACAGTGGCATTGTCTATATCAATAGGCAATTTGTAAAGCGCTAAAATTTTGTTGTTAATTTTTTTATAATCTTTTCCGGGATATGCCAAAACATAAAGATTGTAACTGGTTCCACCATATTCATTATAATTCCAATGCGGTATCCGGTCGGCAAATGAGAAGGGAATAATAAATTCGTTTTGTATATGTGTATTTGAAGGAAAATCCTTAAAAACACCGGTAACCATAAAGGCTAGTTTCTCCCCAAAGGTGTTCATGGTAATTAATTTTCCAACGGGGTTTTTTTTGCCAAAATAGCGCACGGCAGCCGATTCGGAAATAACTACAGTCATTGGATCAGCAGCCGGTCCTCCTAAAACAAATGGAATCGTAAAAATTTCAAAAAGAGCCGAATCTGCAACAAGGATATCATCTTCATTAAATAAATTTTCACCTACTCTCACTGTTCCGGACAAGCCACGTGATATTGAAAAATTTTCAATTTCCGGAATTAAATTTTTTAAATCCTGCCCCACAGGTCCTGAAGTATTAGGCGTTTGTTGTATTTCACCAAAATCACCGGATGTATATACTCTGAATATCCTGTTTGCCTTATCGTGCGAATTTTCAAAAGTTAATTCATGATGAGCATACAAAATGGCCAGCACAGCAGAAGCCAGGCCAAGCGTTAATCCAAGAATATTAATTAACGAGATTACTCTGTTTTTTATAAGATTTCGCCAGGCTGTTCTTATATAGTTAAGAATCATTTTTTATGGTTTTTTGAATATTTCAACTATTTAAATAATACATTATTCATATCTCAGCGATTTTACAGGATTTGATAAGGCAACCTGTAAGGACTGGTAACTAATGGTCAATATAGCAATGAATAGTGCTAATACTGAAGCGTAAACAAATTCCCGGATTTGAAGCGGGCATTTATAACTCCCGGGCAAAAATTTATAAAAATATACAGCCGAAATTGAACCCAGGCTAATAGCAAATACCAATAATGGAATAAATTCTCTGATAAACATCAGGTATACCTGCCCTATTGATGAACCCATAACTTTCCGTATACCCATTTCTTTGGTTCGTCTTTTGGCAGAATACGATATCAATCCAAACAGGCCAATCATTGATATTAAAATTGCCAGCACGGTAAAAAAACGGAAAGTTTTATCCACACCATCCCATACCTGGTAGGCAAAATTGTCATATAGCCGGTCTTCCAAAAACCAAAATTCAAAAGCATCATCAGGAAATATTTCTTCAAAAAGTTCAGTGATTTTTCGCCTGGTCAGTAAAAGATTATCCGAATTCACACGAATACTATATATGTTTTCTCCATAGACATTTCCTGAATGAGCAACAAATATATACGGTTCAATTTTATCGTGCATATTTTCATAATGGAAATCTTTAACAACACCTATTACCTGATATCGGTTATCCCACAATTTTTTCCCTATAGGGTCTGTCCATCCAAATATTTTTAATGCAGTTTCGTTTATTATACATTCCTTAATTTCGCCCTGATAATCCGTATGAAAATTTCTGCCCAACACCAGTTCCATTTCAAATGTTTCTAAAAACTTTTCATCTACCCGGTTAAACCGCGAATTTATCTGATCCTCCCCGGAACCTTCCCAGTTTATGCTCCTTCCTTCGCTTCCCCGAAAGGGTATGGTTAGCGATATGGTAACATTTTTTATATCAGGTTGCGTTAGCAAACGATTACGTATTTCCTGAATATTCCCATTTTCTTTTTCTGATCTGAACTGGGCATAAACAATATTATGAATGTTAAATCCACGGTCTTTATTCATCATATAATTAATCTGGTTAATTACAATCAATGTGGATATGATAAGAAAAACCGAAATAAAAAACTGGAAGGTTACCAATACTTTTTTTAAGCCGACCTTACCTTTTTGACTTTTAAAAAAGTCGGCTTTCAGCACATTAACAGTTTTTAATGAAGAAAGAAAAAAAGCAGGATACAAACCAGACAGTATTCC
This sequence comes from Bacteroidales bacterium, assembly GCA_016934395.1. Classification (GTDB taxonomy): domain Bacteria; phylum Bacteroidota; class Bacteroidia; order Bacteroidales; family UBA10428; genus JAFGSZ01. Next base: position 88,063 of record JAFGSZ010000013.1, read on the forward strand.
AACCATAATCGAAATGCCGAGTAAAACCAGTATAAATACAATATGGTCCTGATAATTAAATTCAAGTTCACGATTCGTAATTTGACTAAAAACCGGCAAAAATATTTTTGCCGCTACAAAAGCAAAATTTACCGCTAATAGAGAGATAATTACAGATTCTCCAAGAAATTGTCCGATTAAGGCCTGCCGTGTACTGCCGTTTATTTTTTTAACTCCAATTTCTTTGGCCCGGGTGGAAGAATTTGCTGTAGTGAGATTCACAAAATTTATTGATGCCAATAGTAAAATAAATATACCGATAAGGCCATAAAGAAATATTGCTACCATATAATCATTTTGTTTAGATGGCCTGAGAAATACATCTTTTAGCGGTAAAAGATAAAGTTTATGTTGCTGTTTTAAGGCCTCATATTCATCAAGAAGATTGGTGATTTTATTTTCAAATACATTTTTATCTGCATTTTCTTTTAATAAAACATAGGTCTTAAATGAAGTAGCCGTCCAGTTATTCAGAAAATCTTTCCAGTTGTTGGTTTTCTCAAATAACTCAACAGGAATAATATATGATGGGCGTATGGATGAATTAAAGGGGAGTACTTTAAATATACCGGTAACTTTCAGGTTATATTTTTTTTCCAGCCAAACATTTTGCCCCAACGCATTTTCGTTTGGGAATAGCTTATCGGCTAATTTATCAGATAAAATAATTGAATAAGGTTCAGTAAGTGCTGTAGTTTTATCACCTGCAATAAAGTTGTACGAAAAGATATCAAAGAGATTTTGTTCCGCATAATAACCCTCGCTCTCAAAAAAGGTCTGTACTTTTGAAGAGGATAAAAATTCGCCCCAGGCCTCACGGACTAATACCGAATTTTCAACTTCAGGATAATTTTCCCGAAGATATTTTGGTAAAGCAGCCTGGGTTTGATTCCAGAATTCTTCACCCGTCGATAAATTAACCCGTTGCTGCACCCGGTATATCCTGTCGTAATTTGTATTTTGTTTATCCCACGAATATTCATAATTAAGATAAAGCGATATCAGAATAAATGCGGTAAATCCTATGGTTAGCCCAAAAATGCTTATAAGCGCCTGAACCCTGTTTTTAGACAGGTTCCTGAATGCCAGTTTAAAGGTTGTAAGTATCATAACTTGATTGATATAATAAAGATCTTTTTTATTAATTTTTGATTTTATCGCTTAATATTTTCAGTTACTATCTGTCCGTCGAACAAATGAACGATTTTGTTTGCCCGGTCTGCATAGCTTGGTGAGTGGGTAACCATTATAATGGTAGTGCCATCATAATTTAATTCCTCAATTAATTTCATTACCTCATCCCCGTTTGCCGAGTCGAGGTTACCTGTTGGTTCATCAGCCAGAATTAATGCCGGATTTGCCACTACTGCACGGGCAATTGCCACTCTCTGCTGTTGGCCCCCGGAAAGTTGTTGCGGAAAGTGTTTCCGGCGGTGGGCAATTTGCATTCGTTCCAGAATTTTAGCCACCATTTTTTTTCGTTCTGCCCCTTTTATTTTTAGATAAAGTAAGGGCAATTCCACATTTTCAAAAACGGTAAGCTCATCAATTAAATTAAAACTCTGGAAAACAAATCCGATATTTCCTTTTCGCAGGTTCGTGCGCTGGCGTTCTTTATAAGAAGAAACTTCATAACCGTTAAAGTAATATTTTCCCTGAGTTGGGTTATCAAGTAATCCCAGAATATTCAACAAGGTGGATTTACCACATCCCGATGGTCCCATTATAGCAAGAAATTCGCCCTTATTCACTTCGAGGTTTATGCGGTTTAAGGCAGTAGTTTCTACCTCATCGGTTCGAAAGACTTTTTGTAAAATTTCAGTTTTTATCATAATAGCATTTTTTTCGAATTAAATATTCAATTTGTATGCCATTTGATCTTCTGTTTTGGTTATTAATTACTTATGAAATATGAATACAGATAATTAAATAAAATATGTACCATTTTCATACAAACCCTGTGTCGATATGGAACAATTTGAATACATTTACAATCTATATAAGTCCAAATAATTTCAGAAGAAGACTCTATAAAAATTGTATTATGAACCCAAATACAGGATCTTTACTCATTATAGATGACAATACCAGTGTGCTGAACTCGTTGGAACTCTATCTTAAACATCACATTGAAAAAGTAATCACCCTTAAATCCCCTAATTCTTTATTATCTGTATTAGAACAAGATAACATTGATGTTATATTGCTTGATATGAATTTTGCGGCCGGGATTAACACCGGGAATGAAGGATTATTCTGGTTACGAAAAATTTTAAAACAAGATCCTTCACTGGTTGTGATTTTGATGACAGCATATGGTGATATTGAACTTGCAGTAAAAGCGATAAAAGAAGGAGCTACAGATTTTATCACAAAACCCTGGGACAATAAAAAAATGCTGGTTACCTTACAAGCTGCATTCCAACTCCGGTCTTCGAGAAAACAGGTAAGAAAACTCCAGTTAAAACAAAAACAATATACTGAGGATCTTAACCGCAATTTTCAGCATATTATAGGTGAATCGCCGGCAATGAAGCATTTGCTCAGGACTATTAAAAAGGTAGCCAATACAGATGCCAATGTTTTACTGCTTGGAGAAAATGGTACAGGCAAAGAACTTGTGGCACGTGAAATCCATAGATTATCAAAACGCAGGGACAAAGATTTTGTCGCAGTTGATTTGGGAGCCCTTAGCGAGACTCTTTTTGAAAGTGAACTGTTTGGCCATATAAAAGGTGCCTACACCGATGCAAAAGAAGACCGTATCGGCAGATTTGAAAGCGCTTCAGGAGGTTCTCTTTTTCTTGATGAAATTGGAAATCTGGGGTTCTCTCTGCAGGCAAAACTCTTAAGCGCTTTAGAGCAAAGAAAAATTACACCGCTTGGCACCAATAAAGAAATTCCCGTGGATATACGATTAATTTCGGCCACCAATAAAGATCTGCCATCGATGGTAAAAGAAAATCTTTTTCGTGAAGATTTATACTATCGTTTAAATACGATTCAAATCGAGATTCCTCCTTTGCGTGAACGAGAAGATGATATTATTCTGCTGGCTGAGTATTACCTCCGTCAATATGCAACAAGGTATAATCGGAACAACCTGAAATTTACAGTAAAAACCCTGGACAAACTGAAGAACTATTACTGGCCGGGAAATATCAGGGAGCTTCGGCATACCATTGAAAAAGCAGTAATTTTAAGTGATTCCGACACACTGCTTCCCGAAGATTTCCAGCTATCAGGAAGCCTGTCTTTGAACAACAGGATTCAGCAACCACTAAGCCTTGAAGAAGGCGAAAAACTCATTATTCAAACTACTCTCGAAGAAAAAAAATGGAATATCAGTGAGGCCGCAAAAGTGCTGAAGGTTGGTCGTCAAACTCTTTACAGAAAAATTGAAAAATATGGTTTACAATAAACTTTATGTACAGGTTATAATCAGGGTAATACTTATTTCCCTGACCTGCTTTGTTATCGTATTTTTGTATTTGATCTATCACGATCTTTTGGTTACAGCCAATCTGGTCCTCTTTTTATGTATACAAATCTGGTTGCTTATTAAATATTTGAACAGATTAAACAATGACCTGGCAAATTTTTTTATGGCCATAGAAAATGATGATACAACACTGGTATTTAAGAGGCGATCACCGGCAAAGTCTTTTGAAAAACTCTATGAGCGACTTGATTATATCAATGAAAAAATGCAGCAGGCTAAAATTGAAAATTATCGCCAGCACCAGTTTTTTAAAGTAGTTACAGAACATATTAATACAGGATTGATTACAATAAACCAGAGAGGAGAAGTAGAACTTTATAACCAGGCAGCAAAAAACATTTTAAGAATTCCCAGGCTTCAGAAAATTGAACAGCTGAACGAAATCCAGGAAGGATTTGCCCATGAACTTTTAAGATTAAGTCCAAACCAGAACAAATTAATAAAACTAAAGACAGGAGACGATCTTCAGCAAATAGCGGTAAAAACCAGTGAATATAAATTTCTTGATAAAACACTAAAATTAATTTCCCTGCAGGATATCAAAGCCGAACTCGAAGATAAAGAATTAGACTCCTGGCAAAAACTCATACGGGTACTCACTCACGAGATTATGAATTCAATAGGGCCGATAACATCTACAATAAAAACAATAAAAGAATTCCTTATTACAAACAATGAAAAATCGACCAAAGCGATTGCCGAAATAAACCAGGAAATAGTTGACGATACCGTACGCGGATTAAATATTATTGAAGAACGTAGTGATGGAATGCTTGATTTTGTTGAAAAGTTCAGGAGTCTTACCCTGATACCCAAGATTGAATATAATGAATTTGAAGTACATTCATTATGCGAAAATATTTTACACCTAATGTCTGCCGATTTCAGTGCTAATAATATAAATTGTACCATCGAGATTATACCTAAGAATTTAAAGCTAATCGCAGATAAAAATATGATTGAACAAATTTTACTGAACCTGATTAAAAATGCGGTACAATCTTTTGAGCTTAGCGACAAAAAATCTGATAATACAATTCTTATAAAAGCGTATTCGGCCATAAATAACCAGCCATTAATTGAAGTTACAGATAATGGTCCGGGCATACCAGAAGACCATCTGGATAAAATATTTATCCCGTTTTTTACAACAAAACCCGGAGGCAGTGGTATTGGATTAAACCTTGCCAGGCAAATTATGCGTTTGCATAAAGGATCCATTCGGGTACATTCGAAACCAGACGAAGAGACAACTTTTACGCTGAGGTTCTAGAGACATCCGAAGTCTTCTCTCCGATTATTCATACCGTAGCGCCTCTACCGGATTTTTCCTTGCTGCCCAGTAACTTTGCCAACTTATTGTAAGTATGGCAATAATTAAACATAATAAACCGGCAAGAATAAAAATCCACCAATTTAAATTTGTATGATATGCAAAGCCCTGAAGCCATTTATCCATTACGTACCAGGCAACAGGGGCGGCTATTAAAAACGATATAAGTACCCATAAAACAAATTCCTTTGATAGCAGGGTAAAAATTTCAATAGTCCTTGCACCGTTTGTTTTTCTTATTCCAATTTCTTTTGTGCGGCGCTCTACCATAAACGATGATAATCCAATAAGGCCAAGACATGAAATAAAAATTGCAAGTAAAGAAAAGTAATTAAATATTTTACTCATCTGCTTTTCAGACCGATAAAGATTATCGTAGTCTTTATCGAGAAAATTAATATGAAAAGGTGAAGCAGGATCAAACTTTTTAAATATCTTTTCAATGTATTCGACTGTTGAGATTATATTATCTGGATTCATGCGCATAAAATAAATATTATATGAATCTTGATTCATAAACATTATCAGCGGCTCAATTTTAGTACGTATCGACTTAAAATGAAAATTTTTTACAACACCAATTAATTTTAAATTATACCTCCAAAGTGACAAGGTTTTACCAATTGGATCTTCAATGCCCATAATATCTAAGGCCTTTTCATTAATAACTACCGAAAGTGAATCAGATGGAAAATCCTTTGAAAAAAACCGACCTTCGTGAAGTTCAAGTTTAAAAGTATTCGCATAATCTTCATCTACACTAACCATATGAAACAATATATCTTCATCCGGACTTTTTCCTTCCCAACTTAAACCGTCTGAAGAATTTAATATTGACGTTGGAATTTGATTTGATACCGATGCACTAATTATATTTGGATTTTTAACAAGTTCATCTTTTACAGTTGTTCTTTTTTGCCTAATATCTTCCCCGAACCTAAAATAACTTATGTTTTCTTTGTTTAAACCCAGTTTTCTATTTTGTATATAATTAAGTTGACTACTAATAATTAATGTACAGATGATAAGAAAAATAGATAGTGAAAATTGAAGAATAACCAGTATCCGGCGTAAACTACTATTTCCAGGATTTCTACTGATTACCCCTTTTATAACATTTAATGGTTTAAAGGAGGATAAAAATAATGCCGGATAACTACCGGCTAATAAACCTGTAAAAATTATAATTGAAATTAAACCTAAATATAATTTGTAACTGTTATAGTTTACATCTAGTTGTTTTCCCGAAAGATTATTAAAACCTGGTAATAATAACTCAACAAAGATCATAGCTATAACATGGGCAACAAATGCAATAAGTATTGATTCACCAAAAAATTGTACTATTACTTTTCCTTTATTAGCCCCGGACACTTTGCGCATTCCAATTTCTTTTGCCCTTCTGGCTGATTGTGCAGTAGAAAGGTTCATAAAATTTATACACGCAATTAATAAAATGAATATCGCAACTATCCCAAAAATTCTAACGTTAGCAATATCCCCATGCCCATCAATATCAGCAGTAAATTTACCAGAAGAATGTAAATGGACTTTTTTTATATTTTGAATAAAAATTTCAGTTGTAGAACCTTCATTATATTTTTTAATAAACCCTGTTATTTTCTCATTTAAAATTTTGTGATCCACATCTTTTTGAAGCTCAACATATGTATAAATAGAATTGTTGCCCCAATTATCCAGATCGGTTCCTGTTTCTTTCAAATATTTAAAGGGCACTAATAAATTGAACTGTAGGTGGCTGTTATTTGGGTATTCTTTTATAACTCCTGTTACTGTGAAAATAAAATTTTTATTAATTTTCATTGTTTTGCCTATCGGATTTTCCTCATCGAAATATTTTTTTGCCATATCTTCTGTTATAACCACAGAATGAGGTTCCTTTAAAGCGTTGGTTATATCACCGGCCAAAAATTGAACTGTAAACATTTCTAAAAAATCCTGATCGACAGCAGCAAACTTTTCGTTTATAAACTCATCACCTTTTTGCACCAGCCAATAATTATCAGTAAATCGCGAAGACCTTATTATTTCCGGAAATTCTTCTTTAAGTGCCGGAGCTAATGGGTTAGGGGTTACCACCACAGGAAAAATCTCCCCGCCACCATAATATTGGTTTTCCAACACTCTGTAAAGTTCATTTGCATTTTTATGAAACTTATCATAACTAATTTCATCCAACACCCACAACAGAATTAAAAAAGTGCATGTCATGCCAATAGCCAAACCGGTAATATTTAATAATGAATAAACCGGAAATCTTTTAATGTTTCGTAGTGCTATTTTAAAGTAATTCTTCAGCATATTTTTTATATTTTATTTAAAACATCCGAAGCGTATGAACCATCGGAAATATTAATTCTATTCATACCTAAGTGCTTCAACAGGATTTCTACTTGCTGCTTTCCAACTCTGCCAGCTCACAGTTAGTATAGCAATAACATAAGTTATTAGACCTGCCAGTAAAAATACCCACCACTTGATTGTAGTTTTATAAGCAAAGTTTTGAAGCCATTTATTCATGGCATAAAATGCTATCGGGCATGCTATAATAAATGATATAACCACATAAAATGTAAAATCCCTGGTAAGCATCAGCATTATTTCTCTGGTTTCCGCCCCAATTGATTTTCGAATACCTATTTCCTTGGTGCGGTGTTCAACTGATGATAATACCAATCCAAATAATCCCAGGCATGAAATAAAAATGGCTAATAACGTAATAATCATTGCCAGTTTACCAGTTAAGGCTTCTGTTAGGTATAAATTATCAATCTGGTCTTCTAAGAATTGATATTCAAAGGGATCATCCGGTACGATTTGTTTTATATTATTTTCGATATACATTAATGTATTTGAAATATCATGTGGCTTAATTCTAATGAACATAAAATTTGCTCTTTCAGTCAATAATAAAGCAAAGGGGACTATTTCTTCATGTAATGATGTTGAATGAAAATCTTTAATAATCCCTATTATTGTTCCTTCCACACCAAACCATGATTTTACCTTCATGCCAACCGGATTTTCAAGGTGCAAATAAGATACTGCCTTTTCATTCAAAATAAATGCGTTGGAAATGTCTGTTATGTAATCTTCTGAAAAAAAGCGGCCTTCCCTCATTTTAAAATCAAACGTTTTTAAAAAGTCGTAATCAACCCAATTGTATCCTATTTCTATTAATTCATCCTGATTTCTTCCTTCCCATTCAATTGGGCCGGAATTTCCCCAACTGGTCAACTCATTTGATGAGACAGCAATATTTTCAATATTGGGATTTTTAAGTAATTCGGCCTTTAATTCTTTTGCCTTTGCATTTAACTTTCCCAGGGAACTTATTTTTACAACATTCTTTTGATTATAGCCTAAATCTTTTGATTTAATATATTTCAGCTGACTTATTATCAGCAGCATACAGATTATAAAAAATACCGAAATTGTAAATTGTAAAACAACCAGGATATTTCTTAATTTCCATTTTCTGTTAGTTGAGGTTTGGACTCTCCCTTTAATTATTCTGTTTGGCATAATTGAAGAAAGGTAGATTGCGGGATAACTTCCGGCTATAAGTCCTGTTATTAATGTAATAAGTAAAAGGGAAACGGTAACCGGAACGTTATAATTTATATCGAGACTTGTATGCAATAGATTATTAACAGAAGGAAGAATTAGTTCCACTAAAATCATTGCTATAATAAATGCTATAAAAGCCGATAAAATAGATTCTGCTAAAAATTGCCCTGCTATCTGCCATCGTTTTGATCCATTTATTTTTTTTATAAAAATTTCTTTTTGCCGAAGTTCGGAGCGGGAGGTAGAAAGATTCATAAAATTAACGCAGGCAAGTAAAACAATTATAAATGCCATTGCAGAAAATATCAGTACATATGTAATAAGACTGCGGCCACGCAAGGAATATAAATGGCTTCTTGTAACAGGGATTAAATACAGTACATTTCCCCATGCCGGTTGAAATAAGTTCATAACTCCGCTAATCTTTTTGTTTACTTCTTCAAACATATTTTTGTCCTGTAGCATTACATAAGTATTGGTCCTTTTTGAATCCCAATTATCCATCCAGTCTATTGCGTTAATGTAAGGCAACAGAAAATCAAATTTTATATGGGAATTTTCCGGAACATCTTCAATAACTCCGGTGACAGTAAAAATTGACCCATCGTTTAATTTTACAGGTTTATCTATAGAATTTCCATCTCCAAATAATTTTAAAGACAAGGATTTAGTAATTATTATGGAATTGGGTTGCTTTAAGGATGTTTCCGGATTGCCATGAAGAAATGGAAAAGTAAACATTTCAAAAAACAATGTATCAACAAAACTGCCAATACAGAAAAATCCTTTTTTTTCATATGCAACTTTCCATTGCGTTTCATTAAAATTCGTAGAATGTATAATTTCCGGGAAATTTTCTTTCAGATAACCGGCAAGTTTACCTGCTTGCCAATACCCATGATACTCTTTAGTTTCGTTAGTAAATGCTACCCGATATAGACGATCCGAATTTTCGTGAAACCTGTCGTAGCTCAGTTCATATTTTACCCAAAGCATAATAATTATAAAACATCCCAGACCAACAGACAATCCAAGAATATTTATTATTGAATAAACAGGTTGATGGAACAGATTTCTGAATGGTATTTTAAAATACTTTTTTAACATGTTGATTTTTTATAGACATTCTAAGATTTTGAAACTTTAGATATCAGGATTTTAAATTCTTTTCTTAATATTCTCAGTCACAACATATCCATCGAATAATTGTACTATTCGGTGTGCCCGTTCGGCATGTGAAGGTGAATGGGTTACCATTACTATTGTTGTACCTTCAGTATTCAAATCTTCAAGAAGTTTCATTACTTCGTCACCGTTTGCCGAGTCGAGATTACCTGTAGGTTCGTCGGCCAGTATCAACTTTGGATTGGCAACCACTGCCCTGGCAACAGCCACACGTTGTTGTTGTCCGCCGGATAATTGCTGGGGAAAGTGTTTTCTGCGATGAGATATTTGCATCCTCTCCAGCACTGTGTTCACTTTCATTTTTCTTTCTGAAGATTTCATTTTCAGATACAAAAGTGGTAATTCTACATTTTCATACACTGTTAATTCGTCTATCAGGTTAAAACTTTGAAAGATAAATCCAATGTTTCCTTTGCGAAGCTCTGTTCGTTGCCTTTCTTTAAACTTAGAGACTTCTTTGTTAAGAAAATAATACTTTCCGTCGGTAGGATTATCCAACAAACCAATAATATTTAATAATGTAGATTTACCGCAACCGGAAGGTCCCATTACAGCCACAAATTCACCCTTATCAACTTCAAATTTCACTTTGTTTAAAGCAGTTGTTTCAACATCATCTGTTTTGAAAACTTTGATTAAATTATCTGTTTTTATCATGACTAGAGGTTAAGAATATTAAAACTACTTACATTTTAAGCAATCCTTGTTCCTAAAATGATTTCTTTATGAAAATTAAATAGTTGGGGGTTTGTGAATATAAATACAATTGTATTATTGTCTAAAATATGTACATTTGAATTCTAATTTTTGTACATTTTTTAAATATAAGACTTCTAAAGCTTCTTAAAAATATTTATTTGTTTTTACGATAAACCATGGGAACAAAACTGTTACTTGCAGATGATCACAAGCCGGTTTTAAAAGCACTGACTCAATTACTGGAATCAGAATTCGATGATGTAAAAGCGATCACCAATCCTAATTTGATTCCCGGTTTGGTTAAAGAAGAGAATTATGATATCATTTTATTGGATATGAATTTCTCGGCAGGTATAAATACAGGTAATGAAGGTATCTTCTGGCTTAACAGAATCCTGAAGATTGATCCCTTAGCAGTAGTAGTGATGATAACCGCTTATGGTGATGTGGAACTTGCCGTTCGGGCCATGAAAGAAGGTGCTACTGATTTTGTGATAAAACCATGGGATAATGAAAAACTCATAGCCACACTTCAATCTGCCTACAAGTTAAGGAAGTCGAAAATTGAGATTAGAAATTACCAGGAAAAACAATCGCATCTTGTAAATGAAATTGATAAGCCGTTTAACCAATTAATAGGTAATTCGCCCGGTTTTCTTAAAATTTTAAATGAGGTTAAAAAATTTGCTAAAACGGATGCAAATGTTTTGATCCTGGGCGAAAACGGCACGGGAAAAGAATTAGTTGCTCGCGAAATCCACCGCCAATCAAAAAGGTCAAAAGAACTTTTAATTACTGTTGATATGGGCGCCATTGCCGAAACAATATTCGAAAGCGAAATGTTTGGCCATGTAAAAGGGGCTTATACCGATGCTAAAAACGAAAGGGCAGGCAGGTTCGAAATAGCCTCCGGCGGAACTCTTTTCCTGGATGAAATAGGTAATCTTTCCCTTTCTATGCAGGCTAAATTGCTTACAGCTTTAAACAACAGGGAAATTTATAAGGTTGGTGCGTCCAAATCAATACCAATTGATATACGGCTTATTTGCGCTACAAATAAAGATTTGAAAAATTGGGTAATTAATGACCTTTTCAGGGAAGATTTGTACTACCGGATAAATACTATTGAGATTACTATTCCTCCACTCAGAGAAAGAAGAGAGGATATAGTTGAATTAGCCGGACATTTTTTAAAGGAGTATGCGACAAAGTATCAGAAACCATTGTTAAAATTTAATGCTAAAACCATTAATAAACTAATAAAATATCATTGGCCTGGTAATATCAGGGAATTAAGGCATGCTGTAGAAAAGGCAGTAATTTTAACGGAGTCTGATATTATTAGGCCAGAAGATTTCTTATTGTCTTCGCAATCAAAAAAGGATTTAACTTCACCAAAACCCATTTCATTTGTCGAACTGGAAAAACAAGCCATTATTAACGCATTGGATAATAATAGGGGAAATGTAGTAAAAGCTGCCAAAGAATTAGGATTGGCCAGACAAACATTGTACAATAAAATGGGAAAATATAAATTATACTAAGAGATTAAAGACATTCGAATTCTAAATAATTGTTACTTCTATATACCTGCTCATATGATTTTAAAAAGATACTTTATCCATATTACTATTCGTGTTATTCTTATTATAATTACATGTTATGCTTTTGCTACCATGTTGCAGAAACTACACGAAGAATATTATTATACCACTGCCGGAATTGCATTTCTACTTATATTACAAAGCACATTACTTGTAAAATATCTGAACCGAATAAACCGCGATTTAACGTTATTTTTTAGTGCCATACAAAATAATGATTCTACGCTGCTTTACCCCACTTTAGCACCAAATAAATCATATGTGGAATTACAAAATGGTTTAAATGGTGTGAATAAAATAATTCAGCAAATTAAGACTGAAAATGAAAAAAAGGGTATGTACCTTAAAAATTTAATTGATCATTTGGATGTTGCATTATTAGCTTTTAACCATGAAGGTGGTATCGAACTTTTTAATAATGCAGCATTAAAAATTACAGGAATGCTTAAAATAAATACCATTGATGATATTGGAAAAAATAATAAAGATTTTCTAAAAACTATCCTGTCAATTAAACCCGGAGAAAATAAAGTATTAAAGACTACTTTTAATGACAGTCACTTTGATTTATCTATTAAAGCCAGTGTTTATAAATTTGAATCCCAGGTAGTAAAACTTGTTTCATTTCAAAATATAAAATATGAACTTGAAAGGAAAGAACTTGAATCGTGGCAGAAGCTAATACGTATTCTAAACCACGAGATTATGAATTCATTAAGCCCGGTAATATCATTAACAAAAACATTAATTACCTATTTCAAAAAAAGTGATAATACTATCATTTCAGCAAACGAAATAAATCAAACAACAATAAATAAAACGTTAAACGGATTATATACAATCGAAGAAACCGGAATAGGCTTAACAAAATTTATTGATAATTATCGATCGATTACTTCTCTTCCTAAACCAGAACTAAAAATTCTGAAAATAAAAGAATTATTTGCCAACTTAATCACTTTAATGAATGATGAGTTAAAACTGAAAAAAATAAGTATTAACACTGAAATAAGTCCGGAAAATCTTGATTTAGAAGCAGATTTCAATCAAATAACACAATTATTGGTGAATCTTATCCATAACTCTGTTGAATCGCTTCAACAAATAAAGAGTGGTAATATAAAACTTAAAGCCCAAACGGATAATAAAGAAAGAACGGTTTTACAAGTGTGGGATAACGGCCCTGGCATACCTAAGGAAATAATCGATGATATTTTTATACCATTTTACACAACAAAGGAAAACGGATCGGGAATTGGATTAAGTCTTGCCAGGCAAATTATGAGGTTGCATAATGGAACAATTGGCGTCCAATCACAACCGGGAAATACTATTTTTATGCTGATTTTTTAATTTACTTAACTACAAGTCTTCCAAAATTTCAAAAACTTCGGAAGACTTCTCTTAATTATTCATACCTTAATGCCTCTACCGGATTTCTCCTTGCCGCCTTTAGGGTTTGATAACCAGAGGTTATTAAAATTATTATTAAAACAATACCCGAAGAAGTAATATATTCCCACAATTTTAATCCGTATCGGTTTGCTCCGGGCATAAACTGATATAAATAATATGCGCATGGCCAGACAATTAAAGTCGCAATTACCACCAGTCCCAGATATTCTTTAGTCAGAATTAAAAAAATATTCCAGGCAGAACTCCCATTAATCTTTCTTATACCGATCTCCTTTGTTCTTCGCTCAGTTGTAAAAGATACCAATCCCAATAACCCGATTATGGCCAGTAATATATTTATCACTGTAAAAAACATGATAGTATTATTTACCATTTCATATTTTAATAAAGTATCATCATATTTAAAATCTTCAGATAATAAGTGAAATTGAAACGGATCGTTCGGAAAATATGCCTCAAACTCTTCATTCAATATTTTTTCAGCTTCCTCTAATTTTTCAGGATTCACCCGAAAGGAAAAAGTCCATTCTCCAAATACAGATTCCGATTGAAGCAACGCTATATAAGGTTCAATTTTTTCATGCAAATTCCTAAAATGGAAGTCTTGTACTACACCAATAATATTCCATGTATTGTTGTTAATTCGTTTTCCAATAGGGTTTTCCCATCCAAACTTTTTCCATGCTGTTTCATTTATTATACAGTTTTTTTTCTTATCTGCAGAAAATTCATTTGAAAAATCACGCCCCATTATAATAGACATTTTATAGGTTTTAAAAAAATCATAAGAAACTAAATTGTCCCGGATGGAGATGGTTTCATTCACCAGCCCTCCTTCCCAGTTTATGTTTCCACCACCACTACTTACAAAAGGTATATGCTCTGAACATGAAGCGCTGATAATTTCAGGATGTCTAAGAATCCGTGCTTTAAGATTTTCAAAATTCCCGTCCTCACGTGTTGACCTGAATTTGGTATAAAGAATATTTTCTTTATCAAATCCAAGATCCATATTCATCATATGTCTGATTTGCATAGAAAAGGTCAACGTAAGGATGATTAAAAAAATGGATATAGAAAATTGAAAGACAACTAATAATTTTTTAGCACTAAACCTGTTCTTTTTTCTTATAAAAAAATTTCCTTTAAATAAAACTATTGCCTTTTGCGAGGACATAAAAAAAGCCGGGTAAATTCCCGATAACACCCCGATGCCTAAAGCAATCAAAATAATTTCTAATACAAAGTTGTAATTTTCAATATAAGATAATTCCAAATGCTTTTGAATTACGTTATTGAAAACCGGTAACAAGGATTCTGTAAAAAATAATGCTAAACACACTGCAAAAAAAGATATTAATACAGATTCGCATAAAAATTGAATAATAAGCAATAATTTATTACTGCCATGCGATTTTTTAACGGCTACTTCTTTTGCCCTTACAGAAGCATTTGCTGTGGAAAGGTTAATGTAATTAATTGAAGAAAGCAGAAGAATAAATACTCCGATTAATCCATAGAGAAAAATAGCAATCAGGTAATCATTCCGGTCATCAGGAGTTAAATAATGCCTCGATAGTGGAAGCAAATACAAATGTTCAAATTCAACATTAGGATAATCTTCAAACAAGTTTTCAATTTTTTTATCAAGCAATTTGTAATCCTGTCCATTTTTTAACATAACATAAACTCTGTAATCGCCCCACCAGTTGTAACGAAAATTTGGCCTGTTTTTGGTTTTTTCTATCGAGGATAAGGATATAATATAATTTGGCCTAATGCTTGAATTCTCTGGTAAATCTTTATAAACTCCTGTAACTTTTAAGTTGAATTTTTTTTCAAGTATAATTGTTTGGCCCAGTGCATTCTCTTCTTCAAATAATTTGTCTGCAAGAGTTTTAGATATTACTATTGAATTTGGCTCTGTTAAGGCATTCTCCTTATCTCCGTTTATAAATTGATATGAGAAAATATTAAAAATAGCCTGATCAGAATAAATTCCTTTCTTAACAAATATGTCTTTGATTTTTGAAGTAGTTAAAAACTCACCGATATCATCATCATAAAAAAGCAATACTTCTTCAATTTCAGGATATTTGTCCTCAATCAATTTAGCTAAAATAGCATAATTGTGTGGAGATATATCATTGCCAGACTTAACAAACCTGCGCTGAATCCTGTAAATTCGATCGTAATTTTCATTCTGTTTATCCCAGTTATATTCATAATTAATAAACAGGCTGATTATTATAAAAGCTGTG
Organism: Bacteroidales bacterium; assembly: GCA_016934395.1. Taxonomy (GTDB): domain Bacteria; phylum Bacteroidota; class Bacteroidia; order Bacteroidales; family UBA10428; genus JAFGSZ01. Next base: position 103,693 of record JAFGSZ010000013.1, read on the forward strand.
AAACCAGCAGATAAACCTAATATATTAATTAAGAAATATACTTTGTGTTTCAGGAAATTTCTGAAGGCTATTTTTATAATGTTATGTATCATTTTGTTTAGTCAATAGAGTTATGAAAAAAATAAACTCTAATACATTATTTATGTCAATACTTCTGAATTATTGAAAATTCCGAAGCCTGGATTATTCATATTTCAGCATTTATACCGGCTAACGGTTTGCTGCCTATAAGAAGTACTTTACCAGGCTGAATTATGCAAATCTTTTTAAGATTATTCATTTCCAATGAGTTTAAGTGTAAAGTTTAATATTGCATCTGTGTTACTTATCCGATCACCAATATTTTCCTGAACATCATAATGAGGCAACGTCCCTTTTCCATATTCAATTCCGGAAACCGGGGTATGTATTTCAACAAGCGGAATAGTAAATCGAATTTTTGTTATGGGTAATTCAATTTTTGGGACAATAGAACTTGTTGGCCCATAATAACTTCCACCGGATTCTTCACCAATTATTATGGCCCTTTTATTATAATGCACAACTGCAGAAAAAATACTTGCTTCTGACAGGGTTAATCCGTTAATCATTAAGTATACTTTGCCTGTAAAATTATTTATGGAAGACGGTTGTTGAATTCCCATCTCGTCAGCTCCAAGTTTATTAGTAATGAAGTTTTTCTTAACCAAATACTTCTCGCTGTTTATTTTTTTTGTAAACAACCAGGTTGTTTTGTTTAAAAGCTTGATAAACTTTGATGAACCGGAATATTTTTTGACATAATTGAATTTTCTAGTTCTGATAATGGCCGAGTCAACAAATACAAATTTTTGATTTGTCAGATAGGAATAAAGATAGTTTGCACCGGCTCCACCTTTATTATCCCTGATATCAATTATAATTCTTTCTACTGCATTATCAGAAATATATTTAAACACACTGTCAATAATGTGCGAATGTTCTTCATTCAATCTGAACCTTTTGATTTTTAAAAAAGCAACATCCAATGAATCTGACAATTGCAACATTTCAAAGCTAATATTTTTGTCAATCTTTTTCTCGTAATCTAATTCATATTCTTTTTTTATTTTTTTTAAGGTATCGGCATAAACTATTGCTGATTGACAAGTTCCACCCGGAGTTACATAGTCAACTTTAAAGATGCCGGTATCGCTAACAAACATTTTATAATATAAAGGAAAATTTATTCCGGATAATCGTCTGTATTTGCTTGAGGCAATGTTGCCATCGGAAGAAAGGTGCCGAAATATAGTATTATTTATGTCTTCAATTGATTTATTGTTTATTCCCTTTATTTGTGAACCCTCAATAATGTTTTTATTCCTACTATAATTATGCTCTACATATGTTACATATTGATTTTTAAATAATATTACAGGAAATACCTTTTCCTTATCAAGGATATCATTTAGGATATTTGGTAAGGTTACATTCGTATGTTCGCAGTTTATTTTAGCTACACATGCTGTAAGCATGCTGTAAAAACTGAAAATATTCATTGAATCATTGATTAGTGTTTGAACACTATCAAATAACATTGTCATTTCTTTCTTTGATGTATAGCGATAAATTCCTCCATGCTCATTCTCGAGTGCCTGTCTGAAAATTTTAAAATCTGACATGAGCTGTGAAGATGAAAACTTATAATTTATTGTATCGGTTGTCGGAGATAAATTACTAGCAGATATACCCTTACCGGATAGTGTAATTAACAGTATGTAAATTGAGATTTTTATCGTTTTCATAAACACGTTATGGATTTGGTGTACTAATTTATTCATACCTGAGCGCTTCTACCGGATTACTAATAGAGGCCCTGTAAATGCGAAAAGAAATTGTTATTAATGTTATAACCACTATTATTGCAGCAGTAAGCAAAAATATTTCAAAAGATATCGGCGAATTATAGGGTAATACTTTTAACAATTGATCAATAATTAAATACGAAATCCCCCACGAAGCCGCCAGCGAAATAATCTGTAAATTCAAATATTTCCTGATAAAGAAGAAAAAGATAGAATAGGATGTACCTCCAAGAATTTTTCGTATTCCGATTTCTTTTGTTTTTCTATTCAGAGTATAGGATATAAACCCATACAAACCGACAATCGCAATAATTACAGCCACAAGGGTGAAAAAACTTAAGGTATTAAAAATACGTTTTACAAGATCATAACTGTTTTTATCCCAATCATATATTTTATTTTCTATCCAATCAACTCCATTATAATCATCCGGATAAACGCTCATAAAATATTTTGTTAAATCATTTATTATCTGTTTATTATTCGATTGGAGCAACTTAATGGAAAAGAAATTGGCAGTATTCACAGAATCAGGATTTAGATACAAAACATAAGGCGGAATGGATACAAAGACCGACCAAATATGGAAATTTTGCATTACCCCTATAACCCTGAATTTTCCATTTTCAATGGTTTTACCGATAGGATCTTTCCAGCCCATGATTTTTACAGCTGTTTCATTTACTATACATGCATTATTTAGGTCTGATGTGTGATCAATTGAAAAATTCCTGCCTTCGATTATTTTTACTCCATAGGTTGTCAAAAAATCAAAATCCACATAATTATAATTCATGTTAATTTCTTCTTCAGGTTCAGCTCCCTCCCAGTTGATCTTTTTTGAATCTGACCAAGAAAAAGGAACCGTCTGAGAAATAGAAACATTTTGAATGCCAGGCAAAGCAGATAATTCCTGTTTTAATGAATTTAATTTTGAAAAGTTTTTATTTTCATTATCAGGAATCTTTTGTATCAATATATTCTGTTGATCAAAACCTAATTCTTTTGACTGTAAAAACTTAATTTGATTCTGAACACTTATAGTGACAATTATAAATACAGCAGTGATAATGAATTGAAAAAGAACCAAAGCTTTTATTGGAGAAGATTTAAAATTTTTATTGTCTATCCTTTGTTTTAAAATTGAACCGGAATCAAAGAAAGACAGCCTAAATGCAGGATAAAAACCGGAAATAATACCTATCAATAAGGCAATACAAAAAATAAAGAGGAAAAAAGTATCATGGAAATAACGAATATTTAACTCCCTGTCAACTACGGCATTTAATACCGGCAGAAAGAACTCTACAAGTATGCACGAAACTGCTAATGATAAAATACTGATTATTATTGCTTCAGCAAGAAATTGAAATATTATTTGTCTTTTTAATGATCCAATGGCCTTTCGTATTCCAATTTCTTTTACCCTTCCTGTTGCATGTGCAATGGTGATGTTTATAAAATTTAAACATGCTAATATCAATGTAAACAAGGCAACTCCAATATAAAGGAATATAATTGATTTCGGTATTCCCTGGCTTAGTTCGTTTCCTGTCATTGAAAAGTGGATGTCTTTTAATGGTTTAAGATATAATTCATCCTTATTGTTATTAATATATTCATCTAAAAGATTTTTTATTTTGTCTTTAAAAGTATCCATTGAAATATTATCCTCTGCTAAAACATAAGTATATGCTCCATATTCCCAATTGTTTAAAATATTTATCTCCGACATAAATTCACGTGAGTTGAGTGAAATCAGAAGCTCTAAATTAAAATGATTATTTGCAGGCAAATCCTTGATAACTCCGGTAACGTTTAGATTATATTTATTATTTAACAGAATAGTTTTATTCATCGGGTTCTCATCCTGAAAATATTTTTTAGCTATCTTCTCAGTCAGAACGACACTTAAAGGCTGGGATAAGGCATTTTTATCCCCATGTATAAATTCAACAGTAAAAATGTTGAAAAAAGATTTTTCAGTATAAAAGCATCGCTTTTCAAGAACCGAATTATTTTTTTCTTTCGCCAGGTATACATTGGATCCCACAATTCTCACTGTTTGCTTAATTTCAGGGTATTTCGATTCAAGTATCGGACCTAAGGGCATAGGAGCAATTGAATTAAACTCGCTCCAGGTGGGTTTAAATAGTTTTTGTTCTACCCTGTAAATATTCTTATAATTTTCATTATACGAATCAAAGCTTTTTTCATATCTCACAAAGAGCATCATTAAAATAAATGCACCTAAACCAGTAGACAGTCCCAGTATATTTATAAATAAATATTGTTTATTTTTTAATAAATATCTGATTGTTGTTTTTAGTATGTTTATAAACATAATGCAATGTTTAATAGTGATAATTAAAATTTTGAAAACTCTTATCATTCCTACCGCAATGCCTAAACCGTCCTGCTTGCTACTCTGTAAATCAGCCAGTTAATTCACCCCTAAATCTCCTAAAGGGGACTTCAGTTTACGTCCTTGTTTTGTAAGCTTTTGCAAACATTAATAATATCTTGAATAACTGTGTTTATATCTTCACTAATTTGGTTATTAGAATACCTAAGCACCTTTATCCCATATTCATTTAATTCATGAGTTCGTCCAATTCATATTCTTTATTTTCAGGCAAATTATGAATCCCGCCATCAACCTCAATTACTAATTTTAGTTTATGACAATAAAAATCAGCAATAAATATATCTATTGGATGTTGTGCTTTAAATCGTAATCCCATTATCTTATTCTTTTGAAGTTTACCCCACAACAATTTTTCTGCTTCTGTCATATTATTTCTTAGCTCTTTAGCTTTCTCAAAAATGTGTGGTTTTGCACCATAAAACATTGAATTATTCAAATCATTCTTCATACGCAATATTTACAAGTCCCCTTTAGGAGATTTAGGGGTTACTCATACCTCAACGCCTCCACAGGATTTCTACTAGCTGCCCTCCAGCTCTGCCAGCTCACTGTTACCATGGCAATTACGTAGGCAATAATACCGGCCAAAACAAATATCCACCAGCTCATGGTTGTTCTATAGGCAAAACTCTGCAACCATTTTTTTAAAATAACCCATGCTATCGGACATGCAATAATATAAGCTATCATCACCCATCCGGTAAATTCTTTTGAAAGCAGGAACATAATTTGCCAAGTTGTGGCCCCGTTAGATTTACGAATACCTATTTCTTTAGTGCGTTGCTTCCCGATAAAGGATGTAAGCGCAATAAATCCCATACAGGCAATAATTATAGCTAATAGTGTAAAATAACTAACCAGCGAATTTATTTTCTCAAACTGTTTATAGTCCTTGTCAATTTCATCATCAGCAAAAAAATAATCCAGTTCTTTTACCGGCTCAATACTGGTCCATTTTTCTTTCAGCATATTTAACACTCCTGTCATCTCTCCGGGCTTTATGCGAATTGAAATATATTGTGCATTTTTTAAATCATTGTCTTTAAAAAAATAGTGAAGCAGAGGTTGAATTTGTCGATGTAAACCCATATAATAAAAATCGTCAACAACTCCTGCAATATTATGGGTAAAACCTGTTTTTGAACTTGCATGCAAATTGTAACCAACAGCTGAACTTACTTCCAATTTATTAAGCGCGGTTTTATTAATCACTATGGCATTACTGTCAATAATATAATCTTCATCATACAGATTTCCTTCAATAAATTTGATCCCATAGGTTTTGAAATAATCTTTGCTTACACCGCCTTGCCGCATTTTAACAGATTCAACCTGAGACCAGTGTTCGGGATAGAAGTTGTTATAATTTTCAATATACCTTCCCGGAACTATATCAGACGTAGCATAACTTTTTATCCGGGTATCATGTTCCAGTTCATTTACAATTATTTCAAATTTTCTTACAGCTGCGTCTTTGTCTTTGTATTTCCATGAATTGGGCTCAACTACGATAACATTCTCCTTATCGAAATTTAAATTATGATGCTTCATATAAAGAATTTGTTTTTTCATAAGCATTGTTCCAACAATTAAAATTATCGAAAGTGATAATTGAAATATCACCATGCTGCTTCTGAGCACTTTTGCTTTTTTGCCTGAAGTAATTTCTTGTTTTAAGGATGGAATAATTTTAAACCTGGTTATTATACTGGCAGGTATTATACCTGAAAAAACTCCGGTAAATAACCATAATCCTATTAAAACAGGAAACGTCAGGAATATATTTTTATAATCCAAAACCAGGCGGGTTTCAAACATTTTATTAAAAACAGGTAATAATATTTCTGTTAAAACAACAGATAAAAAGAGACCTAAGAAACTTATTATCAACGATTCACCCAGAAACTGTTTTATTAGACTTTTTTTATGCGCACCATACATCTTTCGCAGGCCAACTTCAGTTGATCTTTTTATAGAACCAGCAGTAGAAAGGTTAATGAAATTTATGGATGCAATTAACAATACTCCTATTGCAATACAGATTAAAATATAGGTTAATGATTTATTATCGGCGGTTTTATTATGTAATTCTTTTAATGGCAAAAGCTTAAGTCTGGGTTTACTGTCGTTACCTGTAAGAAAATAATCTTCTACTACTTTTTGGATTTTTTCTTCGAATTCATTTGGGTTAACACCTGGACTTAGCTGAATATAAGTTTGTGAAAAGGTATTGTACCAATCATGCACTTGTTCTAACCATGGATCTAACTCCAACCCGGTTTCGTAAGATACAACCATATCAAATTTAATGGATGAATTATCCGGGATTTCGTCAATTACACCCGTTATTAACAAACTATGTTTACCAAAATTTACATCCAGATTCTTTCCTACGGGATTTTCATTACCAAAATATATAGTGGCAATTTTTTTTGAAATAACAACACTGTTTTTTTCAACTAATGAATTTTCAGGATTTCCATAAATAAATGGAAACGTAAAAACACTAAAAAATCCGGTATCAACATAATGCAGTTCCTGCATTAACTCCTTGTCCTTAAAAGTAATAATATGCGTTGACCAATCGAGATAACGGCTGCCATTTATAATTTCCGGATAATCTTCCAGCAGCTTATTTAATACAATGCCCCTGGTAAACTCCATATCGTTTTCGCACAAACGATAAATAGTGTTTTTGTTTTTATGGAAATTATCATAGGTCAGTTCATTATAAACATACAGAAACAATAAAATAAAAGCAGCAATCCCAATGCTTAAACCTATTGTATTAATAATGGAAAATGTTATATTCCTTGATAAATATCGCAGAGCTGTTGTTATATAATTTTTTATCATATAAGTTTTTGTCGTTTATTCATACCTCAATGCTTCCACCGGATTCCTTCTTGCCGCCCTCCAGCTCTGCCAGCTCACCGTTAACAAAGCAATTATCATAGCAAAAAGCCCGGCCAAAGCAAAGATCCACCAGTTCAGATTTGTCCGGTATGCAAAATTCTGAAGCCATTTATGCATGATAAAATATGCTATCGGACAGGCAATAATAAAGGCCAGTACTACCCATTTGGTAAAATCCTTTGAAAGCATGAGCATGATTTCTTTAGTTTCTGCCCCGTTGGCTTTGCGAATACCTATTTCTTTAATACGCCTTTCAGTATTAAATAATGTAAGCCCAAATAATCCCAGACAGGAAATAACAATTGCCAGAAAAGCAAAATTTGAAACTAATTTTTTTGCAGTATATTCTGTTTTATATAAATTATTATATTGTTCATCCAGAAATCCAAATTCAAAAGGTACATCTTTAATGATTTTTGTCCATGTTTTTTCAATAAATGATATAGTCCTGTTTCGATTATTCTCATCTAACCTTATTAAAATAACACCATTAGAAATATAATCACTATTTGCAAAATCTGGTATTATAAATAATAACTGCGGTTCATATGGATACTTCAGGGATCTGAAATGAGCGTCTTTATAGATGCCGACTATTGTTCCATCAAATCCCCATATATTAATATTTTTTCCAACAGGGGATTCATACCCTATTCGTGAAATAGCATTTTCATTTAATATAAACGAATTGAATATTTCTGAAATCGAATTATTAAAATCCCTCCCTTCGATTATATTTAATTTCATGGTTTTAATATAATCCGGATCCACACCAGTCCCTTCAATTAGAAAATCATCATCAGCTGTTTTTCCTTCCCAACTAATTTCATTGGTTTTATCTGCTATTTCATTCGGTAATGAATTTTTTGCTGTAACGCCAATTATATCAGGATTTTTAAGTAATTCATCTTTAAATACCTTGTAGTTTTTGCCAACGTCCCCTTCCATGTCAATATATATTATATTGTCTTTATCAAATCCCAGGTTTTTATTTGCTAAAAAATTTATTTGATTATTAATTAATATGGCACAGATAATTAAAATAATAGAAAGTGAAAATTGGAACAATACCAGGAATATCCGGTAATTCAATTTTTTGAAATGAAAAAAATAATTTTCATTACTTAAAATCGGACGTATGGATGAATACGAAATTGCAGGTGCTATTCCGGGGATAATTCCCGCAAACAGGATTACAAGAAATAAAAACAAAAGACTATCCCGATTTAAATAATGAATATCAATTTTTTTATCAGCCAATTGATTAAAATAGGGCAAACTGAATTCTACTATAATCAATGCAAAAAAATACGAGATTATTGCTATAAACAGGGTGTCAAAAATAAATTGCATAATCAGCTGTCTCTTATTCGCCCCGACTGATTTTCTTATGGTAGATTCTTTAACTCTTCTAAAAGATTTTGCATTGGTTAAGTTTAAATAGTTAATACAAGCAATTAGCAGGATTAAAAATGATACTAATGAAAATATATAAATGTATTTTTTATCCGTTATTTTAGCGAATTCTGCCTCAATACCCGATGTTGTATGTATTGAGTTAAGTGGTTGGAGTAAAAAAAGTTCTTCCCTGAAATTTTTAGCTGTATTATTTATTTTTTCTGCAATTTTTTCAGGGTTTGTATCTTTATTAATCAAAATATAAGTATACAAATATACATCTCCCCAATTATTTAAATCCGATCCTGTTTTTTCTGTTAGCAGAATTGAACAGGCAAACTCAAACTGAATATGAGAGTTTTGTGGGATGTCTTTTAATACACCTGTTACTATTAACGGAACACCATCTATTTCAATTATTTTCCCTAAAGGGTTTTCCTTTTTGAAATATTTAATAGCCATTTTTTGGGAAATAACGATATTATGAGGATCAGCTAGCGGGTGTTGTTGATCTCCGGAAATAAAAGGGAATGAAAATATCTGAAAAAATGAGGGATCGACAAATACTCCTTTTTTTTCAAAAAATGTTAAATTATTATGTTTTAAAATAACCTTGTTTTTAAAATGTACCCTGGTAGCATCATTTATTTCTGGGATACTGTTTTTAATGATCGGAGACATTGGAGGAGGGGTCAATGCCAAATCATACTTAGTCCCGGGTGTATTTATTTCCATATTTACCCGGTAAATATTCTTAGCATTTTTGTGAAATTTATCAAAATTCAATTCATCTTTTACCCATAGAGTAATTAATAAAAAACAAGCCATTCCGATTGCCAGTCCAATAATATTTATAAATGCATAAACCGGTTGGCGGATTATACCTCGGATTGATATTTTAATATAATTTTTTAGCATTTCCTTTTCCTTATTGAATTCGAAGTTTTTTAAATTTCGAATATTTGGTTTTCCTGGTTTCTAAATTTTCTTTTTTATATTCTCTGTCACAATATGCCCGTCAAAGAGCTGCACAATCCGGTGTGCCCTTTCAGCATGACCCGGTGAATGGGTTACCATCACGATGGTTGTGCCTTCATTATTAAGTTGTTCTAAAAGTCTCATTACCTCTTCACCATTGGTCGAATCAAGATTACCAGTAGGCTCATCTGCCAGTATAAGTTTTGGATTGGCCACTACTGCCCTGGCTACTGCCACACGTTGTTGCTGCCCTCCCGAAAGCTGTTGCGGAAAATGTTTTTTCCGATGGGCAATCTGCATGCGTTCCAATACATTATTTACTTTCTGTTTTCTGTCTTTTGATGATACCCTGAGATACAATAATGGAAGTTCAACATTTTCGTACACATTTAATTCATCTATCAGGTTAAAACTCTGAAAAACAAAACCAATATTACCTTTTCTCAAGTCTGTTCGTTGTCTTTCCTTGTAGTTGGAAACTTCTTTTCCGTTAAACCAGAATTTACCATTCGTAGGATTATCTAGCAGTCCCACAATATTAAGCAGTGTTGATTTACCGCAACCTGATGGTCCCATTACAGCAACAAATTCTCCCTGTTTAACTTCAAAATTAACTTTATTCAAGGCTGTAGTTTCCACTTCGTCTGTGCGGAAAACTTTAAAAAGTTCCTCTGTTTTAATCATTTTAGTGCATTTTTATAATTTGACTCATCTTTTCCTAATATTATGCCATAAAATTTAATCAATTGTATTAAAGCTAAATAGACGTTTTTAATATAGGGATTTCTAAATAAGTGTTCAACTTTTGAACATACTACGTTTAGATATTGAACAGATTTTGTAAGTTTGTTTAGACCTCGTAGGTTTTAAAAACCTACGAGGTCTAAACAACCAGAATAAATAAAATTCATACGAATGCAAACAACAATACCTCTTCTGCCAGAAAAATATTATCATATTTACAATCGGGGAAATAATTCGGAAACTATATTTAAAGAAGAAAAAAACTACGTATACTTTTTATCCTTGTATTCAAAATATATATGCCCAATTGTCGACACATTTGTATATTGTTTATTGAGCAACCATTTCCATTTTCTTATTCGGATTAAAAAAATTGAGGACATTATAATTACCTCACAGGTTTTGAAAACCTGTGAGGTAAGCAAAGTTTCAAAATATTTATCTCAACAATTCTCAAATTTCTTTAATGCTTATACTAAGGCCATAAACAAAGGCTATATTAGGACAGGGAGATTATTTCAGGAAAGATTCAGAAAAATTGAAGTCAATTCAGATGAATACTTTAAACAATTGATTAGATATATTCACTTTAATCCTGAAAAACATGGATTAATTAACGACTTTAAACAATATCGATATTCATCATATAACATTCTATTAACAGACAAACCAACTCACTTAAACCGTTCCGAATTGTTGAATTGGTTTATTGATAAGGAAGATTTTATAAAATTTCATTATACTAATCAGAATAATATAAGATCCGAAAAAATTATTGGAGAAGATCCGGATTAAGATAAGATATACCTCGCAGGTTTTAAAAACCTGCGAGGTATAGGTAAGCAATTTCAATCTTTTTAGATAAATGCAATTAGAAAAAGGGAAAATATTAATTATCGACGATAACAAACAAATACTCGATTCGCTTCAAATTTTGCTAAAAAGTGAATTTGGTTTAATTGACACCATTAAAAACCCGAACCTTATTCCTGAAAAAATCCGTTCGACCAGTTATGATATTATTCTGCTCGATATGAATTTCTCGGCCGGAGTAAATACCGGCAATGAAGGTATTTTCTGGCTTACAGAAATTTTAAAAACCGATCCCCTCGCCATAGTTATTTTAATTACTGCCTATGGTGATATCGAACTTGCCGTTAAAGCTATAAAAGAAGGAGCGACAGATTTTATAACAAAACCATGGGATACAGAAAAATTACTTGCTACCCTCAGCGCGGCTTTTAAATTGCGAAAATCGAAACTGGAACTTTTTAATTTAAAAAACAGGCAACATCAATTAAACAAAGATATCGACAGGCAATTTAACGTCTTCACAGGTAAATCGCCGGTTATGAAGGAAATTTATACCATTATCGATAAAGTTGCGGCTACAGATGCCAATGTGCTGATACTTGGGGAAAACGGTACAGGTAAAGAAATTTTTGCCCGTGAAATTCACCGTAAGTCCAAACGTTCACAAGAAGTATTTATGGGTGTTGATGTGGCCTCTTTGAGTGAAACCTTATTTGAAAGCGAAATGTTCGGTCACGAAAAAGGGGCATTTACCGATGCAGGGGAAAAACGAATGGGAAGATTTGAAACTGCCACCGATGGTACATTATTTCTGGACGAAATTGGCAATTTATCACTGCCTGTCCAGGCTAAACTGCTTACTGCTTTACAAAACAGGGAAATATACCGACTGGGATCAAACGTACCCATACCCATTAATATCCGGTTAATATCAGCCACTAACAAAAATCTGTTTCAAATGATAGAAGATAAATTTTTTCGTGAAGATCTTTTATATCGACTGAACACCATACAGATAAAAATTCCCCCATTACGCGAACGTAAGGAAGATATTCCCGGATTAGCAGACTGGTTTCTTACCCATTATACCTGTAAATATGAAAAGACCGGAATAAGCATTACTAATAGCGGCTATGATAAACTGATCAATTATTCCTGGCCGGGAAACATCCGTGAATTAAAACATGCGATCGAAAAAGTTGTGATACTGAGTGAATCAAAAAAACTTCAGGCTGACGATTTTTATTTAAAAGAACCCTATGGTGACTTTACCAATGCTTTTGATTCAAACAGATTAATTGATTTGGAACAAATTGCGATTATCAAAGCATTGGAAAAATGTAAAGGCAATATCGCTAAAACGGCTAAAATGCTTGATATTTCAAGAACTACGCTATACTCAAAAATAAAAAAATATGGGCTATAATCGATTTTACCTGAATATAATTTTCAGGATAATTTTAATCTCGGCAAATAGTTTTCTTTTTATTCTTGTGGTTACTGAAACTAATCGTCCGGCAACCACCCTTTTTCTGGGATTATTATTAATTCTACAAACCGGAAATTTGATCTATTATGTAAATCGAATCAACAGGCAATTGGCAAATTTTATCATAACACTAAAAGAAAAGGATACATCTGTAGTTTTTCTTCAAAAAAATATTGAAAAGAATTTTAGGGGAGTAAGTCAGAGTTTTCAAAAAATAATATCAGAAATTCAGGATAGCAGAATAGAAAAAGAAAAAGAACAGCAAAAGATTAAAATTCTTGTTGAGCATTTAGGTATTGGCCTGATGGCAATTAATGAGATTGGGAAAATTGAAATATTTAACCGCGCTGCCTCTGAACTGCTGCAAATTCATCCAATCCATAATCTATCAGAATTAGAAAAACCATATCCTGAATTATGCAAAAAGATAGACACGTTAAAACCCGGAAAGCCGATATTGTATTCAATTAATGTTAAAAATAAAACCTTACAGCTTTCGATAAAAACCAGTTTAATAAAAACTGAAAACTCGTATATAAAAATTATCTCGCTTCAAAATATACGGGAAGAATTAGAAGCTAAAGAACTGGACTCGTGGAAAAAATTAATACGGGTAATTACCCATGAAATAATGAATACACTCACCCCGGTTACCACACTTACTACAGCCATCAGAAGAAATCTTTCAAATAATAAAACCCCAAAACTAGTCGCTGAAATTGAAGAAAAAAACATTAACGATACCTTAAAGAGTGCAGAAATTATTGAGGAGCGCAGCAAGGGATTAATAAGTTTTATCGATCGCTACCGTTCAATTACCAGGCTTCCTGAACCAAAAATTACAACGGTTTTTATGAAAAAAGTTTTTACAACCCTCGAAGATTTATTTAAAAAGGAATTAGAAAAAAACAGCATCAATTTTACATATTCACTGAATAATGAAAATTTCACCATAGAGGCAGACCAACGTCTTCTTGAACAGGTTTTGATTAATCTGGTTAAAAATTCACTGGAATCATTAAAAAACAAAAAGAGAGGAACAATTCACCTTACAGCTTTAAAAGAAAACTCAACCCCTAAGATTAAAGTTACCGATAACGGCATAGGTATTTCACATGAAGCACTAGATAGTATATTTGTCCCGTTTTTTACTACTAAGGAAAATGGAGATGGTATTGGTTTAAGCCTTGCCAGAGAAATTATGCGAATGCATGGGGGTTCAATAACTGCAATTTCAGAACCCGGGAAACAGACTGAATTTACATTAACATTTTAGCTATTTAATAAAAAAAAGACTCCCCGGATAATTAAATCCGGAAAGTCTTGAAACATCCGATAATTAACCTTAATTAAACCATCTGGGATATTTCCCACACAAAAGCTTTCACTCCTACTTCCTTATTTACTTCATCAAGTTTTTTTATTTTTTCCAATAGAACCTGAACTTTTTCGTCAGAAACTATTGTTACTACAGCTGAATTCATTTCCGGCCAGGTGTGAGTCCCCATCCGGGGTTCTCCGGTTTCGGAACCCCGTCCCTTTACATTTTCCCACCAGGTAAATCCCCGTATTTCGAGACGGTCTAACATATATTCCACCCTTTCGGTATTAGCCTGGTTAAATACTATAAATACTGCTTTCATATCTTTTATTTTTTTCAGTAATTAATACTCCCTTTTACCTGTCCATAAATACAAAACGTTTTCTCAAAGCTTGTTTTTTATCGCGTTCACCTTTTCGCGAAAAAATTGCATACACCACAGGAACAATAACCAGGGTTACCAGGGTTGAAAAAACCAGTCCGCCGATCACCGTAATTCCCATTGGGCTCCACAATTCAGAACCTTCTCCGGTACTCATGGCCAAAGGCAACATACCCAGAATTGTAGTCATAGCTGTCATTAAAACAGGCCGTAACCTCGATTTTCCCGAAAGTGCTATAGCTTCGTTGAGGTCATAACCCCTGTCGCGCATAAGATTAATATAATCCACAAGCACAATACCGTTTTTAACCACAATACCCACAAGCAATACCGCCCCTAATGCGGCTATTACGCTAAGAGTGGTGTTTGTAAAAAATAAAGCCAAAATTACCCCGGTAAAAGCAAAGGGAATAGAAAACATAATTATGAAAGGCATGGCAAATGATTCAAACTGGGAGGCCATAACCAGAAAAACCAGAACCAGGCTTATAATTAAAAGTAACCCCAGGTCCATAAAAGATTCTACCTGATCTTCATAAGCTCCGCCAACATTAACTACAACTTCCTGAGGAAAATCAATACTTTCTAATTCTGTATTTATTTTTTTGGCAAGTTCACCCAACGATACTCCAACAGGTTTTACAGATACTGTAACCACCCGTTCTTTTCGTTTTCGTTCAATATTAGGAGGTCCCCAATACTCTTTCACTTCTCCCAGTTCTTTTAATTTAATTTGCTGACCGGTTGGCGTCATAATTGTGATTTGTTCAAGGTCGGAAATTGAATTCCGGAACTCTTCCTTAAAACGCACCACAATATCATATTCATCACCCTCCTCTCTGAACCTGGATGCGGTCAATCCATCTACCCGGTTGCGAATATTGGCAGAAACCATGGCGCTGTTCAAACCATTTTCAGCGAGTTTTCCCTTATCCAGTACTATTTGCAGTTCCGGTTTATCTGCTTTTCTGCTTATCTGTACATCCTGAGCGCCTTCAATTTTTTCAATTTTACCTTTAACCTCTGCAGCCAGTTTATTGGTGATATCAAAATCGTAACCGAAAATTTCAATATCTACCGTATTGCTTGTGCCCCCCATACCGCTGCTGGATGTGGTAACATTATAATTTATAATTTCCGCAAACTGGTCCATCTGCTTACGCAGGTCATTGGCAATATCCCAAACACTGCGATCGCGTTCTTCGATTGAAGTTAATCGCATCATTAAGTTTATCATATTTGAACCTGTCTGGCTAAACAATGAAAAAATTCCTCCTTCATCATCAGATCCGGAAGAAGCAGAAAGAATAGTAACTTCAGGATACCGGTCATGAATAATTTGTTCTAATTGCCGGGTGACTTTCATTGTTTCTTCAACCCTCAGCCCGGTCTGAAGTTCAACAGATGCCATAATTCTGCTTTCATCCGATTCGGGCATAAAATCGGTACCTACATATTTAAATAAAAATAGTGAAGAAATAAATAAAACTAAGGCGATAATCATAACATACCGCTTACAATGTAAGGCCCACCGTATGGTTTTTTCATAAAATGCGTCCAGCTTGTTGAGAATTTTTTCAATGGTATTCTCATAACTGAACTTTTTCCTGTTTTCCGTTTTTGCTTTCAGCCGTAATAATTTAGATGCCAGCATCGGGGTAAGAGAAATTGCAGCCATGGTAGAGGTTACAACAGTTATGGTTACAATCCATCCCAGCTCTTTAAACAACACACCCGTCATTCCCGAAACCAGTGTAAGCGGCATAAATACGGCAACAATTACCAGGGTGGTGACAATGACTGAAAGCCAAACCTCGTTGGTGGCATAAATTGCCGCCTCTCTCGGACTGCTTCCCCGTTCTATATGTTTGGTAATATTTTCAAGCACTACAATTGCATCGTCTACAACCATCCCAATTGCTATAGACAATGAGGTAAGGGAAATAACATTTACGGAACTGTCTGTAATAAACAGGTATATAAATGCCACAATCAGGGATATTGGAATAGTGAGGACAATAATAAATGTAGCCCGCCATCTGCCCAGGAAAAACAATACCACCAAAACCACAAATATAAGGGCCCACATAAGGGTTTCAGACAGGTTGCTCACAGAATCTTTGATAAATGTTGATGTATCGAGTATTTGCTGAATTTTAATATCGGGAGGAAGATCTTTTTCCAATACCGCAAGTTTCTTATGCACCTGTTTTGCAATTTTAACCGTGTTGGCGCCCGACTGTTTCATTACAAACATCCGGATACCGGATTGACCGTTTATTTTTTCATCAAGTGATAAGTCTTTAATGCTGTCCTGAACCTGTGCAATATCGTGTATATATACAGGATTGCCGCCATAGTTGCCCACAACAATATCACTTATTTCGCGACTTTCTGATAATTCCCCTTCAATGCGCAGTTGGTAATCCATTTTACCCATCTTTACATTTCCCGAAGGCATATTCAGGTTTTCGGCAGTTATCACATTACCTATCTGCTCAATAGTAAGGTTATACGCATCAAGCCGTTGCGGATCTACGTCAACATATATCATACGTTTAGGCGCTCCAATCATACTTATTGACCCGATACCGTTAATCCTGTTTAACGGATTTATAATCTTTTCTTCGATAATTTTGGCCAGCCCCGGGTAACTTTCATCAGCTGTAATGGCATAAAACACAATAGGCATCATGCTGGTGTTAAACTTAAATATAAAGGGCCGGTCGCAACCTTCGGGAAGATAATCGAAAATCCGGTCTACGGCATCGCGAATATCATTCGAGGCCTCATCAAGGTTTGCCTCCCATTCGAATTCAAGGTTTACAATAGATAAATTATCGGACGAAACCGAGGTAATTTCCTTAAGATTGTCTACAGTGTTGAGTGCATCCTCAATGGTTTTTGTAATATTTGTTTCTATATCAGAGGCATTGGCTCCCGGATAGGTTGTCATTACCGAAATATAGGGAGGATTCATTTCAGGATACAAATCTATAGGGATTTGCATCAGAGAATATATACCCACAACTATAATGGCTGCAAAAATCATTAAGGTTGTGATGGGCTTGTTTACTGCACTTTTATAAATACTCATTGTTATTTCTCCTATTATTAAATCTCGCGAAATGCAATTATTCTGATACTACTTTTACCTCAACACCATCTAAAAGTCTTGACTGGCCTGCTATGATCAAATGGTCTCCCTCTTTAATTTCGTTTGAAATGATTTCAACCTGATCATCATAACGTTTGCCCAGCTTAACCGAAATCCTTTTTGCAATACCATTTTTTTCAAGAAAAACATACCGTTCGTTTGATCCCTGCAGTTTTAAAATGGAAATTGCCGGAACCACGAGGGCCTGTACTTCGCTAATTTCAATGGATACCCGGCAGAACATTCCCGGACGAAGATTTTTATAATCATTTGGCACCTGAATTTCCACCTGGAAAGAACGTGTTGCCGGATTTACAGTAGGATGAATCCGAAAAATTTTTCCCGTAAAGGTTTTATCCGGGTAAATATCACTTTCAATTCTGGCTGTCATACCTAAAGAAATCATTGGAAAATAATTCTCCGAAATACTTACTATTGCTTTTAGGGGGTCCAATTGCACAATATATAAAATGGCCGCTTTTCCAGCAGTAGTGTTGGGAGCTCCTGAATATAACTCGCCATCTTCGAAATATTTTTCTGAAATAATTCCGCTAAAAGGAGCCCTTAATTGTGTATTCTCTTTTAAAAACTCAACATTGGACAACGCTATTTCATATTGTGCTTTAACCTGATCGTATTGTTGTTTTGAAATACTCCCAACCTTATTCAGCGTGTCTAACCTTTTAAAATCGGTTTCCACTGTATTTAGTTGCACTATAGCCTGATGCAACTGGGTACGGTCCATCTGCACCAGAACATCGCCTTTAGAAACCTTTGAGCCGGTTTCTACATAAATTTTCTCTATACGTCCGGGGGATGAAGGAGCCAGATAAACCTCCTCAAAAGCCTTTAATGTAGATGATTGTTCAATGGTACGGCCTATGGATTGTTTTTCCAATTTTAAAATATTTACCATTTCAACCTTTTTTCCCGATAGACTATCCGGCAACACTGTTTCTTTAGCAGCAATTCCGCTTTCTGATTTTGATGAACAACCAGTTACAATCAAAACTATTATGTAAAAAGTGGGTACTATTAAAATCCGTTTCATATTATTATTCTTTATTATTTTGTTTTTCTAAATCAATATTTAAATTTTGTTTAAAAGTCTGTCCAGTTCGAGTTGTGCCTGGAGTACCTGCATTAATGCATTAATATAGTTATTCTCGGCCTGCAGATAATTATTGTTTGCAGTAGTAAGATCGAGACTGGAAACCATACCCTGCTGATATTTTAAAAAAATGTTATGGTATACCCGTTTGGCAACTTCCACATTTTTTTCCTGGCTTTCATATTGCTCGAGGGCCGTAGACAAATTAAACCGGTATTGTTTCTCTGCCATTAACAATTGATCCTCGAGCAAAGATTTATTATTTAATGTAGTTTCATACTGTATTCTCGCCTGGTCTAATTTTGCTTTTCGCATACCGCTTGAAAATATCGGAAGACTCAGATTCAGACCAACCATGTTGGGCGGCGTCATATCAAAATTAGTGGTTAAAAATTTATAGGTGTAATTATAAAAACCTGAAATTGTGGGCAGATACCCCATTTTTTCAAGCGTTACCTGTTTTTCAGAAATTTCCTCCTGTTTACCCATCAATTGATAATCAATATTTTCATTCAGATTAAAGGGCTGGACTATGGTGGCATTAAAATCCTGCTTTTCCATAACCTTGTCCAATGATTCGGTTAGTAATATTTTTGTATTACCATCAACCCCGAGCTGAAGCCGTAACAGGTTATATGCAAGTTCTATTTGCCGTTCTGCCGATTTAACTGCATTTTCAATCTGAGTAACCTGAACAGATAACTGGTCGACATCCGTAACCTCCAGAATTCCTGCCTGGTACATCGCCTGTGTTTTATCCAGTGCATCATATACATTTTGAAGATTTTTTGTATAGCTGTCCTTAAGTTTTTCAGCAACAAGAATATTATAGTATGAGCTTATTACCAATTTCTTAATATCCATCCCTGTTTTCATATAATTTTTTTCAGAAAGACTTTTATAAATCTTTGCCGTTTGAAGCCCCACAATGTAGCTTCCGCTGAAAATGAGCTGCCCTAATGAAACATTCAGGTTGCTTGTAGGTTTTGATTCAATTTTTGTAGCGGGCATACTTTCATTAAACCGAAGTTCGATGGAATATCCCAGAAAATTGGAGTAATCTACTGTAGCATCAACCTGGGGAAGCCCGCCTGCCAGTGTCTGCCAGACCTGTTTTTGAGCTTCGTCTACCGCCAGTTCAGCATTTTTTAATGTTTTATTATACTCAAGCGCATATTGCTGTGCACTATCCAGACTAAGGTATAACACCTCCTGTGCATCAAGAAAACTGCTTCCCGAAAACAGAAACAGTATCACTGCCAAAACTCTAATCCTATTCATATACACATTATTAACCATTAGTTTAATCTTTATTTTTATTCTTTAACTTCTTCGAAATATTGTTCAATTAATTGTTGTCCTTTTTTTGTACAAACACCGATAAAATAGGGCATAATTATATTTTTGAAAATTTCCTTCTCAGAATACTGAGTTTTTGGGAACACTGCTTCATTATGAATAATATTCATCAGTTCATGAACATAGTTGTTTACCAGATCAGCATCCAGGTCCTTTCGAAAAACTCCCTGATCAATACCTTTCAAAATTAAGGTATGGGTAATTGTATAATCTCTTATTTTATTCTTGGTAAAAAACAATTCGTGAACTTCAGGATAATATTTTCGGATATCTTCAAAAAAAAGCGGAGATATTTTTCTTTTTGTATCTTCTCCCCACTTTCCAAAAGTGTAAATTGCTTCAACAACATTTGTTGCACTGTTCACAATCTCTAAAGCCTGGGTTTTTTTATTCGTTAAAAAAAATTTCATTCCTACTTTAAGTAAATCGTTTTTATCCTTAAAGGTTTCATACAAAGTCCGTTTCGAGATACCAAGATGTCCGGCAATCTGATCCATGGTTACACTGCGGATTCCGTAAATCACAAATAATTCGAATGCCTCTTTGATAATGCGATCCTTCAACTCCATAAATTAGTCTTTAATTTGAGCTGACAAAAATATAAAAACTTATAAAGTTTGCAAAGTTTTCTGCATAAATTATTTTTTATTTTTATTTCCACAGTTAATAAACAAGCCATGATTAAATCCAGCTATACCTATATGGTATTGGGAATCCGGACATCCGGATTAAATAAATGTTTAAAAAGAACAATAGTGGAATTTCGATTAACGGGTTATTCGGTATAGGTTTTAGTTAAAATTTAAATAATTTTAAACTTCTAATAGTAAAGACTTTTCAATCTAGCTTATTAAAACTTTTAATAACCTGAATCCGGATAATTATGAAACACTTTTTAATTTATGGCGCTTTTAGTATCAGCTTTTTTATAATCAGTTGCAAACCTGGAATTAAACAAGAAAATTCAGAATATTTAATACAAAAAATCGATTCGCTCAAAAAAGCAGGGTATGAAATTATAGATTATCATGCTCATTTAAAGGGAGGCCTGACAATTGAGGATTTACTTGAACATTCAAAAAAAACAGGCATTAAATATGGGGTAGCCGCAAATTGCGGTTTTGGTTTTCCTATACAAAACGATTCCGCGCTAAGTGCTTATTACCATTTTATGAAACCATACGATGTATATAATGCTATGCAGGCCGAAGGCAGGGAATGGATCAGCCTGTTCAGTCCTGATTCTGTAGCCTTATTTGATTATGTGTTTACCGATGCAATGACTTTTATAGATGCAAAGGACCGGCGCACCCGGCTTTGGATGAACGACGAGGTTTATGTTGATGATACAACTGAATTTATGGACTATTATGTGCAGCAAATTGAAACTATTTTCAGTACAGAACCAGTGGACATATATGTTAATCCGACATTTCTGCCTGAGATTATTCGCAACCAGTACGATGAACTCTGGACTCCGGAACGTATGATGAAAGTTATAACCGTGTTAAAAGAAAACGGTATTGCCCTTGAAATTAATGCCAGATATCATATACCTTCAGCATCCTTTATTAAACTTGCCAAAGAAAATGGGATGAAGTTCACTATGGGTACCAACAATGCTGAAGCAGAATTGGGTTATCTTGAATATTGTCTGGATATGATTTCCGCATGTAATTTAAGACCTGAAGATTTCTGGAAGGTTAAAAATTAATGCAGAATTAATTTTATAATTTTTTTTTTACATTTCTACAGTCTAAATACCTTTAAAACTACTTATTATGCCCAGATTTCTAATAAAAAGAACGGCAGCCAAAGGTACTTCACCGGGGTCTCTTATTTTTTTAGGTACAAAAAAAATGGAACAGACCCGAATGAGGATTATCCATTATTCAAAGGAGAATCTGATTGAAAGGGATATTCTGGATATCGATGAAATGGATGATTTTTTAAAGGAAGATACCGTTTCATGGTTAAACATTGATGGATTACATGATACATCGTTGATTGAAAATGTAGGTGAAAAATTTGATATTCACAGTCTTCAGCTTGAAGATATTCTGAATACAGACCAGCGCCCTAAGGTGGAAGAAGATGAAGATAATATTATCGTTTATCTTAAATTCTTAAGCCGAAATGCCGACCGCCGGCTAAATGCGGAACAGGTGGCTTTTGTTTTGGGGCAAAACTATCTCATCACTTTTCAGGAAAAAACAGGGGATTATTTTGAGCACGTCCGGGATAGAATCCGGAATTTTAAAGGCAGGATCCGATCGCTAAAAGCCGATTATTTATTATATTCATTAATGGACACTATTGTAGATAATTACATTGCTGATATCGGAGAATTGGGAGAACAGATTGAAAACCTTGAAAACAAAGTGCTTCAACAACCAGACCAGGAGACCTTAACAGAAATTTACAATCAAAAAACGGAAATCAGTTTTATCAGAAAGAATATACGACCTGTAAAGGAAATATTAACGCGACTATTAATTTCACAATCCGGTCTTATACGGAAAAAAAACCTGATTTTTTTAAGAGACCTTGACGACCTTGTTACCCAATCGCTTGAGGCTGTTGAATTGTATCATTCCATGGTAACCGATTATCTTAATATTTATCATTCCAGCATCAGCAATCGTGCCAACGAAGTTATGAAGGTGCTTACTATTTTTGCTGCAATATTTATCCCCTTAACTTTTCTCGCCGGTGTTTACGGTACCAATTTTGAATATTTACCTGAACTCCATTTTAAATACAGCTATTTTGTTATGTGGGGAATTATGATTACAGTTGCAGTAATTATGCTCCTCTATTTTAAAAGGAAAAAATGGCTGTAAGCCTTTTGGAAATCGACTTTTGCAGCTATAAAAAAATCGCTAAATTAAAAGTTAACTATTTTTATCAGGTTTTTTGTAATTTTTAGCTTTCACACGTTTTCCCTGTACTATAACATCCTTAATTGTTTTAGCCTGATTCACTAAAGCAAAAGGGAAATTAAACAATGTAAACATTCCACCCAGGGTTGAAAAATTCCTCATTCTCATTCTCACTTCAGAAAGTAATTCCTGTAACATCACTTTTTCTTCCACTTCACCTTTTTCTTTAACATAGGTTAATCGCTGAAGTGCAATAAGTCCTGTAAGAAATGCAATAAAAAAGAAAAAATCCCAACGCTGAAGGCTCAATGTAGGTAATATAAAATCACCATGTGGTCCGGTCCAGGTAAAATCCCATGACAAAGACCTGACTTCAAAAAAATCGGCAAAAGTCCCCCCCAGAATCGGGGCAATTCCGGCGGCCAGTGACACGATAAAAGTGTTGGCTGCAAGAAATGCTGTAGCCTGCCCTTTGGGGGCAAGTTTTAAACCGATATTCCCCTGACCCAGGGTTACTCCTGAAATTGCAATTCCCATAAAAACATGTATGATAATGATCAGGGGAATGGTAAACCTGTGAGGATCGGGAACGGTTGTAAACGTCCAGGCCAATACGCAAACTATATATATTAACGAACTTACAGCCAAAACCGATTTATTGCTGAACTTATCCGACAACGTGCCCCAAATTTTTAAAAAGAAAAAATTAAAAACCTGGCTGATTACTGACAGAATAATTACAAACGACATATCGTACTTCAACATTTTTAACAAATATACCGTGAAAAAAGGGGCCACCAGGTTCATCGTAAAGCTCCATACGCCGGTAAATTTTACCAGATTCCGGAAATTTTCATTTTTAAAAGGTTCAAAGATTATTTGAAAAACCTTCAGGTTCGAAGATTGAAGTTTTGGTTCCGGAATATTAGATATAAAATATACGCCCATTTCTCCGGCAATAAATCCTGCGGCAAATAATAATGAAAATCCTGCAAGGTTATGCTCCGGAAACCATTTATCCCAATAATCGATAAAATAACCTCCGGCAAGACTAAAAAAGATTCCGGTCAACATGGCAATTCTCATTTTCCGCCCCATAAACTTCCCCATATTTTCCTGTGGAATTACATCGCGCATCCATGAATTCCAGCTGCAGGTAGCAACAGCCGCAAAAGCTGAACTTAACAACAACGAAATAAATAAGACAACCTTTCCTGCTTCTTCCTTAAAAAGAAAAGGAATTAATGCTATTAGTAATAAAAAAATTCTGGAGACCAATGCTCCCAGTGTTGTTATCAACCGCCGGTTTTTTATTCTTTCAACAAGATAGATAGACGGCAACTGAATAATTTGGACCAGTGGAGGAATTGCTGCTAAAAGACCGATAACTAAATTCGATGCCCCCAGTTTTAAAGCAAAAGCAACCAGAAAGGTCCCGCTGGTAAGGGTTACCATAATCTGAGATGCCACCCCGTCTCTTATAACTCCATTTAAACCTTTTTGAATTTGCCTTTTATCGAGCGTATCTATTGGTTTTAACATTATAAAAGCTTAAAATCTTAATGATTATAAAAATGCTGATAAGGAAATGTTGTATTTCTTAAATTAAATTTAAAAATAATAAATTACGATTAAAACACGGGAATACACAAAAGACTTCTTCAGGGTGTTAGAAAACACCTTTCAATTATTTACACCTATGAATAATATTCTATTTACTGATCAGGCTTATTTTAACTTTCAGCTTCTTGTTTTAACTCCTGCAAATTTTTTTTCATGCCTTCTGTTAGCGATTTACCCATGGTTCCGGAACCCAAACCTTTTAATGATTCCTCAACAATAACTTTGGTCCCCTCGTTTGTTTCTTCAAATTTCCAGTTATGAACAGCAGATATCCACCAGATTTTTCCGGTCCACCCAATTTCAGCATATGGGTTAACAGTATGCAGTTTCGATTTTATTACTAAACTATTGGCCTTCCAAATAAAGGTTTTACCAGCTTCAGGCATACCTTCAATTTTAGCAGAAGCTACATTACCCTGCCAGCTTGGCCAGTTATTAATTTCAGATACAATTGAGTACACTTTTTTAACAGAAGAACGGATAATAATTTCTTCTCTGGCATATGCTTTTGCTGTTGGATCTGCCAATACGTTCATAGATTGATATTTTAAAGTTGAGATTGGAGGTAGTGTTGATATAAATAAAATAAATATAATAACTGTTCTTTTAGTATGAAAATAAATCCAACATATAACAAAATTTCCGAAATTTTGTTCTCACCATTTACAGCCCCAAGTATAAGATTTCACAGTAAAATACTATCTTAAAAAAAAGTACATTTGTTGTATGCAACTTTAAAATTCAATTTATAACCAATAATATTATATAATAAAAAATGAAAACGTTTTATAGTGACCTTTCAAAAAAAGAATTTCCGCTTTCTGACCGGGTATCAGGCAAAACGGTAAGATTATCTATCTTAAACTTAATTCAAAAGGATAATCCGCAATTCACAGCCGATAATTTTTTATCGATTAGTGAACTAAGTATTTACAGAGAAAAATATATTGAAAGCTTTCTTACAAAACAATTGGGAAAACTCTCAAAGCTGGAAAAAACAGTATTGGTTTCCCTGAAAGATAATTCGACCTTAACGGATAAAATTGATGATGAAGACAAACAAGCAATGACTTTTGGACAAAGAATTGCAGACAAGGTCGCTACTTTTGGAGGTAGCTGGATATTTATTATATCGTTTGGAATGTTTCTTTTCATTTGGATTTCTATAAATATTTTTTGGCTTGCCAACAAAGCATTTGATCCCTATCCGTTTATACTTTTAAATTTAATTTTATCGAGTTTAGCCGCAATACAGGCGCCTGTTATTATGATGAGCCAAAACCGGCAGGAAGAAAAAGACAGGGAAAGAGGTAAAAAGGACTATATGGTAAACCTCAAATCTGAACTTGAAATCAGGATGCTGCACGAGAAAATCGACCATTTAATTATTAGTCAGCAACAGGAAGTATTAGAGATTCATAAAGTGCAGATTGAGATGATGAATGATATACTTAGACGCATTGAAAAAGAATAATTGTCAGGTTTCATAGTTAATATTTTTATAAAATTCTCCTGAATAATCCATATAGGTTTAAATTGAGTAATTTTAAAATTACTTTCCAATTCAGTATATTCGCCTGAAATTTTTCACATGAAATGCCGTTCCGGTTGTGGTGCGTGTTGCATTGCTCCTTCTATTTCTTCTCCCATTCCCGGAATGCCGCAAGGCAAACCAGCCGGGATTCAATGCATACATCTCACTAAAGATTATAGATGCGCTATTTTTAAGAATCCAGCGCGACCAAAGGTATGTGCTGACTTTAAAGCCGAAACTCTTATCTGCGGTACCTCGCGCGAGGAAGCCCTGAACAACCTCACCAATCTTGAAAACGGAATTATCTGAGTTCTTTAACTGTCGGTAAATACGCAACTAAATTGAGTATTTAATTCAGACAAATAGGTGTTTATTCCGATTCATCAGAGAGCTCACGAAACTAACTTTACTTAAAATTTTAAATATAATTATTGCTATGATTACTTTAAACCAACAAGGTGAACAATTAATAGTTTCGTTTCAAAAAACGAACAAGTTAAATATTCTTAACAGTTCCGTAGTAAAGGAAACTTTACTTAATAAAGCTTTTGTTAAGTCCAATAATCTGGTTTTTGACTTTAGTGATATCCGGTTTATCGATTCCTCAGGATTTAATCTATTGGTAGAATTGAATAACCAACAGAATCAAAATGGAAAAAAATTATATGTCTCCGGGGTTTCTGACGAAGCTAAAGAACTTCTTGAACTAATGAAGCTGAATTTCCCGGTATATAATTCTGAAATAGCTGCTTAAACCTGTTCTCCTGTTTTTACAATATTATTCTGCTATTATTTAGAAAAAGTTTTTCCGTTTTTAATTGATCATTTTTGCATAACGGTTGTTTAACCAGTTATTCACCGGTTAAATAATTGTTATGCATTCAATCCCAGGACTCGAACAAAAATTAGGCGCATGGTTCCGGCTACATCCCAAAGTTGTTGTCGCTTTATCGGGAGGTGTGGATTCATGTCTTGTTGCCTATCTTTCGAGAAAATTTCTGGGAAAGAAAAATTCAATTGCTGTTATCTCGGCTTCAGCAAGTGTAAAACAAAAAGATCTGGATGTAGCGCGGAAGTTTTCTGTACTTTACGATATTCAATTAATCGAAACTGATGCCGGTGAAATCCGGGATCCGAATTACACAAAAAATCCTATAAATCGTTGTTTTTATTGTAAATCGGCCCTTTATGCCAAACTTAAAAAAATTGTTGATTTACATTATCCTTCATTTGAAGTAATTAATGGCAATAATTTTAGTGACCTGGGTGATTATCGCCCCGGCCTCAAAGCCGCTGAAAATTTCAGTGCGCTGAGTCCGCTGGCTGAATGTGGCCTGGATAAAAACGACATCAGAAAACTGGCAAAACACTATAAGCTTTTTGTCTGGGATAAACCTGCAAGCCCCTGTTTAAGCAGCAGATTCCCTTATGGTGAATCAATCAGTAAAGAAAAATTAAAACAAATTGAACGCAGTGAAGATCTGTTAAACAGTTTTGGTTTTGATGACGTTCGGGTGAGATATATTAAGAACATTGCAAAAATTGAAGTTCCGAATGAACAGATCAAAAAACTTCAAGATAAAATATCTGCTATATCATCTGAATTTAAAAAATTTGGATTTGAAAATTGTGTAATCGATCAGGAAGGATTAATATCAGGGAAACTCAATCGAAATATAAAAAATTCGGTTTAGGTTTTTTATTCCGTTTCACTAAATAATCCATGGGTAAACCGACATGTATTTTAAAAATTTACAGTACAATAGTTTAAAAAGCAGCAAAATATTAATACGATTTTGCTTTTTTTATCAGCGGATTTCCGCAACACATTAATCCTTGAGACTCACAACTGCATCCCTGGCATTCTTTGGTAACTTTTAACTCAAGACCACAGTCTGCACAAACCAACACATCTCCATGTTTAATATCACTACATTTTGTCATTATACTTAATTTTGTTAGTTACAAATTAAAAACAATCAAAAGAACATAATAGTTTAGATTATAAATAAATAACGATAAAGCAAGATAATTTTTAATAATTTAGAAAAATATGAATGTAATCATATACGCAGGGTTTTATTAACGAATAACTACTTCAATGAAAAAGAAAATCGGGCTGTTTCTAATTCATGGCGCCGGAGACGAACGCTTCAGGGCGCAGGATAAATTCATTCAAAAACTCTTTAAGAAACTTGAAAAGTTAAAGATTGATTCAGGTTTAATTGCATGGCGAAATGCCAACTGGTATGCTCCAACCCAGAATGAACAGGTTGATCTGTATAACAGGTTTCTTTCATCGCACTATCCGGTAAAAGCAAAAAAACTCCGGCAATTTGTGTTATACCTTATTAGCGATATGGTGGCTTATGTGAGTGAGCCGAATAAACCCAGTAAAAAATATGCGGAAACACACGCACTTATTCACAGAGATTTGGCATTATTAAAAGATGAGCTGGAAGAAAATGCACCACTGATTTTAATGGCCTCTTCACTGGGCACCACAATTATTTCCAACTATATTCAGGATATTCAAAATAAAGTTTGTCCGGAAATATGGTGTAAAAGCCCGTTTGAACGTTTTGAAACGCTTACGAATATTATAATGCTCGGCAATAATATTCCCATTTATGCGCCAGCTTACAATCTCGATCAGTTGACTCCTTTTTTATTCCCGAATGAAAAATTATCAGAAACTTTTAAACCTGTTGCCAGCTGGTTAAATATTTATGATAAAAATGATCCGCTCGGATTTCCGTTAAAGCCGATCAATGTTTCATTTGAAGCTTCTGTGATCAAGGATATTGAAATGAATGTAGGCGGATTATTAACATCATGGAATATTGGATCGCACATGGGATATTGGAAATCTAAAAAGGTAATTGAGCAGGTATCGGGAATAATACGCAACATTTACAAACTTGTTAAATAGCTTATGATTTGGGTACTTGAAAATAATCTCTGTATATTTAAATTTAAAAAACTCACCGCTTTTAAATCGATTAATCATTGTGTAACCACAAAAATTGACGATCTGAATAATCAATCATCTATGGGTTTTAACCTGGGGTACCTGCCGGGAGTAAATGTTGATTCAGTAGCAACAAACCGCAAAAAAGTTGCCAGCCTTTTAGGTGTTGATCCCGGAAGACTTATTTTTCCCAAACAATGCCATACCGGGAATGTAAAGGAAATAACGGAAAAAACATTAACCAGCGATCTGGAAAATACAGATGCAGTAATTACCAATAAACCGGGAACAGCCCTTGGAATATTAACAGCTGATTGCGTGCCCATCCTGTTGTTCGATCCGGTAAATAAAACAATAGCTGCTGTGCATGCCGGCTGGCGCGGTACGGTTAGTAAGATAGTTTTAAACACCCTCAGTACCATGACACAAAGATTTAAAACCTCCCCGGCAGATGTTATTGTGTGTTTGGGGCCTTCAATATCTCAGAAAAACTACCAGGTGGGTCCTGAAGTGCTTGAAAAATTCAGGGAATTGTTTAAAAACACAAGCCGGATTATTGCTCACGTTAATGATGAAGGACGGGGTAATCTTAATTTATGGGAAGCAAACATCCGTCAACTTGTTGAATATGGCGTTCAGAAACAAAATATTGAGTTAGCCGGCATCTGCACGTTTGAAAACACCAATAAATTTTATTCTGCACGGAAGGATACAATTCGTACAGGCAGATTTGGGAGTATAATTTCATTGATGCCCTGATTTGATTATAAATGTTACTGGCAAAAACAGCTTCCTGACGAAAAGAAAAGTATTCTGTGGGTATTTTTTATTATATTTCCCAAAAGTTTAACAAAATACTATTTTACTCCATGAAACCATTGCATATTGCTATTTTAGGTTGCGGGACCGTTGGCGGAGGAGTAGCCCGGATTCTCACAGAAATGCAGGAAGAATTATCTGCAAGGGCCTCTCGGCCCATTCTGTTAAAAGAAATTGTAGAACTAAATCCAACATATGCTTCCCAACGTTTTAACCTCCCAATTGAACTTTTTGCCGGAGGAGGAAAAGATTTAACACCGGATGAAGCCAGTTCGTTTATTCAGAGATTAATCCATAGTAAAGATATTGACCTGATTGTTGAAACTATTGGGGGAACCAATGATTTTGTTTACAATCTTTCATTAGACATCTGTAAGGCAAAAAAGCACCTGGTATCAGCCAACAAATCCCTGTTGGCAGAGCGTGGGAAGAGTATTTTTGAAGCGGCAAAAAACAGCAACATTATGCTGGGTTTCGAAGCCGCGGTTTGCGGTGCAATTCCTATTGTAAAAACAATTAAAGAAAGTTTTACAGGCGATAGTATAATTTCTATTTCCGGGATCATGAACGGGACCAGTAATTATATTCTTTCGAAAATGAAAAGTGAAGGGGTGAGTTTTAAGGAAGCGTTAAAATCTGCCCAGAAAAATGGTTATGCCGAAGCTGATCCTACACTCGATATTAACGGTCATGATGCTGGTCACAAACTAATTATTTTAATGAAACTTGCTTTCGGCATCGATTTGGCAATAGATCAGCTTTCTGTTAAGGGTATTGAAAATATTGAAAAAGAAGAATTCGACTTTGCCAACGAAATCGGCAGTACCCTAAAGTTAATATGTTACGGTAAACAGATCGATGGCGAAGTATATGCTACTGTATGTCCGATGATGGTAAAAAATGACAATTTTCTTTCGGAAGTAAACGGGGCAACTAATGCTATCCGGATCGTGAATAAATATTCGGGGAAACATATCCTTGTAGGGACCGGCGCCGGTTCATATGAGACCGCCAGTTCCATTGTTGCCGATATTGTGTTTGCCGCAAGATATGCTGACCAGGTAAATTATACACACGAAAAATCAAAACTTAAATTTATTGATGCCCGGCACTTTGTATTTCCGTATATCATTACCTTCAGAACCGGAGACACTCCCGGTACAACAGGTTTTATTACTACTGCAATCGGACAGCAAAAAATAAATATTGATACCGTGAGCCATAACCGGCATATTAAAAACAAAGCTACCTTTTCGGTGGTAACCATGCCCTGCACTATGAAACAGGTTGAAGATGCTATTGAGAAAATAAAACTAGAAAAGCCGGATATGCTGCTAAGTGAGCCCAAAATTATCCCTATTCTATATTAGAGTAATAAATAATATTTAACCACTATATAAAATCACTGGTTTTAATTGTCTAAATATCAAAATAGTGCTTATTTTTGAATAACAAACGAAAATAAACCCTAAAACGGTTATATGAAATATTTGACATTATTTATTATAGTATTCTTTAACCTGAACAATGTTAGCGGAATACAATCTGCTAATGTGAAGAAGAAAAAATCGGAGGTAAGTATAGAGCTACCGGACTCCCTGATTATAGCAAAATTGGATTCTGCAATGTTTATATTTAAGCTCGATTCAATGGAACGCGAGTTCCAGATAATGTTGTATCTTTTTCAATTACAGGAAAATCAGGTTCGAGAAAAATACGAGAAAAGCAGGAGTATTATTATCATTCTGGGTGTTATTGTAATCATTTTATTATTTCTTTCCGTAAAGTCTGCATCCAAAAAATTTGTGCTTACAAAGTTCCCATATTACAGACAAAAAAAGGGAAATCAGCCTGGTATTATTTGTTTACAAATGATGCATAAATATTATTACGGGAAAAAACTGTCGTATAAAAAACTTAAAAAAGCTTCTCCTCTTGAAGATAAAATGGATGTTATGACCTTGAAGGACCTGGCTGTTACAGCCGGCAATCTTGGTTTTGATGTAAAAGTCTGCAAAACAGATATTAATAATTTCTCACAAGAACTTCAGATCCCGGTAATGGTTTATTTACCAAATCATATGGCGGTTTTATACTATTATAAGGACGAATTCTTTTATTTGGCCGATCCGTATTACGGATTTTTGAAGCTGAAACTATTCTATTTTGCTACAGCCTGGCTCACAGAGAACAATAATAAAGGTATTGCCTTTCAACTTTATCCACTTAGAAAGGTTAAAAAATCTGTGCGGCGTAAATTAGATCTGGAGAAATTTTCTAAACTAACTCCATTAAACGAGAAATATTGGGAAAATTATAGTTGTGAGATGAATCTTTCTAAACCGGAATAAATACAGCATTCCATCTTAACCCGGATTTTAATATTTTTGCACCTTAACAGAAATGCTGTTATAATAATTTATAGTGAAAACACAAATTAACCTACACCGATATATTTCAGGGAAACCCAAAAAGAAAGTCTGGTTTCTTATAATCATCCTCATTATGATCTTGTTATTATTGTTTAATTTCAACAGCATCCTGAAGAATTTCCAAAATATTTATCCCGGTGTATAGCATATTTGAATTGTAATGCAGATACCCGGAAGCTACCAACTAAATCCAATCAAACAAAAGACGGCTCAGTTAAACACTCAATAGTATTATATACATAATGGGCTAAACGATCAGCCTGTGAATACATATCGCAATATATAATCCCTGCATTGTATTTGTATTTCCCTTTTTTAATATCCTTTAGATGATCTTTTTTAATTTGCTCTATTAAATTGTTGAGTTCCTTCTTGTTCTTTTGAATTATATCAATATTTAATTCAAAATTTTCATTCTTAATCCCTTCAGCCATATTCTCAATCAGGACATTCAGAAGCTCGAAAATATGATGAATATTAGTATTCATATCTTCTGTAAATACAATGTTAGAATCTCTTTGCCGGAATATTAAATCAGAAAAATTAAAACATGCATCATTAATACTCTCAATTTCATTTATCAGTCTTAACATGATATTTATATTTTCAGAAGTTGAATTACTTAAAACTCCTGTGGAAACTTTTGTCAAATAGGCCGCAATTTCTACTTCCATACGATCGGAAATTTCTTCATATTTCTTAATTTTCCGAATAAGCTTATCTGATTTTTTCGTTTTTGTCTGATCAAATAATTCTTTTACCATATAAAACATCTTTACTGTACGTTCGGAATAATGTACAATTTCATTTTTTGCCTGTATCACAGAAAGTTCGTTCACCGATAATAACCCTGTATTGATATATTGCAATTTAAATTCTTCATCATCCTCATCGGTGCCTCGAACAAGGTATTTAACCATATGGGCAATCTGGGGCACAAAACCCACAAGCAGAATAGTATTGAGAAGATTAAATACTGTATGGAATACCGAAAGTGAGATTGGCAGCGCTTCGTATGTTTCTTTTGCTGACTGCCCGGTTATATAGTAAGCAGAAGCATGACCCAGCTTCACAAGAAACCAGTCGATAAATTTTAAGAAAGGATTAAAAACTATAAGTACAATCAATACACCAAAAACATTAAAGATCAGATGCGCCCTGGCAGCCTGTTTAGCTGTTTTATTGGCGACCAAAGCGGCAAGGTTTGCGGTAATGGTAGTTCCAATATTTTGCCCCAGTACCATGGCTGCTGCCATCTCAAAATTTATCCATCCGTTAAAACACATAACCAGAGTAAGCGCCATTACTGCACTTGATGATTGAATAATCATGGTAACAACCGTACCGATAATTAGAAAAATAATTACCGAGCCGAAACCTAAAGAGGCATATCGGGAGAAAAAAGTTAAAATTCCCGGATTAGTATGTACATCAGGTACGGAATTTTTAAGAAATTCCAGGCCTATAAAAATCATGGCAAAACCCATAATAAATTCTCCCCAAAAAACCCGCTTGTTCACCTTTGAGAATATCAAAGGAAGTGCAAGGCCGATAAGAGGCAGGGCAAACAAATTTATATCTACTTTAAATCCAAGAATGGATATTAGCCATGCCGTAACAGTAGTACCAATATTGGCACCCATAATTACTCCTATTGACTGAATAAGATTTAACAGCCCGGCATTTACAAAACTCACCACCATTACTGTAGTTGCAGAAGAGGACTGTATGATGGCAGTAATTAACAACCCTGTAAGAACACCTCTAAACCTGTTTAATGTTAAGGCTTCCAGAATTGTTCGCATTTTATTACCGGCAACTTTCTGAAGGGATTCACTCATGATTTTCATTCCGAATAGAAAAAAACCAAGAGCACCCAGTAATTTTAATAAATCAAAAAAAGTATAATTCATAGAAAAGGCAGATCAAAAAATAGTCAATATTAAGAAAGTATTAAAACTAACAAAATCTCTTTAGTTAGTAATTTAATAATGCTGTTTTTTTGAATAATACTCATACTCATTTTGCAAAATATCCCGGGATATTTCAAAGCCATGGCCGGGAAGAAACAATCTGCAGCCGGTATATAGTAAATTTCCCCAGCTTTTTATAAGAGTGGGTACATTATCGGCAAACGGCGGAAAGGCTGAATTTCTGAATATTCCGAAAGCAGCATCTCCCACCAGGGCAATTTCGTTATTCACAAGAATACTTATAGAGCCTTCGGAATGTCCCGGCGTTGGTAGTAATGTTATATCCGGACCGGATACATTCAGATTGTATTTGCTTTGAATTAACAAATCCGGTTCAACCGGAGAAAATGAAAATCGTTTTAAAAAAAACCGTGCACCCAGATAAACAATAAAATTACTGAAAACATTGGTCCCTTTTGGCAGCAAAGTTTTCCCTGAATTTAATAGTTTATGTTCGGCTTTCCCTAGTATAACTTTGCAATTATAATATTTTTTGAGCGCTGCTGCATTGGCACAATGGTCGAAGTGTGAATGGGTAAGAACCAGAAATCTCAGCCCGTTTTTCTCAACTTCCAGTTTTTGTAGTTTTCTTATCAGTTTTTTGTATGAATTTTGTTTTCCGGTATCAATCAATATATTTCCGGCATCTGTAGTAATCAGGTAAACATTACTGCGGCCCTGCAATATTTTATAAATTAAATAACCATTTGATACGGTCCACTTTTTCATATCAAATTAATTCACTACTTCTTTTTTTGATACCTGCTTTTTTCATTAAAAAAATCGATAGCAAAGGTTTTTGTTTTAAATACTGCCGAATGCAATATACCCTCAGGAATAAAATACGAATCGCCTTTTTTATAGGTTTTTGTAACTCCGCCAATGGTAAGGTCCATTTCGCCATCAGCCACAATCCCCCATTGTGCTCCATGCTTGTGCTCAGCAACCTCACCTATGGGTTCAATTTCAAGAAATACAATCTGGTGATTTTCATCTTGTGACAACCAGCCTTTGATTCCTTTAAATGGAATATCAGCCTCAGGCAGGCCGGTAATTATGTCGGGATATACATTTTTCATAGCTTCATATTTTAGAAATTCTATAAAGTATAAAAAAAAACTAAAACACCGGCATTAATCCCGGGTGATCCCCGGTGATACATTTACCTCCTTCACGGGTAACAATAAATGTATTTTCAATGCCAACCATACCCACATTTTTTATTCCTTTTTTAGGTTCAATGGCAAATACCATTCCTTCCTGCAATGGTTCATCAAAACCTTTAGCTATAACCGGCAGTTCATCAATTACAAGTCCAATACTGTGTCCAAGAAAACGCACCTGCCGGTTTCCAAAACCCATAAAATTTTTTGAAAATTCCGGGGTTAAATTTTCCATTATTAAATTATAAATTTCAGAAGGAATAGCGCCCGGTTTTAGCTGATCAGCAATTTTATTTTGTATGGATACACATTTAAAATGTTCCTCTATAACGTTATCCGACAATGAACCATCAAAAATATAGGTCATTGTTTTATCGGTATGGTAACCGTTTACACCACAACCAATATCCACAAATACCAGGTCGCCTCTTTTAAGTTTGCGTTCCCTGCTGCCAATAAGCGGAACAGCTGGATTCATACCATAATTTCCACCCGGGCCATTAAATGATGTGGGGTAAATGGAGCTTTCCCCAAATCCTATTTGTCCCAGGATAGCCTCGGCGTTATTCATGCTGAACCGAACAACGCCATGGTGCCCTTCCGCTATCATCACCGGAAACAATTCGCTTACAAATTCGGCTTCACTCATTCCTTCCCTCAATAATCTAGGTACCCGTTCTTCGAGAACCCGACGGTGAATATTCCCGGATTGTTCCATCAAAGATAACTCGTAAGCACTTTTTATCGATCGTATGGATGCAATCTGCAGATCAATAGGAATGAATTCTTTAAATGGAAAGTGTTTTTTAAACCGTGAAAATAAAGCAAGTGTAACATGCTCCGTTTCCATATAAACCGTTTCGGGAATATTTTTAAATCCTGCTGCTGCGTCTTTATAACTTTCCATGGGTTTAATAGCTGGAAATAATGATTCATCCATTGCCCTTTCGAAACTCCGGCGAACCCAGAATGCTGCTTCATCCTGGCGGGGAATAAGCAATACCCCGTCTTGCATGGTACCGGTAAAATAATACAGGTTGATATTATCAAAAATGGCGGCTAAATTCCATTTGGGAAAATCCTTATCCATTTGCTTGCGGAAATGCTTCATGCGTCTTTCGAGTTCAGAAGCAGGGACCTTGTATTCCATATCTTATTTTGAAATAATATTTTTTTGAGACAAACATAAACGATCAGTTGTTGAATTCCAATAAAACCTTTTAAAATATATTTCTAAAAAAATCCAAGTATTGTGAAATCTTTTTTATCCGTATTTAAAAGAACACTCCAGATTGATCATATTGTTCAGAAATTAAAATATAATCGGATGCTCGTAAGGAAGCTGGGAAAAGTGAAAAACCTGAATAAAATCATCTTGTAATTATTGGAATTTTAGTTATTTAACCTGAAATTTAGGTAGATAATTAGAATATAACCATGGATGTAATAAATTTAATGAACAGCCTGGAAAAACGGCATCCGGGAGAAGTGGAGTATCATCAGGCAGTGCGTGAAGTGCTGGAATCACTGGTAGAGGTATATGCCGAAAATCCGCAGTTTGAAGCTGCAGGTATTATTGAGCGCATTATTGAACCCGATCGGGTATTAAGCTTTAAAATACCCTGGGTGGATGATGAAGGGAAGGTCCATGTAAATCTCGGATACAGAATTCAGTTTAATAATGCCCTGGGGCCTTATAAAGGAGGATTGCGTTTTCACCCCAGTGTCAATCTCAGCATTCTTAAATTTCTCGGATTTGAGCAGATATTTAAAAATAGTCTTACCACGCTTCCTATGGGCGGTGGAAAAGGCGGATCAGACTTCCAGCCAAAAGGCAAATCAAATGCAGAGATCATGCGTTTTTGCCAGGCATTTATGCTGGAACTCTGGAAAATTATTGGACCCGAAACTGATGTTCCTGCAGGTGATATTGGTGTGGGCGGAAGAGAAATCGGATATTTATATGGGATGTATAAAAAACTGGCTCGCGAGAATTCAGGAATTTTAACTGGCAAAGGTCTTGCGTGGGGCGGTAGTCTGATCAGGCCTGAAGCTACTGGATTTGGCGCTGTATATTTTGCCAAAGAAATGCTTGCTACAAGAAAAGAACAATTTAAAGGAAAAACGGTGTCCGTATCTGGATTTGGAAATGTTGCCTGGGGAGCTGTTAAAAAGCTGAATGAGTTAGGTGCAAAAGTAGTGACTTTATCAGGGCCCGATGGATATATTTATGACAAGGATGGCGTTTCGGGAGAAAAAATAGATTTTATGCTCGAACTCAGGGCCACCAATGATGACGTGGTTGAACCCTATGTTCAGGAGTTTCCAAACGCACAATTTATTCACGGGAAACATCCCTGGGAAGTAAAATGCGATATTGCCATGCCGTGTGCCACGCAAAACGAGTTAAACCTTGAAGATGCCAGAAGTCTTATTACCAACGGGACTATTTGTGTTTGTGAAGGCGCCAATATGCCATGCATTCCTGAAGCTATAGAACTTTTTCAGGAAAAAGGGTTGCTTTTTGGTCCGGGCAAGGCGGCAAACGCAGGTGGAGTGGCCACTTCGGGACTTGAGATGAGTCAGAATGCCATGAAACTACAATGGCCAAAAGATGAAGTAGATGACAGGTTACATCACATCATGTCTTCCATTCATCATTCGTGTGTAAAATATGGCAAAGAACAAAGTGGGTATATCAATTATGTAAAAGGAGCCAACATAGCAGGTTTTTTAAAGGTTGCCAATGCCATGTTAGACCATGGAGTAATTTAATCTATACCAGGAACTATTAAAATCTCTTCCATTTATCTGTTTCACGAAAATTCAACCGGTGTACGTTTTCGAACGACACCTGTTTCGTTTTCGTTCACTTTTAACATTCCTTAACAGGCATGTGTAATTCTCGTATCTTGTTGTTTTTATGATATTTACAAACTTTGGCACAGAGTATGTTAATTGTACGGTACCCAACATTAAATAAAAAAGATTATGAAAACAACAGCAACAAAACCAACTTATAAAACAAAGATTCAAACTTTGATGATTTTTTTAGTAATCCTGGCCTCCCAGACTTTCGGACAAGGATTAGCCCAAAACATTCAAATGGATGACCTGAGAAAATTTTATTACTCAGCCTCGATTAATTCTCTTCATGAATCTGAAGAATCTCAGGCCATTGAACACTGGATGACGGATTTTAAGGAATGGAATGTTAAAAATGAAAGTGCAGCAGATATCAATTCATATATGTACACTGAGAGTGAACAGGAACAGGAACTTGAAAACTGGATGTTAATTCCTTTCACAACAGAAGCAACCATTAAATATTCAGATCAGGTTGTTGAAGAAGAAGAAATTGAAATTGAACCCTGGATGACCAATCTGGATGCATGGTATTCCAAATAGTACTGTTATTGCTGTACAGTTTTATCCATATATATTCAGCCATAATACGAAAGTATTGTGGCTTTATTTTTTACTCATCAATGGCCTTTTCAATAATCGTTTTTGGAAGGTCTTTTTTTGTCTTCAATCCAAGGTCTTTTAAATCTTCAGCTCTTTTTATCAGATTGCCTTTACCGGATGAAAGCTTGTTCATGGCATCTTCATAGCTTTTCTGGGTCATCTTTAAACGGTTTCCTACATCAATCAGGTCTTCAACCAGGCCAACAAATTTATCATATAAATCACCGCTTTTTTGCGCTATCAGACGGGCATTATTATTCTGATACTCCTGCCGCCACATACTTTCAATCATTTTTAAAGCGGCAATCAGGTTGGTTGCGCTAATCAACAGTATTCTTCTTTCGTAGGCATAGGCCCATAAATTGGTTTCGTTTTGAATAGCCAGAAAATAAGCAGGTTCTATGGGCATAAACAGCATCACAAAATCAAGGCTGTTTAGTGTATAAATATCCTGGTACTTTTTAAGACTAAGTTCATTAATATGATTCTTTATTGAAATCAAATGATTTTTTAGCGCTTTATCTTTCTCGTTTTCATTATCAGCAGCAACATATTGTTCATAAGCTGTAAGAGACACCTTAGAATCAATAATAATACTCCGGTCACCAGGATAAGACACAACTATATCAGGCTGTAACCGCTTTCCATCCTGGGTAGTAAATGAACTCTGAATAAAATATTCCCGGTCTTTGGTTAAACCTGATTTTTCGAGAATACTCTCGAGTAATACCTCCCCCCAGTTTCCCTGTGTTTTTGAATCGCCTTTTAAGGCTTTGGTTAGATTATTGGTTTCTTTGCTTACCTGCTGGTTCAATTCCGCCAGTCTCTTTACCTCTTCTTTTAATGAAAATCGCTGTTGTGCCTCTTTATCATAAGTCTCTTCAACCTTTTTTTCAAATTCCTTTATTTTCTCCCCTAATGGTTTCAGTAACTGGTCGAGGCTGGTTCTATTCTGCTCGGTAAATTTTTTAGTTTTCTCTTCAAGTATCTCGTTTGCCAGATTTTTAAATTCTACAGAAAATCGTTCCTGAATTTTATCAAGTTCTGCTTTTTGTTCCTCAAGTTTTTCTTTAAGATTATTAAAATCAGAAGTTTTTGCTGCAAGATGACTATTCAATTCAATAATTGCTTTTTCCTTTGCAGAAATTTCAAGCTTATTTTCATTAAGCAGATCCGATAAGGATTGGATTCTTTCTGAAAATATTTTGTCTGAACTTGAGGATTTAAAATAAAAAACAAGATAGGTTCCAGCTATTCCTGTTATTAAGCCAACAATTAGAAAGAGAATTTCCATAAGATAAGGATAAGGTTTTGCAGATAAACAAATTTAGGGATTTTCAGGAACAAAAAAAGCCTGCCCTTCGGCAGACTTTTGTCCTTTATGATGTTTGAAAAATTATTCCGGGCTAATCGCTTCAACCGGACAAACATCTGCACAAGCGCCACAATCAGTACACAATTCGGGATCTATTTTATAAATGTCTCCCTCAGAAATTGCATCGGCCGGACATTCGTCAATGCAAGTACCACAAGCTGTGCATTCATCACTAATTACGTAAGCCATAAATTTAATTTTAGTTAACTATTCGACAAATTTATATTCAATTTATGTATTGTTAAAGAAATTATTCAGGAAAATGGTTATTTGAAAATAATTTAAATTATTAAAAAATTATAATCCTTCTTACGAAATTTATTAACCATTAGTTAACTGTTTAAAAATGAAACCGCTAACCACGACAAGGCAGCCATCCCTGTTTTTATTGCATTTTCATCAACATTAAATGTTGGTGAATGAAGTGGTGATGTAATTTTTCGAGCTTTATCCATCACACCTAAACGATAAAAAGTTGCCGGAAATTTTCGTGAATAATACGCAAAATCTTCAGCTGTCATACGCATATCCAGTTCAACAACCTGATGCTCACCTAAAAGTTCTTTTGAAAATTGTGTTGCCTGTTTAGTGATTTTTTCATCGTTTAATACACTTGGATAACCAATCCTAATTTCCACATCGCAGGAGCCTCCCATGCTTTCAGCAAGCTGGCCGGCAATTTTTTTGATTTGTTCATGAGCGGTTATCCTCCATTCTTCATCGAAGGTACGGAAAGTCCCTTCCAGTTTTACTTCATCAGGTATTACATTGGTAGTGCCTTCAGCCATCACCCTTCCGAAGGACAACACTGTAGGTATAAAAGCATTGGATTTTCTGCTTACAACCTGCTGCAATGCAGTTATCATATGAGCTGCAATAAGCACAGGATCGGTAAGATCGTGTGGCAAGGCTGCATGTCCGCCCTTTCCTTTCACAGTAATATATATCTCATCAGTAGAAGCCATATACAAACCACTTCTGAAACCCACCTTACCCGCTTCCAACAGAGGTAACACATGTTGGCCAATAATTAAGTCGGGCTTTGGGTTGTTTAGCGCTCCTTCTTCGATCATTAGTTTTGCCCCTCCCGGAAGTTTTTCTTCTCCCGGTTGAAACAATAATAAAACGGAACCCTCAAACTCGTTTTTTATTTCGTTAAGAATTTTTGCTGCACCCAGCAATGTTGATGTATGCACATCGTGACCACAGGCATGCATTTTGCCTGCGTTTTCTGATTTATATTCAATTTCGTTTTGTTCCTGAATGGGAAGGGCGTCCATATCAGCCCGCAATGCTACCACTCTTTTTTCAGGATTTTTCCCTCTGATAATTCCAACAATACCTGTTTTTACAAAACCCGGGGTAAATTTAATGCCAAAATCTGTTAATTTATTCTGCACAAATTGTGAGGTTTCGAATTCCTGAAAAGATAACTCCGGATGCCTATGCAAATGCCTTCTGGCTGCAACAATTTCATTAAAATAAATTTCAGAAAGATCTTTAATTTTTGATTTAATATCCATAGAGTTTATTTGTCAAGTATCATTTTTGTACCGGCAGCTAACATTAAAATACCGAATAGTTTTTTTAATGTTTTTGCCGGAAGATTTACAGAAATCAGCGAACCAAAATAACTTCCCAAAACAAAAGCAATAATAAGGATTAGCGCAAATTTAAAGTTTACATATCCTTTTTTATAATAGTTAAAAACTGCCAGAAAACCAATTGGGAAAAGAAGTACAGCCAGGCTTGTGCCCTGCGCCTGATGCTGTGACATACCATAAAAAAATACCAGGGCAGGGACAATGATAATGCCTCCGCCTACGCCCATACTTCCTGCAACGAATCCGGCAGAAATTCCTATGGCAGCAAGAAGTAAGATATCTGAAAGGTTCATGTAAAAGATTTAAAAGTCTAAACTTAATGAAAGATAAAACACGCGGGGCAAAAGCTCATAATTTTCTATACCCCAGGCCCAGTCTAATCGAATAAAATAACCAAATAACTGTGACCTTACACCAAATCCATAACCTGCCACAATTGGGTCCCGGTTAGCATCTATTATTATAGTAATCGGATTTCGTTCTATAATATCATTATCATATGCATTTTGTTTTGCCCAGGGATGAGGACCTGACCAGGCAGTTCCAATGTCAAAAAACCCGACCACCTGAAAATTTTCAAGAAAACTATTGCTTATCGGAAAGTTAGCAAGGTATTTAATTACCGGCCATCGAATTTCCGAATTGAACAGCGCAAAACTGGTCCCGTTTCTAATATTTTGTGAAAATCCGCGCATATTGGTCGCCACGGTCTGATACACATAATTTTTTGTTTCATCAATTCTGATCTCATTAAGAGGTATAAATGTTGGCGTTTTTAAGGGTGTAATGTTTGTCCAGTTATCTACCCCACCCAGGTAATAGATCAATCTGCTGCTTCCAAAGTTTGTACTTGCAGCAAACCGGTTAGCCCATATAAGGTTTCTGTGGATTTTAAAATAATTTCTGAAATCCACTCCAACAATCGCCAGATTATCAAAATTGCCGTTAACCTGCTGGTATAATTCACCAAAAAATTTATACCGTGTACCACTATACAGATTTTTTCCCAGCGAATGCGTATTATCAAAAATATACTCCATTTTTATACCTACCCAGGTTTTAAAAATATCGGGCTTATTCAGCATGCTTGCTTCAGTTGAAAGAAATACCGTACGGTCGTTGCGGAATGTAAAGGTCCTTAACCATGATGCTACCTGATTAAAAGGATACCTGAAAACCAGGGATATTTCATTGGTTTGGGTTTTAATGGTTTCTGCATTCTGAGTAGTATTTTTAAATGTTTGCCGGTGAAATATAAATTGTTTATTTAACCTGTGTTTCAAATTTTCTATACTAATAAGGTATTCATTACTGTCAAAATCTACAGGCAGTCTGAATCCACCAGTTATCTTGTAATCTTCAAACAAATCGTTTGTTCCGATTTTAGTCAGTACATTCATACCCGGATTAAAATACACCGCCCCACCGGTAAATGCCTGGTATGAATTATTCAAAAAACTAAAATCGACCTGGTTTACAATAAAATTCTGGTAAAATGCCGTTTGATATATCCGAGGTCTTTGTCGCTTACTGTCTGAAGTATCTAAAACCAGATCCAGATTTTTCCCCCGAATTTGTTCATTATAATAGTTTAATTTTTCCTGTTCAAACACATAATTGTTAACGTCTATTGGAAACGGATCAAATGTTATTGTATCTTTTTCCGTAATTAACACATTGTCTTTTATATCCTCAATGCCGATTTTTTCTTTCTGCACATTCCGCACACTGTCTTCAATAATCAGTTCACTGGTTTTTATTCTGCGGAAGGCGGTAAATTCATTTTGATTATCGGGTAAAATATCTGTTTGAAGCGGATAATTATATAAATAGTATCTGCTTTTATTAAAAATAACTTCGCCAAGCGTGTTTGTTTTACTGTTATAATCCTGTTCCAGAATATTACGCGAATAGTTAGTAAGGGGATTGGTTTTAGCATAATACCTGTAATGAACAGTTGTATCAACAAAACTGATGGTGCTATCGAATTGTGAATAGTATCGGTTTATTATACCGCTCATGTCGTTTAATGAAATAAATTTATTTGCTGCCACTTCATAAGGCATAAATTTATTTACATATTTATAATCAGATAACCGCATTACGGCACCGGATTTAGCGGCAAAATCGTAAATGAAAAGATCCTGTACTAACTCATGTCCTGAATTGGAAGCTTCTATATCCAGTGAATCTGATTTCCGGTTTGAACTAAAAATAATTTGTTTTGAATTATTGACAAACCGGGGATGAAAGTCATCGGCAATATCGTTCGTGATTTGCTGATTTGTTGCAGAAGCCAGATTATGCACAAAAATATCGGTTTTGCCATTCTGAACTGCAGACAATACCAGGTATGTGCCATCGTGAGAAAAGGAGGCATCCAGAATTTTATCAAAGTATAAAAAGTTACGTACCTCAAATTCTTTTGTAGCCAGTGTGTAATAGTAAAATTTTATACCCCCCTTTTCTTCAGTAAAAAAGGTTAAAATTCTACCTGAAGGGTGCCAGGCCAGAATGGGATAAGAGTAATCTGTTATTTGTTCCAGACTGTGTTCTTTCCTGATTATTTTTTTTGACTTGCCTGTTTCAGAATTATAGAGCCAGATTTTATATTTACCCATCTTGTTAGAAACATAAGCAACATATTTACCCAGTGGATTTATTTTAACCTGCTGATATACAACTCTTCTTTTCGGCTTTTTTA
This sequence comes from Bacteroidales bacterium, assembly GCA_016934395.1. GTDB lineage: Bacteria > Bacteroidota > Bacteroidia > Bacteroidales > UBA10428 > JAFGSZ01. The sequence continues at coordinate 148,163 of JAFGSZ010000013.1, forward strand.
TTAATGGATCTGTATCCGGAAAATTTTCCTGATTTTCACCTGCAGTAAACTGATTGAGATAATATTCCTTCCATTCAGAGGAAAGATCCTTTAATGAAAGTCCCAGCACATATAAAAAGCCTGATTTGCTGTTTTTATTTACCCGGGTAAGGTAAATTATATTTGGAATAACTGATTCTCCATACGTTTCAGCAATAAATCTCCAGAAAGAATGGCCGGCATAAACGGCATCTTCGCCAATAAGTCGGTTAAATTTAGTATACTTTCCGGTTTGAATTCCGTCTTTAACCTTGTTTTCAAGATCAAAATTCCAATGATCTGAAACATATGATATTAAACCTTTAATATACCATTCGGGAAGATTAAGCAGGGTTGAATTAGTAACATTATCTTTTAGCTGTGATCCATATAACAATTCATTAATAAGTACCTCAGCCACAGCAGCCCGAATTTGAACTTCGAATTTTGTATAATCCCCTTCAAAAAAAAGAAAAACTTTGTTTTTACTAATATTAGTTACTCCTCCAATATTGTAATCGACTTTTCCGGTAACAAGCCCGATATTACTTTGTCTGAAATCCGATAGTTTATTATATACAACAAAAATTATCCTTTTATCCAGCCGGTAATCAAAAAAGTTTTCAATTCTTGAAATTTCATTCTCTGCAAAATCAGCAGTATATTCTGCAAGTTGTTTCCCATCCTGGTTGAAATACACATCATATTTATCGTAGCGGTTAAATTGCCAGTAAAAATCGTTATACTGCACACGATTTTTCCCAAAATCCATCTGGTGACCGTTATAAAACTGACCTTGGAGAGTCTGGCGGAATCCAATTAAAATAAGAAAAGAAAAGAATAACTTCTTCCACATACTTTAATAACTATAGAATTTTGAGTTCAGTTGTGTAAATTTAGTGTATTCTGACAAATATTTATTATCGTTACAAATGATAATACATTCATTAAAAATAAAAAGGAGTACTATTGTATTTATTAAAACTGACAAAATAAATTAATTTTGAAGATATCACCATAACAATTAATTTTATTTTTCGTTACCATCAAAAAATCATAATTAATAATGAAGACTTTATTTTTTCTTGTATTCAATTTATTTATATTTTCTAATATTTATTGTCAGGACAAAGCAATTCTTACATTTAATTCCATAATTCATGATTTTGGCAATATTAAAGAAGAAAACGGCAAAGTAAATTACACTTTTGAATTTACAAACACCGGAAAAATTCCTTTAATAATCAGTAATGTTAAAACCTCTTGCGGATGTACAACACCTGAATGGACTTCATCTCCTGTTATTCCCGGGCTTAAGGGATCTATAGATGTTGAATTCAATCCTTATAAACGCCCCGGTATTTTTAATAAAACAATATCAGTATATAGTAATGCAACGATTCCCGTAATAACGCTGACAATAAAGGGAAATGTTATTCCAAAAGAACAAAAAGCCGAAGAAATTTATAAGTATTCCATTGGTGAATTGCGCATAACAAATCCACATGTATCTTTTGGCGTAATTAAAAAGGGTGAAGTTAAACTTAAAACCATAGAAACAGCAAACCTTACAGACCACCCCATACAATTTGAACTTCAGGATGTACCTAAACATATTAAATCCACTTCCTCACCATCTGAACTAAAACCGGGACAAACCGGTGAAATTACTTTTGAATTTAATTCGAATGCCGTTAACGACTGGGATTATATTATCAACAGGATTAATGTTTTGGTAAACAAAAAAGAAAATTCCAACAATCGGATTATAATTACCGCTATGGTCCAGGAAGATTTCGCGACTTTAACATCTGAAGATCTTGCTTCATCTCCTAAAGCCCAATTTAATTCCAATACCTTCGATTTTGGAACCATAACCCAGGACCAACAGGTTGAATACGATTTTTTATTAACCAATACAGGGCAGAAAGATTTACTCATAAGAAAGGTCAGGGCAAGTTGCGGTTGTACTGCTGTGTCACCTACAAAAAATATTATTAAACCGGGAGAATCCACTTCAATAAAAGCTGTATTCAATCCTGCCGGGAAAAGTGGAAACCAGAAAAAGTCGATAACAGTGATTACAAACGATCCAAAAAATTTTAAAACAATACTTTGGGTAAAAGGAATAGTAGAGGAAGCTCAAAAAAAATAGCCTTTAAAATATTTTAAAACCCTGGTTAGTACATCGATCAATTACCCCGGAATGAAAAAAAAGGAATCTCACCATAGCGCCCTTTCTGTTAGTAATGGAATAGAGCAACCCTCTTCGGTAAACGAGGCTGCTGTAGCCCGATTAAAACATCAAAAAAGAAAGCCGCTTTCTTCTAAACAATTCCTTGAAGGAATATTGTCCGGCAACAGAATTGTACTTAGTCAGGCAATAACCCTAATTGAAAGTTCCCTTCCGCAACATCAGGAAAAAGCCCAGAAGATAATTGAAAAATGCCTCCCTTACAGTGGAAATTCAACCCGTATTGGTATTACCGGAGTTCCGGGAGTCGGAAAAAGCTCGTTTATCGAAACTTTTGGATTGCATCTTACATCACTTGGACATAAACTGGCTGTGCTGGCTATCGATCCCAGCAGTGAGCGGTCAAAAGGAAGTATTCTTGGCGATAAAACCAGAATGGAAGAACTTTCAACCCAGCCCAACGCTTTTATTCGTCCTTCACCATCTGCAGGTTCGCTGGGGGGCGTTGCCCGAAAAACAAGAGAAACCATAATTCTTTGTGAGACCGCCGGATTTGATACCATAATTATTGAGACCGTTGGAGTGGGACAATCCGAAACAGCAGTTCATTCCATGGTAGATTTTTTCCTGCTTTTAATGCTGGCTGGTGCAGGTGATGAGCTTCAGGGAATAAAACGCGGAATAATGGAAATGGCAGATGCTATTGCTATTACTAAAGCTGATTACGGAAACATTCAGAAAGCAAACCGGGCAAAAGCAGAGTATACCAATGCACTGCATCTGTTCCCTCCTTCCCCTTCCGGCTGGATACCCAAAGTACTTACCTGTTCAGCCCATAAAAATGAGGGGATTAAAGAAATCCGGGAAACAATAAATGAATATGAAAATTTTATCCGAAAGAATGGTTTTTTTTCAACACAACGCAGTGAACAAGCTAAATACTGGCTGTTTGATACCCTTAACAGAAATCTGCAAGACCATTTTTATTTAAATCCCGAAGTAAAAAAACATCTTTTGAAATACCAGGAAAATGTATTGGATAATAAAATAAGCCCCTTTGTAGCCGCAAGGAAACTTTTAAACAAATACTTCAAAGAATAGAATCAGATTTTCCCGTCTGTTTGTTCCTGTCATTTATAAATTTTATTTTCATTTGTTTTAAACGAAAAGAACATTGTGAACCCAGCAATCAAAATCAGCAATTATAATTTTTCAGCTACGATAAAAAATTTATTTTCAAACAAAATGAACAAATTTGATTAAATGGTATTTTAAAGAAAACAAAATAATCATTATTTGAAAGTAGAAAATAATTAAATTTATGTTCTTATAGCAAAGAAGTAATCAATTTATTATGATTATTAATCTTTAAAAATAACCTAAAATTCAAAACAAATGAAGTATGATTTAATTATAATAGGCAGCGGTCCCGGTGGATATGTAGCAGCAATACGAGCTTCACAGTTAGGAATAAAAGTTGGAGTGGTAGAGAAAAGTGAGCTTGGCGGAGTGTGTCTTAATTGGGGTTGTATCCCTACTAAATCTTTATTAAAAAGCGCCCAGGTTTTTGAATATACAAAACATGCTGAAGAATACGGAGTGTTTATTGAAGGTAAAGTAAGCGCTGACTTTTCCGGTATGGTTGAGCGGAGCCGGGAAGTTGCCAATGGAATGAGCAAAGGCATACAATTTTTATTTAAGAAAAATAAAATTGACCACTTGGAAGGCACTGCAAAACTGAAGGACAATAAAACTGTAGAGGTAATCAACAGCGAAGGAAAATCTTTAACATATACTGCCGATCATATTATTCTGGCCACAGGCGCCCGATCGAGAGAATTGCCTAATATTAAAATTGATGGCGAAAAAATTATAGGGTATCGTAAGGCCATGACTCTTAAGAAACAACCTAAATCAATGCTTGTAATTGGTTCAGGAGCCATAGGCAGCGAATTTGCTTATTTTTATAATTCTATTGGCACAGAAGTTATTCTTGTAGAGTTTTTGCCTAATGTTGTGCCGCTTGAAGATGAAGAAGTATCAAAACAACTGGAACGCTCATTTAAAAAGGCCGGAATTAAGGTATTGACAAATTCAAGCGTTGAAGCTGTGGATACGAAGGGGAAAAATTGTAAGGTAACCGTAAAAACAAAAAAAGGAGAAGAAAAATTCGAAGTTGATATGGTATTGTCTGCGGTAGGAATTGCCCCGAATATTGAAAATCTAGGGATTGAAGACTTGGGTATTGCTGTGGAAAACGGGAAAATTAAAGTTGATGAATATTATAAATCCAGTGTGCCTAATATTTATGCAATCGGAGATATTGTTCACGGCCCTGCATTAGCCCATGTAGCATCTGCAGAAGGAATAATATGTGTGGAAAAAATTGCAGGAAAAAATCCCGAACCGTTAGACTACGGAAATATTCCGGCATGTACCTATACAAATCCTGAAGTTGCTTCTGTTGGACTTTCGGAAAAAGCAGCAAAAGAAGCAGGATATGAAATTAACGTTGGTAAATTTCCCTACAGTGCATCCGGAAAAGCAAGCGCCGCAGGACATAAGGATGGATTTATCAAATTAATTTTTGATTCTAAGTACGGTGAATTGCTGGGCGCCCACATGATTGGTGCCAATGTAACTGAAATGATAGCCGAAATGGTAGTAGCCCGTAAGCTGGAAACTACAGGGCATGAAATTATCAAATCTGTACATCCTCATCCAACCATGTCAGAAGCCATAATGGAAGCTGCTGCCGCTGCTTATGGTGAGGTAATACATATATAAGAAAAATGCCGGCTAACAACCGGCATTTTATTTTCTTAGAAAGACCCGAATTTAAAATTTAAGTTTACGGAAAGTCCCGATACATCCTTAGGTGCCAGTCTATCCATATCCCCTCTGAAAGCCAATCTGTAACCCACTCCAATCCCAGGCCTGAAAAATTTTGAAACATTCATTTCCAAATTTACTGCAGGTTCTATAATAAGAAAAACTCCTCCTTCAACCATTTTTTCATCACGCAATGCCTCTGTAGATTTTTCAAAAAGCACAACACCGCCTGCTCCGATAAGAGTCGGAAATGAAATTTGAAAGGGCATTTTACTTGGGATTATATAATCCAGATAAAATCCTCCATAACCCATAATTGTATTCAGACCGTCAATAACACCATCGCGGGTAGGTCCATCAAAAACTGTTTCTGTTACGAATCCGCCTCCGGCAAGTCCAAGTGCAAACGAATTATTAAACAAGATTGCAGCTTTTACTCCCGCATATGCACCAAAACCATTAATAAGATGTGTAAATTTTACTTCTGGCCCCAAAAATAGGCTTATATCAACAGGTTTTGAATTTTTAAAAATAAATTGACTTTCATTATTCGATATCTCTTGTGAATAGAGATTTGAAAATGCTATTATAAAAGTTATAAATAGAATGGACCTGGTGGTTTTCATAATTCAAGGGTTTATTTTTTACTGGAGTAAATGTAATTATTATTAAAAATAATATATCCAAAAAACAAGGAGGTTTTTGATAAACAAAATAATAATGATGATATAGCAGGATGGTATGTAAACAAAAAAAGCTGCTCCAACAATTAGAACAGCTTTTTATAGAATATTTTCTTTATGGCTTAATATGAAAACTGGTATTTTTTTCGAAGTTCTTTCTGATATTCGGAAATTTTTCTTTCCAGTTCCAGGTTTTCTTTCAAGAGTTGTCTTGAATCACCACCTTCTTCTTCTAGCTCTCTTATAAATCTTCGATTTATAATGATTTTTTTCTGGCATTCGTAAATGCTGGAAATCAATCCCTTTATATTGTATTTCACATCCAACATAATTTTATTAATATTTCGGATATATAAATTTATTAATTAAACGATTCGGCTTCAAATATATTTTAGTGATGTAAATTACCCTGTGAGATGATTTGAATTAGCTGCAATTTTAATGTTTAGATTTTCAACCAATTATATTAAAAAGCCAACATCAGATTTTATAAACATTTAACATATTAGTCTAATAATTGTTCATAAAATTGTTAATAAGTTATTTTTTATAGTGTAAACAATTCGTTTAGAAACTTCAAAAACGACCAGCCCGGTATATTTTCTAAGGGATAGTATAATAGCAGATACACTTTTTATATCGATTTTAACTTATAAAAATTATAATTTTATAGGTTATTGAACATCCGTATCCGGAATTTTAAATTTAATAATCTTTTTATGGAGCATAATAAGAAAGTAGCTTTAGTAACCGGTGCAAACAGAGGAATTGGATATGAAATTACCCGGCAACTCGGTGAGAATAACTTTACGGTAGTTTTAACTTCCAGAAATTCAGAAAAAGGTATTGAAGCACAGGAAAAACTTTTACTATCAGGGCTGGACATTAAGTATCATCAATTGGATGTTACCAATGAATACAGCATAAATAAAATTGCTGAATGGATAGGAAAGGTATTTGGTGTTCTTGATGTTTTGGTGAATAATGCAGGAGTTTTAATCGACCGGAATCCTGCTTTACAGGCAGATATAAACGACATTAGAAAAACCATGGAAATAAATGTTTATGGTGTGTTAAAACTAATTCAGGCATTGGTTCCTGTTCTGGAAAAAAGCAGCGATGCAAGAATCATAAACATTTCCAGCGATATGGGTTGTTTAAGTGAAATGGGACCCGGATTCCCGGGATACCGGTTATCAAAAGCCTCACTTAATGCTTTAACTGTAATTTTATCACATGAATTTATGCATAAAAATATCTCTATAAATGCGGTAAATCCCGGCTGGGTGAAATCTGATATGGGAGGCGCTAATGCGCGTTTTACGGTTGCCCAGGGCGCTGACACAGCGGTTTGGCTTGCTGCTGCCAAAAATATTCCTACGGGAAAATTCTTCTATAATCGCAAAATTGTTCCCTGTTAAGGATTAATCATTAAAAGATATCTTTAGATAATCGATCATCAGCGGAATATCGATATTTTGTATTCCGCATTTTTTAAGAAACTTGCTGTCTTCTTTAAAAACCGAAACAAACCAGTTAAAATCAGCTTTTGATTTTTTGAGACTGTTTAAATAATGAGTAATAGCTTCTTTCTGATTACCCAAACACCATAATATGTGTCCCATATTCATCAAATCGTGCTTGTTCCCTTCATTTTTAATAACTTTTTCCTGATATTTTTTTGCATTTTCAAGCTTACCCAGCACAAAACTGCACCATGCAATCGGCCGGTGAATTTTAAAATTATCAGGATCACGATACTCAATTTTAAAATAATATTTTAGCGCTGATTCAAAATCTTCAGTTTCCAAAAAAACATTGCCTAAGTTGTTTTGAATAAAAAGATTATCAGGATCAAAAGATTCTGCTTTTTTATAATATTCTATTGCCTTTTTATAATTTCCCGATTTACGATAACAGAAAGCAATTTTGTTCAGCAACCATGTTTTTTGCTGATCTAATATTTCAGCTTTATGATAATATTCAAGTGCTTTGGTAAATTCACCCAGTTGCTGATAACAATATGCAGTTTTTTCAAAAAGTTCGTAATTTTTATCCTTTTCAGAAATATTAATAAAAATATCCAGGGCCTCAACAAAATAGTCTTTTTCGAAATAAAACTCCCCTATATTTCTAAGTACTTTTTTATCGTCAATAAGTAAATGATAAAAATCTGTATGGTGAAAATCAAATGTATAATTGAATATATCATCAAATTCTGTGCGAAGGGGATGAAGTTTAAAAAACCTGTACAGATCCTGGATGTATTGAGTGATTATAGTTTTATCCTTAGCCGTATTATTTATTATTTCATTCTCCTTTTCCATCTCATTCATGGCCTTAAGTTCCATGTTGAACAACTCAACCATCATCGATTTTTGCATTGAGGGCATATGCTTTACATTCATACAAAAAGAATATTTATCTGAATTGCACAAGAAAGCTGTACTCTCCAGACCCTCCAAAAAAACCTCCGAATTAAAATCTTCAGTAATATCTTTGAATGCACTGGTTAACATTTGGTTTTCTTTGTAAAAAGGTAAAAACCAGTTATTGATCTCATTAAAAAACGGGAAATGTTTAAGTAACGCAAATGCACTTAAAAAAACATCTGAACCTTCGAGTTGCATATTGGAAAACTGTTCAATTTTATTATACAAATCCGGTGAATCTTTAAATACAGTTTCCCATTCAGGATTTTTATCCTCGATATTTTTTGCTGATAAAATATCCTGTAGGTTGAGTTTTTCATCCAGCGTGGATTTAATTTTCCATACTTCCGGCAAAATCTCTTCTTTAATTTTTTTAGTGATTTTTTCCGTTTCTTTTGCCTTAATCAACTGAATAATTATAGCTTCTGTAGTACGTGTAATGTTTTTGTCGCCTTGCATGGCTTTAAGGCGTTGAGTTATTTCAGGATAATAATTCAACCGTTTATCATTAACAAATAAAACCAAAAGAATTCCTGTTAATGCCCGTTGCCATACTTCGTGTTCCTGTTTGTGGTAAAATTCGAAAAGTAAAATTACTTTATTGCTGTCGAAATGCCTTAGGGTGGATAAAATTAACGCACTTACCAATACTGATTTATAATGCCACAATAAGAATTTATTTTCAATTATCTGACGGGTTAACCGAATATCTGTTTCATTAAATTTATCTTGCAACCAAATTATTCTGAAAAGCAAATTTATCTTATCATAATTTATCCCTGAAAAATTATTTTCCTCACTGTTTTTACCCGATTTTGGTAAATCATCAACAAATTCCAGCCTTGTTAAAAAATCGTTTGCTTCATCATATTTTAGCTGTAAATCATTAGATAAGGTCTTTTTATATTGATAATACGATAACAACCCTTCGTTTAAAATGATATCCTCTTTGATATCATCGGCAAGTTCACTAACAGATTTCACCAGATGAACATATACTTTCTCTTTTTCCGGGTCGTTGCCCAATTCAAAAGAATATTTTAAAATATTTTTATAGGTTTCATAATAATTGTTCAGATGACTTTTGTAATCCTGATTTTTACATTTTTCAACCAGTTCAAACAAAATGTCGAATGCATCTTTAACCTGATATTTCTTAATATTATCGAGTATTTGTTTGTGCTTTTCGAATAATTCTTTTTTTGTCATTATTTTAAGATAATTTTTGTAGTAGATTTTACTTCAAAATCTGCTCCAAAACAGATTAATTCTTATTATCCTGACAAATTAACCTGTGCAGTTTCTTTAAAGCCAAAAAAAGTTTACGATTGGCAGGTTAAAAGAAGTGACTACCAAAAGAAAAAAATATTTTTAATAAACAAACCTTTTTGAATCAATCAGCTTATAGTGATATTCCTGAAAAAATCTCATTACTGATATAAAAATCTCTTTATGCTTCTTTTAGGAGTTTTTACAAATTCTTCATTATGAACTTCAAATCGGGCTATGTTCATATACCCGGGTAATTTTGAATTCACTTCTTCCCGGTGTTGTTCTAAAAGTTTTAACAGTTCTTCTTCTGAAATTTTATCAGCTTCCAGGATTTCAGCATCAGGGTTAATCAAGGCAACAAGCTTTTCGTTCCTATGCACCACTAAAGATTCTGCCACTCCATATTTATTGTTAATCATCGATTCTATTTCTTCGGGGTATATATTCTTACCATTTGCCCCAAGTATCAGGCTTTTGCTTCTCCCCTTAATAAAAATATTCCCCTCCTTATCCATAACTCCCAGGTCGCCCGTATGCAACCATCCGTCTTTATCAAGTATTTCGTCTGTTGCATCCTTGTTTTTATAATATCCAAGCATTACGTTTTCTCCCCGCAAGATAATTTCACCCACTTGTTTTACCGGATCCGGAGAATCAATTTTAACCTCAAGGGTATCTACAGGTTTTCCTGAAGATCCCAGTTTTGTTTTTTGCCAGGCTTCGTAACTGATAAGGGGTCCGCATTCTGTCATCCCATATCCCACTGTTGATGGGAATTTTATTTTTCTGAAAAAGATCTCAGCTTCATTATTAAATGGGGCGCCACCAATAACCACTTCAGTAAAATTGCCGCCAAAAACCTTAGTCAGTTTCTCATTAATTTTTTTATACAGCAAATTTCTTATCCCCGGAATACTTAATAATAGTTTCATGTGCCATTTACTGATAACCGGTAACATTTGCTTTTTATATATTTTTTCTATTACCAGGGGAACTGAAAGAATCAGGGCAGGTTTTATTTCCTGGAATGCCTGTGTAATAATTTTTGGTGATGGTGTTTTTGTAAGGAAAGTTACATGACATCCAATGGAAAAAGGAAACAAAAATTCAAAAGCACAACCGTATGTATGTGCCAGGGGTAAAAAGGATACTATTGGATCGCCGGAATTTAAAGGCATATGGTTTTGTGCAAATCGAACATTTGCGGCAAGACTGTTATGCTGAAGCATCACTCCTTTTGAAAATCCTGTAGTTCCGGAAGTATAACTTATTACTGCGAGTTCATCATTCGGTACTTCAGGAAGTCTGTATTCCTGCGGAGACAATCCATTTTTATATTTTTTCTTAAATTCTTCATCAAGATTTTTCACAATAGAAGCAAATTTATCAGATCTTGATTGTATCAGTTCAAATGTATTTACAGATACCACTCCTGAAAGATTTTTCATTTCATTAAAATCAAAAGTCTCAAAAAGTGAATCTGAGCTGATAAGAATACTGGAATCAGAATGATTAACTATATATTGTATATCTTCAGGTTTAAAATCGGGTAGTATGGGAACTATAACCGCACCATACGATACTGCAGCAAGGTAAGTAATACACCAACGGGCAGAATTTTTCCCCACAAGTGCAATCTTGTCACCTTTTTTAATTCCCGATTTTTCAAAAAGCAGGTGAAATTTAAGAATACGTTCAGCAGTTTGAGAATATGTGAAACTTTCTCCTTTATAGTCAGAAAGTGCAGGAATATCCCAATTCTTTTTCAGACTTGATTCGATATACTTTACAAAGTTTTCTTTTAGCATGTTGTCAGGTTTCTATTTAGCATGCTAAAGTTAAAAAAAAGTTTGGCATGTCACTGTTGATGAAAAACCTTTTTAAATCATCTACATAATTAAATACATAATTATTGGTGGTTAGATGCCAATAATTTCGCCTGCTAACTGCTCATATGTATGCTTAAAAAACGCTCTTTGAATTTCTCTGGTTATTTTACCCGGAATGCCATTGCCAAAAATATAATTGTCTATTTGAACTACTGGCATAATTTCATTCCCTGTACCTGTTAAAAAGAACTCACTATAGTTATGTATTTCATGTTGTTTTACAGGTTCCTCAATTAATTCGATATTTAATTCCGAACATATTTTTCTAACAGCAATACGTGTAATACCCGAAAGAATAAGGTTTCCATCAGGATGGGTATACACTTTGTTATTCTTTACTGCAAAAGCATTAGAATGCGTTCCTTCTGTAATATTTCCTTGGCGAATAAGTATACATTCATCCGCTCCATGTTCAACAGCTTCCTGAAAAATAAGTGTATTGGGCAATAAGGCTATCGATTTAATATCGCAACGTAACCATCTGATATCTGGCCTGGATATTACTTTTATTCCAGTTTTAAGCTGTTTCAGCATAGGCTTTTTTTCAAAAGCCGTGGCATATATTGTACACTGTAAATTTTCTTTAGGAAAATGATGCGTACGTTTCGCGCTCCCACGGGTAATTTGAAGATAAATACCCGCATATAAATTGTTAAGCCGGTTTTCCAGAATTAATCGGTTAAAAATGTTCTGAAGTTCATGCGTATCATTAAAAACAATCTTTACAGCATTTAGACTTCTTTCCAGTCGCCTGATATGTTCATCGAATAAGAAGGGCTGACCTTTATAATACCGTATTACTTCATAAACACCGTCTGCAAAGTTAAATCCCCGGTCATCGGGTGAAATTAAAGCTTTGTTTTTTGTAAGAAAAAATCCATTTAAATAAACAATTTCAGGCATATCTTTTTTGATGCGAATTTATAAATTCTAAAATTACACAGTACCGTCGAAATCATGAAAAAGTATTTTTAAATTTCCTGAAATCAGATACAATTTTAAAAATTATTAATGTTAAAAATGTTTTTACTATAAATTATTGTGCCTGGCATTTCTGTTTCTTAAAAAGAAGCTTGCTGTATTTTTGAGGTAAAAACATTAAATAATTTCTATTTTTACAAAAAATAAAATTTTTGAATTCATAAAGTGAGAATTGATAAGTGGCTTTGGGCAGTTAGAATTTACAAAACCCGCAGTCAGGCTTCCGAAGCCTGCAAAAAGGGAAGGATTATAATAGATAACATTCCTGTAAAACCTTCCAGAGAAATTAAATTGGGTGATGTTATTATTGTACGAAAAATGCCTGTTCTTTATACCTTTAAAGTAAAAGAACTTACAGAAAGAAGATTATCTGCAAAACTGGTGAAAGATTATTATGAAGATCTGACTTCAGTTGATGAATTAAATAAATTACAGGTAAATGAAACTATCTTTATAAAACGCGACCGCGGCGCCGGTCGTCCCACTAAAAAAGAAAGAAGGATAATCGATAAAATTAAAAATTCAGATTAGTAACTCATGATAATTGCGCAGGAAAAGAAAAAAAATAATATTGCCGAATATGTATTGTATATGTGGCAGATTGAAGATATAATCAGGGCTTACCAGTTTGATATCGATCGGATTGAGATGAATTTAATTTCACAATATCAACAGTCAAAATCGATAAAAGAGGAAATAAAAAACTGGTACGCGAATTTGATTACCATAATGTATGAAGAAAAAATAATGAAGCAGGGGCATATGCAATTTATTAAAAACGTTGTAAATGACTTGTATGATCTTCACCTGCGCCTTTTGCACAATTTTTCAGACAAACAATATGTTGATCAATATAACACCGCTAAAATTAATATTAACGATCTTGAAAAAAAATCCGCAGGTCATTCAGAAAATGAAATTGAAACCTGTTTCACCGGCCTTTACGCATTACTAATGTTTCGGCTTCAGAAGAAAGAAATAAGTAAAGAAACCTCGCAAGCTATGTCTACCATTAGTAATTTAATAGCATTACTGGCACAACGTTATAAACAGATTGAGGATGGAGAATATGAACTTTAGAATTAAGAGTTCAGATAATCTAAAACTTATAGGTTAACCCCACACCAAAAATTTCCTTGAGTTGTATTTCATTACTAATATCATAATCGTAGATTATATGTATCAGAATATTCGTACTCAGATAATCATTAATTTTCATATTCATTTTATTTTCCCAGTTAACGTCAATTTCTTTCGGGATTTCCGGATTATCCAGGTAATTTATAAATAGTTCCATTTTACTCTCAAACACAACATTTTTTATAATCTCTTTTGTGAAAGTTGCTTTAACAAGTCCCCCAAATTGAAAAAGTAAAGTACTCCCGGGATCAACACCAAATGCTCCACGATCAGATAATTGAGTATTATTAACAATGGTAATTTTCCCGTTTAAAGGAGAAATAAAAACAGAGAATACTTCCGAAGGTTTGTAATCCATACCCAGAGCCAGATTTATATATGCAGGAGCCATAAATGTTGAAATAAGCGAATCCGGATTACCTGGATCGTTACCATCCGTAAACTGGGTTTTAAAACCGAACAACACACTGTAAAACCAATTTTTTGAAGCTTTGTAACCGTATTTAGATGCAAAATCAATCTTGTCATCTGTTTTTCTTAAGTCCTCTTTGCCTTGTTTTGCATATCCAAGATTTAAATCTAATGTATTTTCCCAGCTTGAGTTTTCTTTATTGTATTTAGCCGAAAAATTGGCAACTCCCAAACCCGATAATGAATTTAACCCTCCGGCCGACCAGTTTTTCGAAAAGCTGGTTTGAGAAATTGTAATGGTTCCTGATCCTTCGATTTTCCATAATTTCAGTGAATCAACTTGTGGTGTTTCCTGAGCTAATATTGAACCACCAGTAAAAAGAATCAAAAATAACATTCCTGATTTCCTCATAATATAAATTATTAAATGTTAACTAAAATTCTGAAATATTACAATGATGTTGCTGTCCAAACAACATATGACGATTAATTGCTATTTTATCATAAAAAAAGTCCCTGAGTACGCGGGGGATGATTATTAAAATCCACAGTACAGGCCAAACACCCCTTAAATGTCTGACTATTCTTAATACTGCAGCAGATTTAAAATATATTTTGTTTTTTTCAATAAGTACAATAGAATCAGGCCTATTATAAAGATAATCAAAAGATTTTAAAATTTCTATAGCTTTATCCGACTGATTGGCTAAAACAATAAATCTGTTTTTATAATCTCTCTTAAGGATAAATTTTCCCCACCATGAACAGAGAGCGCACTCGCCGTCAACAAAAATTAAAGATTTCCGGTTTTTGTTCATACACTGAATTTATTGCTTTATATAGCAGTTTATAATTTCTCCGATATACATCCGGTGAAAATCATTATCAGGATAATTTTTATCAATGATTGTTTTATAAACAAAACTTTCCGGATTTAGATCATTTGCATAGATTTTTTTGCATTCAAATACCAGTCGGGACTGCTTGTAAGCAATATTTCCATTATCGGTAATTACAGGGATTAATCCGGTGGCTTTGATTTTATCAATGTCCCTTCCTGACTTAGCACCACATATCTGAAGAATATTCCTGAATTTGTCTTCAAAAAAACTAAGTGTAAAATTATCGTTCCTTTCTACAAATTTATGTGTATACCGCTGCGGTCTTATAAAAATAATTGCAACTTTTTTGTTCCAAAGAACTCCCATAGTTCCCCAGCTTGCGGTCATAGTATTAAAAGATTCAGGGGTTCCGGCAGTAATTAACATCCAATCATTACCAATTAGCTGGAATATATTATCAGAAATTTTTAATGAATCCTGTTTTTGAAAATTCTCATTTATACTTCTCATTTTTTACTCATTATTAAGTTTTACAAAATTTTTAACAATGAAAGGAATACTGCCATTTCATTTGCCTAAAATTATTTTTATTATATTAGGCCTCAAAATTAACTTTAATAACTATATCAAAAAATAATTACTTTACTCTATTTTACCTTGCTATTTACTGAATTTAAGCCCAAGAAATAAACAAAAACGACCCTATGATTGAATCTCTAAAAGTTCTGGATGGCATCAGGCTTAATTTTTCACCTGAAGGATTATTTACTATAAATCTTACCCTTGCGTTTATTATGTTTGGAGTTGCCCTCGAAATTAAAATTGAACATTTTAAACAGGTGCTTCTCAATCCAAAATCTCCAATTGTAGGTGTTATATCTCAGTTTTTCTTACTCCCGTTAATGACCTTTATATTAATTATAATTTTTAATGAAATCATTACACCCTCTATCGCAATGGGAATGATTTTAGTGGCTTCCTGTCCGGGAGGAAATATTTCGAATTTTATGTCGGCCATGGCTAAAGGTAATGCAGCACTATCGGTAAGTTTAACCGCCATTGCAACACTTGCTGCTATTATACTAACGCCTTTAAACTTTGCCATTTGGGGAGGTTTATACACTAATGTGGTCTCACATATAGACTCCGGCACATTGCTTCAGCCGCTGTCAATTGATCCGATAGAAATGTTTAAAACCGTTTTTTTATTGCTGGGTATACCATTGGTTTTGGGTATGTGGTTTAATTACAAATTCCCAAAACTTACATTAAAAATTACGCAGCCTTTAAAAAAAATTTCGATTATTCTTTTTATGCTTATCGTAATCCTTGCATTTATAAAAAATTACGATCATTTTATAGCCCATATCAAATTTATCTTTTTAATCGTATTGTTACACAATGCTATTGCACTTACAACCGGATTTACTTTTGCTTCTATTATGAGACGAAATGTTCAGGATCGAAGAGCTATAACGATTGAAACCGGCATTCAGAATTCAGGATTGGCCCTGGTATTATTGTTTAACCCTAAAATATTCCCTCCTGAACTTGCCGTTGGAGGTATGGCTTTTATAGCAGCCTGGTGGGGTATCTGGCATATTATTTCAGGATTGGGAATTTCATATGTATGGTCAAAAATAAAAATCGACTAAAATAAAAAACTGACGCATTTAGATTTATGGGAAAAGTAACAATTGATAAATGGTCGCTTAAATATACCCTGTTACGTTCGCTATATGCTAGTGTTGCATACAAGTCTTATTTTAGAAAGATTTATGTACATAATGTAAAAAGTATTCCAAAAAACAAACCTGTAATTTTAGCCCCAAACCACCAAAATGCCCTGATGGATCCTATGGCCATTGTATGTACTTGTCATCGTCAGGTTATCTTTATTGCCCGGGCTGATATCTTTAAAAATCCCATAATTGCAAGAATACTCAATGCGCTTAAAATTGTACCCATGTACCGCATGCGCGACGGGGTGGAAAACCTGAATAAAAATGAAGAAATATTCGATCTTACGCAACAAATTCTTAAAAACAGTCGAAGTCCGATAGCTATATTTCCCGAAGGAAATCATGGAGATAAAAGACGGTTGCGACCTCTTGTAAAGGGTATTTTCAGGATGGCATTCAGAGCTCAGGAGGAATATGGAGACCAGCCCGGTGTATTATTACAGCCTGTTGGTATTGATTACGGACATTACCAGAACTTCGGAAGCTCACTTTTTATATATTATGGAGAACCTTTTGATATCTCTTCTTATTACCTGCAATATAAAGAAAATGCCCCGGTTGCCATTAACCAGCTTAGAGACAGGTTATCGGAAGAAATGAAAAAATATATGATCCATATTGAAACTGAAGAATATTACGATTTATATATGGATCTCCGGCAGATATATAACGATAGTATGCGCAAAACACTCAATATTAAAGGCAAAACCCTGCTGGATAAATTCAGGGCCGATAAAAAAATGATTGACATTCTTGACGATGTTGAAAATAAAAAACCCGGGATACTCAAAGAACTGAACACTACAATGAAAACCTATCAAAAAGGACTGAAAACTAAAAATCTCCGGGACTGGGTTTTGAAGAAAAAGAAATATTCTTTGCCGGTATTAATCCTCCAGTTTATTGGGATGATGGCGCTGAGCCCTCTATATATTTTAGGATTAATTAATAATTATATCCCTTATAAAATCCCCACAATTCCCATAAATAAAATTAAAGACCCACAGTTTCACAGTACCATGAAGTATGGTATTGGTCTGGTTACCTTTTTACTGTATTATATAATTCTGATCGTTCTTGCCCTGATATTTTTACCTTTTATTTGGCTTAAAGTAATATATATTATTTTAATTCCTTTTACCGGACATTTCTCATTTCGCTATTTTATAGCATATAAAAAGCTCTTCGCGAAATTCAGGTATACTTTTCAGGTCTTATTTAAGAATTTGGAAGTTAGCAATCTCCGGGAACTGAGAAAAGAAATTTTCGACCGAATGGATACCTTTGTAAATACAGCAACTTTATAGATTTAATAATACCTGTATTAGTATGAATTTTAATAATAAAATCATTTGGATTACAGGTGCATCCTCAGGTATAGGAAGGGCATTAGCCATTAAATTTGCAAAACAGGGTGCCAGCCTAATCCTTTCGTCAAGAGATGAAACAAAACTTGCCGCAGTAAAAAATGAATGTGATGCGTACACAAACAATTGCGCTATTTTCAGTATTGACTTATCGAATGAAGAAAATATTATTGAAACAGCAGATAAGGTATTGAAGAATTATAATAGGATTGATTATTTAATTAATAATGGCGGTATCAGCCAGCGATCATATACCATTGAAACTCCGGTTGATGTAGATCGCAAAATAATGGAAACAAATTACTTCGGAGCTGTTACTTTGACCAAAGCCGTATTGCCCAGGATGATCGAACAGGGTGGCGGCCACATTGCCGCAGTAACCAGCGTGGTAGGAAAATTCGGGTTTCCCCTTCGTTCAGCCTATTCTGCATCAAAGCATGCACTACATGGTTTTTTTGATACCGTGAGGGCTGAATTGAAAAACCAAAATATCACGGTTACACTTATTGTACCCGGAAGAATAGTTACAGACATTTCAATAAATGCCATAAACAAAGAGGGTAAAAAATATGGTCTTATGGACCAGGGACAGGCTGCAGGAATGCCTGCAGATGTTTGTGCCCGCAAAATAGTAAGAGCATTGGCAAAAAAGAAAAAAGAATTTCTTGTTGGAGGGAAAGAAGTAATTATGGTGCATATCCGAAGGTTCCTGCCCCGTTTATATTATAAATTAGCATCCAGGTTAAAAGCAACTTAAGAATACATACAAAATATGTATATTCGCAATATTTTATAATGGTTTGAATATGAAGGAGAAAATTATCAGCGGAATCCAGCAGGTTGGTATCGGGGTTCCAAATGTAAAAGAAGCATGGATTTGGTATAAAGAACATTTTGGAGTTGATATAAGAATGTTTGAAGAAGCTGCTGTTGCAGAACTGATGTTACCTTATACCGGAGGAAAACCACAAAAACGGCACGCTGCACTAGCGTTAAATATGCAGGGTGGCGGAGGATTTGAAATCTGGCAGTATACCGACAGGGTGCCGGAATTTCCGAAGTTTGAAATCCAAGTCGGTGATTTGGGAATTTTTGCCGTGAAAATTAAGAGTAAAGATGTACGGCGCACTTCTGAAAAGTATCAGTCACAAAACCTGAACCTGGTTGGAGAAATCACAAAAGATCCCAGAGGTAAAGAACATTTTTACCTTAAAGATCTGTACAATAATATTTTTGAGATTGTTCCCAGTGATTCCTGGTTTAAAAATGAAAAGAAACTTACCGGTGCAGCATATGGCGCCATTATAGGTGTTTCTGATATGAATAAATCATTGCATTTTTATTCAGATATTTTAGGATACGATGAAATAGTATATGACCAGACTGGCATTTTTGAAGATCTGATGGCTATTGCAGGCGGAAGCCAAAAAATGAGAAGGGTATTATTAAGGCACAGTAAACCCAGGCTGGGCGCATTTAGTCCGTTATTCGGCCGCACACAGATAGAATTGATACAAACTTTGGAGCGTGAACCCAAAAAAATCTATCATGAACGATTTTGGGGTGACCTGGGATTTATACATATTTGTTTTGATATCACAGGTATGGGATTGCTTCGCGAAGAATGCCAGGCAAAAGGACATCCTTTTACCGTTGATACAAAAGATTCATTTGATATGGGTGAAGCTGCCGGGGCTTTTTCTTATACAGAAGATCCGGATGGTACTCTTATAGAATTTGTAGAAACCCATAAAATACCGGTCTGGAAAAAAATGGGATGGTATATAAATTTACAAAAAAGAAATCCACATAAATCCCTTCCAAGATGGATATTAAAATCCATATCTTTTAACCGGGTAAAAGATTTTTAAAACAAAAAAAACGGAGTTATAAAACTAACTCCGTTTTTATTAATATCTGAATGTTCTTCTAAATAAAAAACAGATTTTATTTTTATTTGGCTATTAGCTCCGATTTTCCAATAAATAATTTATCCATTAATCCGTCTTTTATCCCGTTAAAAAATACCCCTTCATTCATCGAAGATGAAACAAGATAAGCATTTAAGGAGTCTGCAGCAGCGTATGCTTTGACCTGAATTGGAGAAGCTCCTTCAACGGAAAGTTTAAAATCCGGTGAAGCATTCAAAGGCTGCTGGTTATCTGCAAATTCAGAACTCGATAACCGGGATATTTTATTCAAGTAGTTCACTACATTGGCTGAATCGGCAAGAATACCATCAATCATCCATCTTCCGCTTTCGTTATATAAAATAAAAGAACTGTCGGCAGGATATGTAAATGTAAGCCTTGACCAATCCGATTTATTTGACATAATCACGGTTTTATCCCTGAAATCACCGGCTTTTCTGTTAAAGATCATACTTAAAAAACCATCCACGGCATATACTTCCTTATCGCCCTGCAGCCGCACATAGGTCGTCATTTTACCCATTTGGTTTCTCGAATATGGATTCGGATTTTGGGGTTGCTTGTAAAAGAATTTACCAATATAAATATCCGTTATTTTCTTTTTACCGGCCTTTATCTGCACTCTTGTTGCCAGCGAATCGTTAACTTCAAAACTTTCCCATTTAGATTTGTCTGTGGCAGCTACCCGTAAAGATTTTAGCTCCGTTAAAGAAGAAAGCATGGAGTTTATCGAATTTTTATCTGCATTATAATCCTTAGCTTCCACAGTCACTTTCCATCCAGAACCCTGTTTTTTTATTTTAACCGGCTGATCTTTATCCGAACGGGGAATTATTATTATTGATGTTACTTTTGCAGTATCCATTTCTACCAGATCAGATCTAAATGACCGGTCGCCTTTTTTTGAATCATGCAATAATAATACAGATACAAGTACAAGAAGAATAATAAAAATAAATAATAATGTACTAAGTTTAATTTTATTTAACATAGCCAGCCTCCATTCTTTTAATTCTTAAATTTTGTCTGTGCTGCATTCTGAAAATCCCGTAAATAATTACCAGGAAAATCGGAAGCAAAAAATTTAAATATTTTAGAAATGCACGTTTACCCTCTTCAATATCATCCAGAGGACGGGACGTAGCGCCTTTGGTTCGCAATTCGATCAAACCGGTATCATCAGAAAGCCAGTCGATAGAATTGACCAATAAACTGGCATTATCGGGATTAATCTGACCTTGTTGTCCGCCTCCTATTGGAAAATTACCATCTCCCACTATAACCATTTTTGTAGGAATATTGCCAGCAATTGGGCCTTCCACAGTAGCTGCAACAGTCAATCCTGATAATGGAAAATCAGTTTTTGACCATTGTTTATTTAAATCAAAAAAAGTGGACGCCGGTTGTGTTCCCGAATTATCCGAAGTTTTAAGCAGAGGCGTAAAAACAACGGTTGAATCTCCGGAAAAATTTATTGAGCTGGCAAACTGAAATAACACCTGTTCAAGGCTCGAAGAAATCGGATGATCAGAAAACGTATTTACAACAGGGAAATAATGAAACGGTATTTGTTGTGTAACCACAAATGGCCCCTGCTGCCTTTGCACACCCACAGGAACACAGTTTTCATCCACCACAAAATTTTCATTGACAATAATACCTTTTTCTGCCAGCCAGGTTTCCAATCCGGTATTTACTGCAAAACCCATTAGATTTTGATTTAAATTGGCATCAACCCGGTTAATACCGACGAAAATTCTTCCGCCCCTGGCAATAAAAGCATCAAGCTGAGCCAGATCGTTATCAGATATAGAATCGGTGGGTGAAATAATTGCAATTGTCTGGTATTTTTCAAGTTCCAAAGTGGAATCTGATAAAGTAACCGGTTCTACATTATAAAGTACCTGCAAATCATACACCACCTGTTGAAGTTGCGATAGCGGAGGTTCTCCATGGCCCTGAAGTATTCCGATTACAGGTTTATCAACAACCGAAAGCTTTTTAATCGCAGTAGTCAGGTTATACTCCATTCCAATTCCGGATTCAATGGTAGGCAATACCTCAGTATTTTCGCCAAGGTGAATCACAGCACCCATGTATGCCTTTTGTACTTTAATTTCATCTTTCTCCCTCATCTGGATCTGCAGTTGCATAATCCCCTCCTGCATAATTTCATTTTCAAGTTCTTCGCTTTCCAACGGATCCACAAATTCATAAGCCAGCATCCCTTTGGAGAGGTTTGCATATTCAACAAGCAGATCTTTAAAATTACGTCTTACAATATCATAATCCGGGCCTAAGTTTTTTGAGAAATATGCAGTTATTGTTACAGGTTCCTCCAGATTCCTGAGAATGTCCCGGGTTGCAGTACTCAATGTATACCGGTTATCCTGAGTAAGGTCGAGCCTGAAAAAAAACCGGTTTGCCAGCAGGTTCAACAAAATAATTACTCCGATTACCAGGATTACAAAATATAATATAGTTTTCTTTGACTTCATGTTTCTCGACTTTTAATTGTCACTAGTATTTCTTTTTGCCAATATTGCCTCAGATGCAAATAATCCAATAAAAATTACCGATAAAAAATAGATAATATCTTTTGTATCAATTACTCCGCGAATAATAGATTCGTAGTGGGTATTTAAGCTCAGGTAGCTAAGAACATTCCCAAAAATACCCTGGAAATTCATAGCAATTAATCCGAACAACAGGTGAAAAAATATGCCTATTAATAATGCCAGCAAAAAGGCTACAATTTGATTGGTGGTTAAGCTGCTGGCGAATAATCCTATACTAATATATGCTGCGCTCATCAGGATTAAGCCAAGATATCCGCTCCAAACCGCCCCATGATCAATCGGGCCAATAGATGCAACAGTTTTGTAATACGGCAGCGTTAAAGCAAGTGAAATTAGGATTAATAAAAGAGTTGAAAGAAATTTAGCCGAAACGAGTTGCCAGTCAGACACCGGTTTGGTTAATAACAATTCAAGCGTACCTATATTTTTCTCTTCAGCGATAAGTCGCATCGTAAGTGCCGGTATAAAAAAGAACAGGGTCCAGTATGCTACACCAAAGAATGATTGCAGACTTGCCTGTTTTACCAGGAATACATCACGGCCAAACAACCAGGTAAAAAATCCGCTAAAGCCTAAAAAAGCAATAATCATAATATAGGCCAAAAGCGAATCGAAAAATGAGTTGAGTTCGCGTTTGCTGATGATCCAGATTTGCTTCATATTTTAATGTTTATAAACGTTTGTAATTATTTTTTTGTCAGTTCACGGAAAACATCTTCGAGTTTAGTTTCAGTAGGGGTAAGTTCTGTTAATATCCAACCCTTTTTCACACAGAGATTAAACACGTCTTTTTTTGATGAAGTATTGGGTTTACTCTGTACTTCGAAAGAATGGTCGCTTTTTGAAATAAAATCAACAATTTCAGAATTTGGTAAATCCTGCAATGCTTTAAATATTTCGTTTTTATCTCCCTCCTCTACAGAAATTTTCAGAATTTCCCGGCCCTGAGATTGTTTGCGAAGTTCACCAGAAGTCCCGTCTGCAACAATTTTACCCTTATTAATTATCAGGATTCTGTCACAGGTGGCTTCAACTTCAGCCAGGATATGACTGCTTAAAATCACGGTTTTTTCTTTTCCGATTTCGCGGATCAATTCACGGATTTCAACAATTTGATTCGGATCAAGGCCTGAAGTAGGCTCATCAAGAACCAACACCTGAGGATCGTGAATAAGCGCCTGCGCAAGGCCTACCCGCTGCTGATAGCCTTTAGAAAGTTCACCGATTTTTTTATGCTTCTCCCCTTCAAGGCCACAGGTATTTACCATATCCAAAATACGGGCTTGTATTTTGTTTTTCTCAATACCATGTAATTCAGCAATAAATTTTAAATAATCAATTACCGGCATTTCCCGGTACAAAGGATTTGATTCAGGCAAATAACCAATATTCCGTTTAATTTTTTCCGGATCATTATGAATGGAATGACCCCCAACAGTAATATCACCCTCATTAGGCATCAAAAAACAGGTGATCGCTTTCATTGTTGTCGTCTTCCCGGCACCGTTTGGCCCCAGAAAACCCAATACTTCTCCGGTTTTTACAACAAAAGAAACATCATCCACTGCCCGCTGTGTACCATACTTTTTAGTAATATGATCAACTACAATATCCATATGTATTGAATTAAGTTTTTTGAAAAATTGATCACAAAAAAAATAAATTCAACGCATAAATAATAATGTTTTAAGATTTTTTAACAATTCAGATACATAAAAAAATGCCACTATCTTTATTGATAATGGCATCTTTAACTAACCTTACTTAACCAAAAATTATGAAATTTTAATTTCTCTTGCCGGCTTTACTTTTGCTTCTTCCTTTTTAGGAACGATTACATTCAGGATACCGTCTTTATGTGTGGCTTTAATTTTATCATAATCTGTATCCTCTGGCAATATAAATGAACGACTGAATTTACTGTAGCTGAATTCTCTCCGCATTACTTTTTCATCAGAATTTTCAACATTGTTTTCTTTTTCCGAAGAAATAGTAAGCACATCGTTTTCGACATTCACCTTAAAATCGTTCTTTCCTAATCCGGGGGCTGCCACTTCAATTTGATATTCATTATTATTTTCTTTCACATTTACAGCGGGTACACTGTAATTTTCCTGATAATTAAACCTTGGAAGGAATTCATTATTACTAAAGAATTCATCCATTAAAT
Organism: Bacteroidales bacterium; assembly: GCA_016934395.1. Classification (GTDB taxonomy): domain Bacteria; phylum Bacteroidota; class Bacteroidia; order Bacteroidales; family UBA10428; genus JAFGSZ01. The sequence continues at coordinate 172,646 of JAFGSZ010000013.1, forward strand.
TTGGCCAGCTATTGCGGGTTCTAAGAATTGGTAACATTTTAATTTCCTCCTATAATTTAGTTCAACATAAATTTTTATTTTATGCCGAGAATAGGGCAACAAATGTTCCAATTGAATAATTGCGTCATATTGGCGCAATTACCTTAAAGGGATGTGCCATCATGGCGCATCCAATATTTAAGTATTGTTACATATCTCTGATTGTATGGATTATAGGAATTAAATAATTTTATTCGGGTTTCGGCTTTTTAAGATATGTTGATAGGGCATCTACATATTTTTGGAAAGCTTGAATTCCGGTTTTGGTTAATTTGCATGTAGTTAAGGGATAATTTTTACGAAAGGATTTACTAATCTCTATATATCCGGCCTCCTGAAGTTTTTTAAGCTGAACGCTAATATTCCCTTTAGTAGCGCCGGTTTTTTCAAGGAGAAAATTAAATTCAGCAGATTCTACTCCAACTAATAAAGAAACTATAGATAATCGGAGTTGTGAATGCAACAAAGGATCAAGATCTTTAAAGGATATACTCATGTTATACTTTTTTCCATTTATTTAAACGACAAAGGATTAATCAATTCCTTTTGTTTAATATATAACCGGGTATCAAATCAGCTGCAATCACCGACAATCCAATAGCAATAAGCTGGTTTGAGTATGATAAATGAAATGATACTAAAGCGATGATCCAGCACAAAATACCACCGATAATAAGTGATTTAATTTTTAATAATCCACCGGTTGTAAAAGCTCCCAAGCCATAAATTGCAATAACTACCGGAAAAGCAATATCATGGTTTTTAAAAATTAAATTGCCCAAAACAATAAACAACAACACGCCTATGCCTGTCCAGAAATAAGCCATAAATGTATTGATATAGGTTCTGATTCTTCTTTGCTCAGACATTCTGAGGGCATAAATAATTGTCAATACAACACCTAATCCCATTAATATGGGCCAACCTATCCAGTGATTATTGTATTTAATAAAATTAATTAATATATATTCCAGCGCACTTGCAGTTAATACAAGCCATCCCCAGATTAAAAAAATAGTACCCTTCTCCTTATACTCATTTTTTGCTGATTCAATCATTGTGTATATTAATTTTATACTCTCATTTTCATTGAAGCTTTCTTCAATAGTATTTTTTGGATTCATATGCTTTGTTTTTAAGAGTTTATATTCAATTCATTTTTAAAAAGATGATATGATATTAAATCAAAACAAATATAAACTAGTTTACTTTATAAACCTAATGTTTGTACAAAAAAATTAACAGGTTCAATCGATTAATTATTCTATGATTTTAGGAAGTTGTTAATTTCTTCCCTCATGGGAGCTGATGGTTGAGCGCCCAGTTTCATTACCGATAATGCTGCTGCTGCATTCGCAAACCGGACTGCCTCATAAATATTTTTTTTCTCGGTTACAGCCACAGCCAGGGCTCCATTAAAAACATCACCAGCAGCGGTTGTATCCTCAACCCTGACCTTAAATCCGGTAACCAGTTCAGATCCTCCGCTATCGAGAACAAGCGCTCCATGTTGGCCAAGGGTAATAATCACTTTATCTACTCCTTTTGAAATAAGAATACGTCCTGCATCCTCTGCAGAATTTTCATCTTCAACTTTAACACCGGTAAGCAATTCCGCTTCTTTCTGGTTGGGTGTTAATATGGAAACCATTTTTAAAAGACTAATGGGTAATGTAAAAAAAGGAGACGGATTTAAAATAACCCGGATACCATTATCGTGAGCAAGTTTTGCTGCATATTCAACAACCTTCAGCGGAATTTCGAGCTGCATTAATAATATATCCGAAGAAAGAATAATTTCTTTTGCACTTATTACATCGTATTCAGAAAGGTTGAGGTTCGCTCCGGGTGCAACAGCAATAAAATTTTCTCCGGCCTGATCCACCATAATCTGGGCCACTCCAGACGGGGCATCTTTATCTTTAATTACATGATCAATATTAATTTTATCTTTTAAAAAACCCTGAATAGCCTTTTCACCAAACATATCGTTTCCAACTCTGGCAACAAATGTTACATCTCCTCCTGCCCTTGCAGCTGCAACAGCCTGATTTGCTCCCTTCCCTCCGGATGCCGTGGCAAATTTTCCTCCAAGAATAGTTTCGCCGGGATTGGGAAATCGGGGTACCTTAATAATCATATCGGTATTGGAACTTCCAATAACAGTTATCTTCATAAAATTCGGGTATTAATAGTTTATACCAATTTAGTAAAAAAATCCTGATTATACCAAGATAAACTTTCAATTGATATAAACATAGTTTGATTCTGCTAATGCACTGTACAGATGAAAACTTCAAATACATTTAGAAATTCTACACCTTATAATCAGAATCACATTATTAAATTTATTTCAGTCCGCTTCTTTTTAGTAAAGGCTCTACAGAGGGTTTTTGCCCCCTGAATTTAAGATATAGTTCCATAGGGTGCTCTGTTCCACCTTTTTCAAGAATATTTTTACGAAAGGAGCTGGCCGTTTTTTTATCAAAAATCCCATTTTCCAGAAATACCGAAAAAGCATCTGCATCAAGCACTTCGGCCCATTTGTATCCATAATATCCTGCGGCATATCCACCTGAAAAAATATGAGAAAATGCCGGACTCACAAGGCATCCTTTAATTTCCGGCAGTAAATTCGCCGGAGCCATTGCTTTCTGCTCAAATGAATGTATAGATTCACCCGTTGGTTTTTCCAGCAGGTGCCAGGCCATATCATTGAGTGCAAATCCCAACTGACGAACAAAGGCATACCCGTTATGATAATTTTTACTATCGATAATTTTCTTTAACAATTCTTCGGGCATTTTATCCCGCGAATCATAATGTATAGCCACCTGATTCAGCCAGTCATGTTCAAGTGCCCAGTTTTCCATTATTTGCGAGGGTAATTCAACAAAATCGCGGTACACACTTGTACCCGACAAACTTTGATATGAGCAATTTGTGAGCAAACCATGCAATCCATGCCCAAATTCATGAAGAAAGGTGGTGACTTCATAAAAAGTAAGCAACGAAGGTTTGCTGGGAGTTGGCTTGGTAAAATTGAACACTAAGGAAATATGTGGCCTGATATTCTCATCGTTTTCATCGATATACTGATCCAGATATGAGGTCATCCATGCCCCGCCCTGTTTTCCTTCTCTTGGAAAAAAATCGAGATAAACCAGACCAAGATATTTTCCATCTTCATCGACAGCCTGATATACTGTTACATCAGGATGATAAACCGGAACATCATTACGCCGGGTAAACTTTATTCCATACAATTTAAAAACAAGATCAAAGATTCCCTCCTTAACGTTGTTGAGGGAAAAATAGGGTTTTACCATTTCATCATTAAAATCAAACTTAGCTTTTTTTAGTTTTTCCGAATAATAATCCCAATCCCAACGCTGAAGCTGTAATCCGGAATCATAATCTGCTACAAAATTTTGTAACTCCTCTAATTCTGCACGAGCAACAGGAATAGATGCTTCAAGCAGTTCATTAATAAACCCGGTTACATTTTCAGGTGTTTCGGCCATGCGATCTTCTAATATATAATGCGCATAAGAAGAATATCCCAGTAATTTTGCCAGTTCAATTCTTAATTCAACGATACGTTTAATAATATTTTCATTATTATTTTCATTCTTTTTTGATCCCCGCGAATGAAAGGCTTTAAATATAGTTTCTCTTAAACTCCGGTTATCTGCATATTTCAGGAAAGGTGCAAAACTTGGAAATTTCAAAGTAAACACCCATCCTTCCATATTTCTTGATTCCGCTTCTCTGGCTGCGGCTTCCATAACATATTCAGGCAATCCGGAAAGATCTTCAGCTTCAGTAATGTGTAAAAAATAAACATTGGTATCGGCCAGTACATTTTCCCCAAACTGTAAGGTTAATTTGGACAATTCCCTGGAGACTGTCCGGAAGCGATCCTTTCTTTCCCGGCTTAAATTTGCTCCTCTTCTAACGAATCGTTTATAACTGTCTTTTAATAATTTTTGTTGTTCCTCGTTTAAACCCAGATTTTCTATTTCAGCAAAAACTTTTTTTATTTTACTGAACAACTCTTCATTCAGCATTATATCATTAACAAAATCTGTGATTTTAGGGGAAACCTCTTGTGCAATTTTCTGAATCTCTTTTGATGTTTCAGCCGCATTAATATTAAAAAGTATGGCCTGTAAACGGTTTAACAATTTTCCACTGCGCTCAAGGGCAACCACTGTGTTATCAAAATTCGGAACAGCAGGATTATTAATAATAGTATTAATCTCATCACGTGCCAAAGAAATGGCCTTTTCAAATGCCGGTATATAATGTTCTGTTTTAATCTCATTAAAAGGAACCGACTTTTTATATGTGTTAAAATTTAGAATTAAAGGATTTACACTCATTGTATATCTTGTAAAAGAATTAAATTTTTACGGGTATTATTTTGAATCCACAAATATAGGATTTGTAACATTCATCCGGTGCAAAAGTTCAGAGAGTACAATTTCGTCATGAAAAAAATTCAACAAATTATAACATTTTATATTCGGGTTGAATACAACATTTAGGTTAATACATTTTAATTTATATTTGCCCTTTACTTTTCACAGATGTCAAAATTTGCTTTACAGAAAAAAAGCTGGCAATGGATCACCTTGCTATTCCTTTCTTTTATTTGGGGAACATCCTTTATTTTAATGAAGCGTGGCTTAGAAGTATATAACAATTATCACGTGGCTGCATTCCGGATATTTTTCTCTTTTATCCTGATGGTGCCTGTTTCGATAAAACATATAAATAAAATCACCAGGGAGAATATCAAATCCTTGCTGGTGGTAGGTTTTATTGGCACTGCTTTTCCGGCTGTATTATTCACTACTGCACAAACAAGGATCAACAGTTCACTCGCCGGCATGCTGAATTCTTTAACCCCTTTTTTTACTTTGCTTATCGGGCTGATATTTTATAACAGCAAAGTAAAATTCCACAATTTACTCGGAATTTTATTGGGTATGATCGGAGCCATTTTGCTTATTCTAAAAAAATCCACCCATATTTTTGAAAATATTAATTACTACGCACTGTTTATTCTGCTGGCTACTCTTTTTTACGGCATTAATGTAAATGAAATTAAAGCCCGGCTTCATAACCTTTCGGGCCTGGAAATTACCTCGCTGGCCATGTTATTTATTGGGCCGTTTTCTGCGGTATATTTGCTTTTCTCCGATTTTAACTATATGAAATTATCAACAGAAAAATGGACCAGCCTGTTTTATATATTTCTGCTTGCTGCATTTTGTTCGGTATTGGCGCTTATAATTTTTAATTCGCTGATAAAACATACTACGGCAATTTTTGCAGCATCAGTTACTTATATTATTCCTGCCTTTGCAATATTTTGGGGTATTTTCGATGGTGAAACTGTAACCCTTTGGCAGTTTTTATGGATTTCATTAATACTTTTTGGCGTTTACCTTGTTAATAAGCGTTAAATCGATCCTTTAAAATCATATGTTTGGCAAATGAAGATTTAAGATGTTCATCTGTTTTAAATTTTTATATCTTTATCGCTTCAATTTTTTATAGCGCATGAAGAAAAACAAACTTTTGTTATATACTGTTGCAACCGGGCTGCTGCTAATTCCTTCCTGGTATGAATGGGGACACGGACTAATAATGTTAATCGCTTTTGTCCCCTTGCTTTTTGTTGAAGATTACCTTGACAATCACAAAAAAACTTATCGATCATTTACTGCTTTTTTATATGCTTTTGTTGCCTTTCTGATATGGAACGCCGGTACTACGTGGTGGATATTTAATGCATCTGCTGTTGGAATGGTGGTGGCTTTTCTATACAGCACTATCGCTATGAGCATTGTTTTCTGGTTGTTCCATATTTCGAAAAGAAACCTTGGCCCGGGTTTCGGATATTTTGCATTAATTATTTTCTGGATAAGTTTTGAGCATCTTTATTTCAAAGCTGAAATTTCATGGCCCTGGCTTACGTTAGGGCACGGTTTCGCTTATAATGTAAGGTTTATTCAATGGTACGATACAACCGGCGTGTTGGGAGGCTCATTATGGATCCTTTTATCCAACATTTTAATATTTTTATTTATTAAAAAACTTGTGGTTGCCGGAAACCAAAATTCACTAAAGGGAGTTGGTTTACTAGCTGTATTGATTGTTATAATTCCTATAATTATATCTCTGACAAAATTTTATACCTACGAAGAAAAATCAAAACCGGTAGATGTAGTTATCATTCAGCCAAATATAGATCCCTATAAAAAATTTGTTGATATCCCCAGTGTTGAACAAACCCGAAACCAGTTAAATGCTGCTCTTCCGCTTGCAGATGAGCATGTAGATTATTTTGTTGCTCCTGAAACTTCAATAAATAATAATATATGGCTTGATCAGCTCGATTATGTGCCAGACATCCGCTTAATTAAAAGTTTCCTTAAAAAATATCCTAAAGCAAAATATGTAGTCGGTATTACTTCTTACAAACGTTATGAACCTGGTGAGAAACTGTCCGTTACTGCACGGCCATTAACAGGAACCGAGTATTATTATGATTCATATAATTCCGCCATTCAGATTGATTCAACGGGAAAAATTCCGGTGTATCACAAATCGCAATTGGTAGTGGGTGTTGAAAAGATGCCCTATACCAAATATTTAAAATTTCTTAAGAATCTCACCTTACGGCTTGGCGGCACTTTTCGCAGTCATGGCACCCAGGAGTTTCGCGAAAATTTTATTTCTCCGCAGGATTCAATTAGCATTGCTCCTGTTATTTGCTGGGAATCGGTTTTTGGCGAATTTGTTTCAGATTATATAAAAAAAGGGGCCAATTTTATTTTTGTTATTACAAACGACGGTTGGTGGGGAAATACTCCCGGACACAGGCAACATAACAGTTTATCCTGCATACGTGCTATTGAAACACGCCGCAGTGTGGCACGTTCGGCCAATACCGGTATATCCTGTTTTATAAACCAGCGCGGCGAAGTAGGCAAAAAACTTACCTGGTGGAAATACGGCGCCATTAGGGATACCATAAATGCTAATGACAAGATTACCTTTTATGTGAAACACGGGAATTACATCGCTCATATTGCCATGTTTATGGCGGCTTTAGTATTGCTCATGACTATGGTTAGAGGAATAACAAGAAAATCCTGAAAGAAATAAATCCATGATATTTTAATTATCATTCATTTATTTTCATATTTTATAAAACTTTTTCTTATCCTCTTTATTTAGTGAAACCCGGAAAATTTCAGATTGTAATAAATTATACTCTGATATCCTGCCTATCTGATTCTCATTTAGAATTCTCTTTGTTTTTAAACTATTTAATTTACCTGGCTTGAATTGCATCTTATATTATTCTGTAATATCACAGGGGTAAACCTTTGAAAAATATCATACATTTATGCAACCCTTTTAAAAGTTTATTGTCATTTAAACGAAAAGCAGGAACTTTGGAGGTAGCTTATCAGGACATACATAAGGAGATTATTGAACTCAGTAAGGCCGGGAATTCAAAAGCGCAATACCAGCTTTACCGTTTATATTCAAAGGCTATGTACAACATTTGCTATCGTATGATGAACAATAAAGAAGAAGCTGAAGATATGCTTCAGGATGCATTTACTGAGGCATTTATTAACCTGAAATCCTTTCGTTTCGAATCTTCCTTCGGGGCATGGCTAAAACGGATTGTGGTAAATAAATGTATCAACTCCCTTAAAAAGAAAAAAGCCGAGCTGGTATTTTCAGACACTATCCCTGATCAAAAAACCGCCCCTGAAAACGAAAATTTTGAAACCTCTGAGCTGAAAGTAAAAGAGATTCTAAATGCCCTGGAAAAATTACCACATGGATACAGGGTAATTTTTTCACTTTATATGCTCGAAGGATATGATCATGCGGAAATTGCAGAGATTATGGGGATAACGGAATCTACTTCAAAATCTCAGTTTTCCAGGGCAAAACTTAAAATTAAAGAACTGTTAATAAACTAAGCATCATGAACGATAAATTTGAAAAGTTCATATCAGAAAACAGGGAAGCATTTGATATTCATGAACCGGATCCAAAAATCTGGGACAGAATTGAAAAAAACACCAGACCTGTTCGAAAACTGAACTGGAAAAAAATACTTTACCAGGCAGCTGCGGTAGTGATTATATTTCTTGCATCCTATATGGTTCATGATCTGGTGCAGAAACCACCAAAGGATAGTGTTGCCAAAGAAAAAAAACAGGAACTTGAAATTCCGGAATTAATGGAGGCTGAAATTTATTACACCAGTATTTTAAATAATAAACTGGAAGAAATTAAGCCGATACTTGCCGGTGATCCCGGGCTGCAAAAGGAGTTAAACATTGAACTTTCCGAGCTCGACAGCATATACAGAGACCTAAAACAAGACCTGCAGGATAACATTGCCAACAATGAAGTAATTGAAGCAATGATCCAGAATTACCGTTTCAGGGTGGCTATACTTGAAGATATTTTATCACAGCTCAAATCAGAAGAAGATACGAGCAAACAAAAAATTAATAGATATGAAATCTAAGAGATTATTGTTCATCTTTTGTTTAGTCCTGACTTTATTTCAGGTTTCCAGGGCGCAGGTTTATTCTGAGCGCATTTCAAAAGCATACAGGATTAATAATAATACAACCATAGAGATAATTAATAAATATGGTAAAATAAATCTCTTAACCTGGAACAAAGATTCTGTAAAATTTGAGATCGATTTATCTATCAGGACTACCAACGCATCAAAGTTCAATAAACTTAAAAACAGTATAAGTTTCGATTTTACGGCCACAGACTATTATGTAGTGGCAAAAACCACCATTTCAAGTTCGCAAAGTGTAATCTCCGATTTTCTGAACACAATTCTGCCGACAGATAACCAGGTTACCATCGATTACACCGTTTATATTCCGGAATATGCCATTTTAAAAGTAGACAACAAGTTTGGAGATATTTATGCTGATAACCTGAATGGCAATGTAAATATTACGCTCTCTAACGGCAATTTAAAAGCCGGCAGTTTTAATGGAAATTCCGTGATAAAAATAAATTCCGGCGATGGCATTATTAATTCCATTGAAAATGGAAGTATATATGTTTCCTATTCAGACCTGCAGCTTAAAAGCACCGATAGGCTTACCCTGGATGCACGGTCGTCAAGGGTAAACATTGATGCTGCAAAATATATCAAACTGGAATCGCGACGCGACCGCATAAATATTAAAAAAGTAGATGAACTTTATGGAGATAGCTATTTTTCTGTACTTATAATTGATGAACTTACCAAAGAATTTAATTACAGCTTAAAATACGGCAACCTGTCGGTTGATTTTATCCCGAAAAACTTTTCGTTCATCAACCTAAATGGGGAATATACCGATATGGACTTGTTATTTGAAAGAGGTTCCGCTTACTTGCTGGATATTAGTCATCATCAGGATGTGTACTTAAATTATCCTGTGCAAATTGCCAGGCTTGAAGAAAAATCCCTGAATGCCGAAGATAAACAAGTGCTTACATTTGGAAAAATCGGCAGCGGCGCCACAAATTCAAAAGTAAAAATTACGGCTCCAAAAAAATGTACTATTAATATAATACATAAATAGGCACTCGGATGCAACTTGCAAATAAAATAATTGTCATTAGAAGAAATAACAATCAAAACTAAAACACCATGAAAAAATATAGAATCACATTGTTTACAATATCCACCTTATTAATTTTCAGTCTGTATTCCTGCTCAGACATTTGGAACGACTGTTTGCAGGGAAACGGGATATTAACAGAAGAAGAAAGGATTGAAGATGATTTTACCGGTATTGAGCTTACCGGCAGTATGGACGTTGAAGTAACAATAGGCAACGACTTCTATGTTTCTGTTGAAGCAGATGATAACCTGCAACGATATATTATTACACGTACCCGGGGAGACAGGTTATACATTGAAACAGATCGTAACCGGTGTATCCGTTCCCGTAATCCGATAGTGGTTCATGTTACTCTTCCATACCTGGAGTATTTAGGCATAACAGGTTCCGGAATTATAGATTGTAATTATGTAAATACCGATTTTTTACAGCTTTATATTTCAGGATCCGGAGATATTTATGCAGATGTTACTGTTGAAGATTTACAGGCAGACATTACCGGTTCGGGCGAAATAAAACTGTGGGGTGAGGTAATTAACGGAGATTTATCCATAACAGGTTCCGGGAAAATACGCGCTTTTAGCTGTCAGTTTGATGAATGTAATGCCACCATCACAGGATCCGGGGACATCTATGCATTTGTATACGACATCCTGAATGTAAATATTTCCGGAAGTGGTAATGTTTACTACAGGGGAAATCCAGACATTTATTCTTCAATAACCGGCTCAGGTCATATTGTTAATAGTAATTAATCGCTGTAAATTAATTTACAATGAGAATATTATTCATCACTTTGTTTATCTTCCCGGGATTTATTTCGGCTTCAGCCCAGAATTACACCCGCGATGCCGGGGTGCGATTAGGGTCAACCATGAGTTTGAGTTACAGGCAGCATAATTATGACGATACGGCCTATGAATTTTTTGCCGGGTATCACAATAGAGGATTTCGGTTTGCTGCACTTAAAGAATTTTTCCGTCCTGCATTTCTAAATACCAGTGACAATTTAACTTTTTGTATGGGATTTGGCGCTCATGCCGGAATTTCGTATAGCGATAAATATTCATATTTCAACAGAAATTTTTACAGAGACAGCTGGGTGTTTTCACCAATATTTGGTTTAGACGGTTTATTCGGCCTGGAATATGAAATACAGGAATTCCCTGTGTTACTGGGTTTGGAGACCATGCCGTTTTTTGAGTTTTCAGCCGACAGGTTTTTTTACCTGGAAATTTTTAACATATCATTTTCGATGAAGTACCGATTTTAAAATTAAACGTATATGCCATGAAAAAAATAGCTTTTTTACTTTTTATATTCATAACGGGTATCCAATTATCCGCACAAACTGAAGAAGAATCTTCATTTGTAAGACAAGATGATGATTTTAAAACTATTTTGGGGTCCAACAGCATAGGTGGATATGGAGCGTTCTCTGTTAGTTATAGCATGATTGATGATCGTAACGGGATGGTTTTTTCAGGAAGAGGCGGAGTTGTTTTGGGCCATATTTTTGCTATGGGATTCGGAGGATCAGGATTTATAAATGAAATCTATTTTAACGAAGAATTACAATCCGATGCCAGTCTCTCAGGAGGTTATGGAGGTATATTTTTTGAACCCATAATTGCACCGAAATTCCCTGTACATATTTCACTACCTGTACTATTAGGTGTTGGTGGTGTGGCATTATCCAGCATCGATCGTAACCTAAACGATTTTAATTACTGGGTTGAAGACAGCGAGGCCTTCTTTGTTATTGAACCGGGAGTTGAACTTGAGTTTAATATTACGCGTTTTTTCAGGTTTGCCATAGCAGGATCGTATAGGTTTACAAATAATATCAGCCTTTACACATACGATAATTTATCTCTTAACGGCTTTTCAGGAGGGGTAATATGTAAATTTGGAAAATTTTAAATCTTTAGAATCCGGTTCGTAATCAGAAAAAAACTAATTTTAATACTTCCGAACGGTTAACTAAAACAATCGTTCGGATTTTTTTGGTTTGATATTTGTTAATTGAATATTCCTCAAAAAATCTACCCTATGAGATTTCTAACCTTATTACTTGCAATATATCTCTCCTTTCTTTCAGGGTACGGGCAAACCAAATATACAATAAGTGGTACTATTTCAGATGAAACCGGGGAAGAACTAATTGGAGCCAATATATATATACATAATTTAAAAGCCGGGGCGGTTTCTAATGCCTTTGGATTTTATTCCATTACACTCCCGTCAGGAGAATATACCATCTCCTATTCATATGTGGGTTATAATACCCATACAATAGAAGTTGAACTAAATGAAAACAGAAAAATTAATATAAACCTCGAACCCGGATCGCGGGAAATCGAATCGGTTGAAATAAGAGCTGAACGAAGGGATGCCAATGTGCGAAAAGTGGAAATGAGCACCGAAAAACTTCAAATGAAAACACTTAAACGATTGCCGGTAATTTTTGGTGAAACCGATGTGATTAAGACTATAAGTTTACTACCGGGAGTTCAGGCAAGTAACGAGGCTTCAGGAGGTTTTCATGTCCGCGGTGGCAGTATCGATCAGAACCTGATTCTGCTTGATGATGCGCCGGTTTATAATGCATCGCATGCCGTAGGCTTTTTTTCTGTATTTAATGGGGATGCGCTGAAAGATGTTAAACTATACAAAGGAGGAATTCCCCCGGAATACGGAGGAAGATTATCATCTATTTTGGATATCCGCATGAAAGACGGGAATAACGACCATATTAACTTAGAAGGAGGAATCGGAATGATTTCCAGCCGGCTTTCAATTGACGGGCCGATTAACAAAGAAAACGGATCATTTATTATTGCCGGGCGCAGAACCTATGCAGACTTGCTTTTATTATTTGCCAAAGACTCTCTTGCTAAACAAAGTGCATTGTTTTTTTATGATCTAAATACCAAAATAAATTACAAAATTAACGATCGGAACCGCATATTTCTATCCGGGTATTTTGGCCGCGATGTAGTTAAACTTGGTTCCCTGCTCCGGCAGGATTACGGAAACACTACCGCAACGCTTCGCTGGAACCATCTTTTTTCAGACAGATTGTTTTCTAATCTTACCTTAATCTACAGTAACTATAACTATGATCTGGGTGTGAGTGAAAGTATGATGAGTATGGACTGGAAAACGAACATCATTGATGTAAACGTTAAACTTGATTTAAGTTATTTTATAAATCCAAACAATACCCTTAAATTCGGAATAGGCTCCATACACCATGATTTTAATCCGGGCAAAGTAAGTTCATTAATTGATACCGTTGTTTACAATTACGATGTGCCTAATACTTATTCCTGGGAACATGGTTTTTATATTCAAAACGAACAAAATATTACAAAAAACCTGTCGTTGTTTTATGGATTCCGGTTTTCGGTTTTTCAGAATGTAGGAAAAAGCAAATACTTTCTATATGATTCATCCAATCCGTTACGATACGAAATTTCAGATACTATAAATCAGGGTTGGGGACAAGTATATAACACCTATTCCGGTTTTGAACCCAGGCTTGCCCTGCGATATGCATTTAATGATAAAAGTTCTGTAAAAGCCAGTTACAACAGGATGTTTCAATATATTCACCTGGCAAGTAATAGCACAAGTTCACTGCCGATAGATGTATGGTTTCCCAGTTCTCCGAATGTAAAACCTCAGATTGCAGACCAGGTAGCTTTTGGATATTTCAGGAATTTTAACAATAACCTGATTGAAACATCTGTGGAGTTATATTATAAAAACAACCAGAATGCCATTGATTTCAGGGACCATGCCGAACTCATTTTAAATGATAAATATGAAGGAGAGTTACGATTTGGTGAATCCTGGTCTTATGGAGCGGAATTTATGATAAAAAAACCGGAGGGTAGATTAAACGGCTGGATTAGCTATACCTATTCAAGAACCTTAAGGAAAATTCCGGAAATAAATAACGGCAAAACCTATTCTGCCCCCCACGATAAACCACACGATATTTCCGTGGTATTATCTTATGATATTAATGATAAAATAAATGTTTCAGCAAACTGGGTATATTCATCAGCACCTCCCCGCACTATGCCAACCGGTAGGTTTGAGTATATGGGAAAAGTAGCGCCGGTATACTCAGACAGGAATACAATAAGAATTTATGACTATCACCGTATGGACCTAGCTGTAACCCTTTACGGGAAAAAACCACAGGAAAGAAAACCCAGAAAAGATGGTAAATCCAGAAGCAAATATGAAAGTAACTGGAATTTTTCTCTTTATAACGTTTATGCAAGGCATAATCCGCTTACTATTAGTTTTACAGAATCGGAGGATAACCCGGAAATTACTGAGGCTTCAATGATATATCTCTATTCCGTTGTGCCGTCGATAACCTATAATTTTAAATTTTAGAGAAAATTAATATGATCAAACATTTATTATACATTAGTAGTGTATTGCTTATAGCAGGACTATTTAATTCCTGTGAAGACAAAATTGATATTGATTTAAATGATGAGCACAATCAGCGGCTTGTTATTGAAGGTCGGTTTACCAATGAAAACAAAATCCATGAAATTACATTAAGCAGAACTGCAAGTTATTTTGCCAATGCCCCTGCTCCGCGTGAATCCGGAGCATCAATAGTACTAACTGACGGAACAATTTCCATTCCCTATTTTGAGAACTCTTCCATCCGGGGGCTATACCAGACCAACACATCTGTGGCAGGAATAATTGGAAATGACTATAAATTATCCATTGAAACAAATAATAACGAAAACTTTGAAGCTAAAACCCAAATGGACATTGTTGCCCAAATGGACAGCATTACCTGGGAATATGAATATGTTGACTTTATTGAAGAAGGATTTTATATCCTTAAATTATGGGCTAATGAACCCGCCGGTAAAGGAAATATATATATGTTTAATGTGTATGTAAATGATTCCCTGGATAACAAAACCTTAAGCCAGACCAGCTTTCAGACTGATGAATATTTTGACGGGCAATACCTTCCCGGCGCAGAAATTTATTATATCGAAGAAGAAAAATTAATTGCTGGTTCCAATCATATTCAGGTGGATATGCTTTCAATTACACGCGATGAATACGATTATAATGTAGCATTTATTGCTGAAACTGATTATAGTGGAAGCATTTTTTCAGGTCCGCCGGCAAATATCCCTTCAAATTTAAAAAGTACAGATGGCGGTCTTGACGGTCTCGGATTCTTCAGCGTTTCGGCAGTTACTTCTTATGCGTTTGAAATAATAAAACCAGAATAAATATCCGGATTAGAAATTCTTTTTCCCTTCTTCAAGCCAGTTTGCCAGATTTTCAACATTTGTATCGTAAAAATATGGCTTCTCCGTAATCAATTCCCCGTTATTATCTAAAATTACATACATGGGCAGGGCATTTGAATTAAACCGGGATACCTGGAAATCCTTGTTCTTTTTCCCCATTGTTTTTTTAACTTTTCCGTCTATTTCAGAAGTAATCCATTCCGACTCGGGGAGTTTGGTTTTATCGTCTGTATATAAAGCCAATACTACAAAATCCTCAGATAACTTTTTTTGAATTCTGGGATCAGACCACACCACAGCATACATCTGTTTGCAATTTTTGCAGGTATGCCCTATAAAATCGATAAACAGGGGTTTATTCTTTTCTTTTGCACAGGCAAGCGCCTGTTCATAATCAAAATACCCGCTCAAGCCATAGGGAAGATGAAGAAAATCCTGATATTTGGGTGCAGCACATAATTCTTCCGATTGAAAAAAAGACGGAACAGATACCTGCTCAGCCGGTGTATGAACTGAAGCAGTCGGTGCCACATATACTGCTTCCGCCGGTGGTAACATAGGCGAAATATTTTTAAGCGGTGCGCCAAATAATCCGGTAATAAGGTAAATAACGAATGAAAAAGTAATAATAATAAATATCAATCTGGGAACGGTAATAAATGGCAGTTCACTATCATGAGAAAACTTCAGTTTTCCAAGCAGGTAGAATCCCAGTAAACTGAATATTACGATCCATATTGCAATAAATGTTGTTCTGTTCAGAATACCAAGATTATAGGTTTCATTAACATTCACAACAAAAATGAGTGAAAATGCCAGCAGAATAAATGCAATAAAAACTTTAACGGCATTCAGCCATCCTCCGGATTTGGGCAATTTATTCATCATTCCCGGGAATATTGCCAGTAAGGCAAAAGGTAAACTAAACGACAATCCAAAGCCGAACATTCCCACTACAGGTTGTAAAATTTCTCCCTGCATGGCGCTTCCGAGCAATACGCCAACAATAGGACCGGTGCAGGAAAAGGAAATAATTGCAGTAGCCAGCGCCATAAAAAATGGCCCCAGTAATCCGCCTTTGTCAGCCTGCTGATCCACTTTATTTGCCAGTCCGCTGGGTAAAACAATTTCAAACATTCCGAAAAATGAAAATGCAAGCAATAAAAATATAAGAAAGAAAATTACATTGGGAAGCCAGTGTGTGGATACGGCATTAGCAAGGTCAACCTTGGTAATTCCGGCAATTAAACCCACAAAGGTATATATTGCAATAATAGACAAACCAAAAAACACCCCGTTAAAGATTGCTTTTCCCCGGCTTTTTTCACCTCTCATAAAAAATGATACAGTAAGCGGGATCATTGGATAAACACATGGTGTGAGAATACCTCCAAAACCTCCGAGCAGAGCAATAATAAATATACCCCACAGTGTTTTGTCCGATTTTTTTTCAGGTGTATCTTTTGTTTCGGCCACTAATGCTTTTTCAGTTACCGGAATACTAAACTCTTCTTCCTCTGGTGGTAAACAACGCTGATCATCGCATACCATATATTCTACGTAGCCTTTAACTTCAACCGGTTCTTCGGTTAGCAATTTTATGGATTGTTTAAAAACAGCCTCCGAATTAAACAATTCAATTTCCATTTCAAATGTATTGTCATACTTAATTTCAGGAGGAGTAATTACCTGCAACTCGCCGACCTTTTCAAAATCTGCTGTTTGCTCAATATTTACAGATGTAGCTACAGGTCCTCCTTCCGGAATATTTAACCCATACATATGCCAGTTTTTTTCAATTACCGCACGAAATATCAGAATTGCCTCATTTTCGCTGGTCTTTTCTAGCGAATACTCCCAGGATACCGGTTGAAAGACCTGGGAATAAATTTTACCGGATAATAATACTATAAGGAGTATGGTAAGTATTTTTTTCATGATGGATGATATTTAATGTTTTATTATCAAATTCATATATATACATATCTTAGTTCGAAATGGCAAAAAATCCTTACAATTTTATTTAAACTTAATGAAAATTTTTGGGGTTAGATTAAAATTTCTTCACCATTACTATCGAATACATGGAATTCCAGAAAGTCATAAGATGAAACTGACTGCACTTTAATTTTACAACCCAGTTTAAATCTCCACTTTAATTTAATCGGCCACCATCCTTTGGTAAGATGCGATGCGATATAAGGATGAACTTTTAATATAATTTTTTTTGCTTTTGTGCTGTTTAAAAGCAAATCAAGGTGATTATCAATTTTATCGATAAATAGTATACTGGGCGAAATCTCACCTGTACCACCGCAGGTAGGACATTTTTCACGGGTGTTGATATTCATTTCGGGCCGAACACGTTGCCGGGTAATTTGCATTAATCCAAATCTGCTTAACGGAAGAATACTGTGTTTGGTCCGGTCATGCTCCATAACATCCTGCATGCGGGTAAAAACTTTTTGCTTATGGTCCTGGTGGTGCATATCAATAAAGTCTACCACAATGATGCCCCCCATATCCCTAAGCCTTAATTGCCGGGCTATTTCATCTACTGCAGCTAGGTTTACTTCAATAGCATTCGTTTCCTGATCGTTCACATTTTTCGACCGGTTTCCACTATTTACATCAATTACATGGAGCGCTTCAGTATGTTCAATAATCAGATAGGCTCCGTTTTTGAAAGAAACCGTTTTCCCAAATGAGGCCTTTACCTGTTTTTCAATACCATACTTTTCGAAAATCGGTGTACTCCCTTTATACAGGCTTACAATTTTTTCTTTTTCCGGCGCTATGGTACTTATATATTCTTTAATCTCACGACAAACGGATTCGTCGTTAACATAAATATTATTAAAGTTGGGATTTAAAATATCGCGTAAAATAGCTGATGTTCGTGTTAATTCACTTAAAAACAGGTATGGGGGTTTAATGTTTTTAAGAATATCGAAAGCCGATTCCCATTTTCTTATTAAGCCTCTGAGTTCTTCATCCAGCAATTTTACTTTTTTGCCTTCGGCTACTGTTCTTACAATAATACCGTAGTTATTAGGCTTAATACTCTGAAGAAGGGTTTTTAACCGGTTTTTTTCTTCGTTAGATTCAATTTTTTGCGAAACCGATACCTTATCATTAAAAGGCATTAATACGATATTTCTTCCGGCAATTGAAATTTCTGATGTTAACCTCGGTCCTTTTGTTGAAATGGGTTCTTTGGCAATTTGCACAAGTACCAGCTGACCTGAGGACAAAACATTTGTTATTTTCCCGTTTTTATCAATGTCAGGCTCACGCTTGAACTTTTCCCATGAAGGTACTCTTCCTTTTTTATGAATATTGAGATTTAAATATTTATGAAGAGAGCGAAACTGCGGGCCCAGATCAAGATAATGTAAGAACGCATCTTTTTCGTATCCTACATCAACAAATGCAGCATTTAAACCGGGCATAATTTTTTTTACCTTCCCGATGTAAATGTCTCCTACAGAAAATTTTAAATTACTTCTTTCCTTATTAAGCTCAACTAATTTTTTGTTTTCTAATAAGGCAATATCAATTTCGCAGGGGGAAACATCAATGACAAGTTCTTTGCTAATCACATCACCCATGGATTATTTCATTCATTAATATGGGGCGTTATGAAGAATACAAATCGAATAAACCTAAAGCTACTCCACTTTAGGTTTATTCGATGATTATATCTTAATAAGAATTACTTATTTCTTCTTTTTATGTCGGTTCTTCCTCAAACGTTTTTTGCGTTTATGCGTCGACATCTTATGTCTTTTTCTTTTCTTTCCGCTTGGCATATTTTCCTAATCTTAAGTTATCGTTCTTATTTTACGTTCGATTTAACCTTGGTAACAAATGATTTGGCAGGTTTAAAAGCGGGTATAAAATGTTCAGGAATGATAAGTGTAGTATTTTTTGATATGTTCCTGGCAGTCTTTTTTGCTCTTTTCTTTACAATGAAACTACCAAATCCGCGAAGATAAACATTCTTTTCACTAACCAGAGAGTCTTTCACTGCTTCCATAAAAGCTTCAACTGTTTTTTGTACAGTAATCTTTTCAATTCCTGTGTTTTTAGAAATTTCGTTTACGATATCAGCTTTCGTCATTTTTAAAATCTTTAATTATCAATTATTTACAATATTTTTTATTTATGAACTGCAAATATAAATACTTTCTCCCGATATTTAAAACACAAAACCATTAATTTTGCTTTTATTACAAATTAATTGATTATCATACCTGAATGGATTTTGCTGCAAGCCTTGCTCACTGGTATCATCAAAACAAAAGAGACCTTCCCTGGAGAAATACAAATGATCCCTATAAAATTTGGGTCTCAGAGATTATACTACAACAAACACGGGTGAATCAGGGCCTGAATTATTACCTGAATTTTATAAATACCTTCCCTACAGTGGCCCATTTAGCCAGGGCTCCATTAGATGATGTGCTAAAACTTTGGCAGGGATTGGGATATTATACAAGGGCCCGAAATTTATATACCACAGCCCGGATCGTTCATACAAAACTGAAAAATGTATTCCCGGGAAATTATAAGGACCTTCTTTTATTAAAGGGGATTGGTGAATATACCGCTGCAGCAATAGCTTCTTTTGCATATAACGAACCTGTGGCCGTTATTGACGGGAATGTAATTAGGGTGCTGTCCCGCTATTTTGGAATTGAAATGGCTTCGGATACATCTTCAGGAAAAAAAACATTTTCAAAACTGGCAAATGAAATACTTGATGTTGAACATCCCGGCATGCACAACCAGGCAATTATGGAATTTGGCGCTTTACAATGTACCCCAAAGAATCCGAAATGCACAGACTGCCCGCTTGCAGAGTCTTGCTATGCTTTAAAAAATAAAAATATTAATGATCTGCCACTAAAATCAAAAAAAATAAAATCCAAAGACCGGTATTTTAATTACATTATCCCTGTTGCAAATAACCGTACTCTGATTAGTAAAAGGAATAACAACGATATCTGGCATTCATTATATGAATTTATTCTTTTTGAAAGCCATGAAATTATCCCTGTTGAAAAGATTTTTAAAAGCAGACATTGGCAGGATTTTTCTGAAGATGCCAACCTGTTAGGGTTGATTTGTATTTCAGATATCTACAAACACAAACTCAGTCATCAAAACATACACGCCCGTTTTATTGTTGTACAACTTGATAAATTACCAGAACCCAAATCTTTTCAAAAAGAAATTGCACTTGATATGCTTGATTTATATGCCATGCCCGTACTTTTGGCAAATTTTTTAAAAACTGCCCGGTTCAGGGATTGCTTAGAAATAAAAATTATAGTTAAATAATTTTTTGTATTTTTATCCCTCAAATCAACCAATAAATTTAACATGTCGATTAATAAAGCAATCCTTGTCGGTTTTGTAGGTAACGACCCCGAAATACGTTACCTTGACAGCGGCACTCCCGTATGCAATTTCAGGCTGGCCACAAGTGAAACTTATAAAAACAAAAATGGCGAAACAGTTACCAGTACAGAATGGCATTCCATTGTTTTTTGGAGAAAACTGGCTGAAATAGCAGAAAAATATGTAAAAAAAGGATCACAATTATATATTGAAGGAAGAATCCGTACCCGTAGCTGGGACGACAGGGATGGCAACAAACGGTATACAACAGAAATTGTGGGTGATACTATGCAAATGCTCGGTAAACGTATGGATGACACCACTTCATCTTCTTCAGGCGATTCTTCCGAACACTCAGCCGATGATATTCCAGACCAGGGACCTGAAGGCGCTGACGACCTTCCCTTTTAAGTAATAAGAAAATATCTTGAGATTGGAAGCAGAACCGTATCCTTTGGAGTTTTTATCTGTATTTTTTATTCAACTGAATTCAATTACCCCGGGAATTATTCTTGGATTAATTACTATACTTATATTATTATTCGGATCGGCAATGATATCGGGCGCCGAAGTGGCCTATTTCTCTATGGACCCCGTTGATAAAGACAGTTTTAGAAAATCGGAGTCTAAAACAGATAAGCTTATACTTAAACATCTCAACCATCCCGAACGTCTGCTGGCTACAATACTGGTGGTAAATAATTTTATTAATGTTGGCATTGTAATTATTTCAACTTTTGTAACCCAGAAAGTGTTTGATTTTTCAAATCATCCGGTTCTCGGTTTTTTATTCCAGATTGTAATCATTACATTCTTAATTTTGTTTTTCGGAGAGATTCTTCCTAAAATCTACGCGAATCAAAATAGAATAAAATTTTCAAAACTAATGGCCCGGCCGCTTGAAATTTTCGATAAAATATTCTGGCCGGTAAGCGCAATACTGGTACACGCTTTTAAAATTGTAAAAAAACGTGTAACCAAAAGAAAAAGAAATATTTCTATAAACGAACTATCGGATGCACTTGAATTAGGTGACTCAACCATTGCCGAAGACCGGAAAATTTTAAAAGGTATTGTTAAATTTGGAAACATCAGCGTACGCGAAATTATGAAACCGCGGGTGGATGTTATGGGTGTTGATATACAAATTAATTTTACTAAATTAAAAGCTTTTATTATTGAATCCGGATACTCGCGTATCCCCGTATATGAAGAATCTTTTGATCATATAAATGGGATATTATACATAAAAGACTTACTCAATCATTTAAACAAACCGGCTTCTTTTAAATGGCAAACTCTTATCAGGCCGCCTTATTATGTGCCCGAAACCAAAATGATCAATGATCTTTTGAAAGAATTTCAAACCAATAAAATTCACCTGGCAATTGTTGTGGACGAATATGGCGGTACTTCGGGAATTGTTACACTTGAAGATATTCTTGAGGAAATTGTTGGCGAAATAACCGACGAATTTGATGAGGAAGATTTGCATTTTACAAAAATTAATGATAACAACTATCTTTTTGAAGGAAAAATTCTGCTGAATGATTTTTATAAGGTTGTCCATATTAACGATACATTTTTTGATGAGGTAAAAGGAGATGCCGATACACTTGCCGGTTTAATTCTTGAACTCAGGGGAGAGATTCCGAAAAAAGACGACAAACTTTCTTATAAAAACTATGTTTTTAAAATTAAATCTGTTGATGACAGGCGAATAAAACAAATACACCTGACTATTCAGAAACCGGAAAATACAAACCAGAGCTAATGTACAGGATAGGAATAGTATTGATCGTGTTTATCTTGATGGCTTGTTCACATAATTACCATCCCAAACCTCTGGGCTATTTCAGGATTGACCTGCCCAAAAAAGAATATCAGGTTTTACAATCCTCCTGTCCGTATTCTTTTGAATACCCAGTATATGGCGAAATAGATAATTATAAAGGTGTTAGTTCGGAACCTTGCTGGATCAATATCAATTTTCCTGAATTTAAAGGGAAAATTTATATTACTTATAAACCTGTAGAACATAATCTGGAGGAGTTATCTGAAGATATCAGAACAATAGTATATAAACACCTGATTAAAGCAGATGATATTATTGAAAATATTATCGATATCCCTGAAAGAAATGTTTACGGGATACTTTATGATATTAAAGGAAACACTGCTTCGTCGGTAAATTTTTATATTACAGACAGCACGGCACACTTTATCAGCGGTTCACTTTATTTTAATGTACGACCCAATGCAGATTCTCTGGCCCCGGTTATTGAATTTTTCAGAGAAGATATTAATCATTTGATTGAAACTACAAGCTGGAAATAAAATTTTACCTTTATTTGTTTTTATTGAGATGGGACTTATCTGGAGAAAAGATATTAATTCAGAATGTAAACTGGGAATCTGGGAAATAACAGAAGACTATGATAATTTATTATCCAGGCTGAAATTATCAGATGACGATCTGAAAATTTTAGAAGCTTTCAGAAATCGGGCCCGAAAAGTTGAATGGTTAAGCGTAAGGGTATTATTAAACGAACTTACATCGGAACGCCATTCAATTATATATAACCATAATCGTAAACCTTTTATCAAGAACAATCCTACAAATATTAGCATTTCACATTCCAAAGACCTGACTTCGATTTTTATCAGCCCAAACAAAAAAGTAGGTTTAGATCTGGAATTTATGTCGCACAGGATTAGCAAAATAGAGCATAGGTTTATTAATAAAAATGAAAAAATTACAGATAATCCGGAATTGCGAAAATTCCATTTATATGTGCACTGGTGTGCAAAAGAAGCATTATATAAAATTTGCGATAAACAGGATATAAGTTTTATAGATAATCTAACCATAGAACCTTTTGAGCCAAAAGAAAAAGGTGTTCTCAGAGGCTGGGTAAACAATAAATATTTTCATGAAATGTTTAACCTGGAATATTTTACCTATAATAATTATATTATTGTATGGACATGTAAATAAGCCGGTATGATTTACGAAACACTACTTTCAAAACCTGGAAAAAAATTTGCCCTGCTTATCGATCCGGAAAGTCAAAGTGAAACTTCATTGTTAAAAACCATTGAGGCAGCCAATAAAACCAGTGTAAATATTATATTAATCGGGGGCAGCCTAGTATCCGATACTTTTGACAACCATATTGAAACGATCAAGCAGCATACTAACATTCCTGTGTTGTTGTTCCCGGGAAGCCTGCTGCAATTATCAAGAAAAGCCGATGGTATATTATTGCTTTCACTGATTTCTGGTAGAAATCCCGAGTATCTGATAGGAAACCATGTAATAGCTGCTCCCTATTTAAAAAGATCAAATCTGGAGGTTATTCCAACAGGTTACATCCTTATTGGAGAAACTAATTCCAGTAGTGTAGAATATATTTCCAATACAAAACCTATTCCTGCCTCTAAAACCGACCTTATTGTAGCCACTGCTATTGCAGGTGAGTTAACAGGAAATAAGCTTATTTACCTTGAAGCCGGAAGCGGTGCTAAGAATCGTATTAGTGAGAAAATAATCAGGGCTGTAAAAAACAATATTTCTATCCCCCTGGTTGTTGGCGGAGGAATCAGAAATGAAGAAGATATGTACGAGGCTTATCGCGCAGGAGCTGACCTCGTAGTGGTTAGTTCGGCAGTAGAAGACGATATTTCCGCTTTATATTCCCTTGCAAAAATTGCACTCAGTTTCTGACAAATACCAGTTTCATCTGCCGGTTTTTTTTAACACCATCATTCCAATCATTTGTCAAAATAAAACAGTCGTTGACCTAATATTATAAACTAAGGTTAATATATCGCCGTATATTCACCCAAAGAAACAACAATAAAAAAATAAATAATATAGCTTCAATAAGTTAGACAATTTTGCCCAAGTTGGTTTAGTTAGTAGTTTTGTTTTACAAAGGCGGGAATTTTTCCCGCCTTTCTCCTTTTATAATAGCCACTATTTACCAAAGTACGAAATAAATAAATTTCTCCACTATATTTTTATTTTTAAAATACATATAAATGCCTTATGTTTTCAAAAAAGTGAAAATAATGTCTCTGCTTTTTTCCTATCTTGCTACTCAAAACCAAAACACTACTATACCTTACAATTGTATTGGTGTTTAACATTCTATGAATCAGACAAAGCAACATGCAATTGCAGTTTTAATAATCCTTTCTTTAGGGATTCTGTTTCATTATAAATATATCAACGAGTTTCCATCTTACATTCATGCCTGGGCGCAATCAGACCGATATGCTTTGGCTCTTGGATTTAAAAATAATAATCTGAATTTTTTTAAGCCTGAAACATTCGTCTTAAACCATCAGTTTCCTGATGACTGGAAGGTGCCTTCAGAGAGCAGTATTACAGCGGTTGATTTTCCTGTACATGAATTTATCCCTGCAGTTATTATGAAGATATTTGGAATTACTGCTCCGTGGATTTTCAGATTGTATATCTTATTATACAGTTTTTCCGGTTTGTTTTTTTTGTTTAAGCTGGCTTTTTTGTTTTCAGATAACTTTTACAAATCGATATTTGTAATGCTTTTTGCAGCAACCTCGCCCGTTTTTGTTTACTACCAGGGCGGATTCCTTCCCACCATACCCTCAATGGCAAATGTTTTTATAGGAATTTATTTTTATTTCAAATACATACATTATAAAAAGAACAAATATTTTAATATCTGTATCCTGTTTTTGACCCTGGCTTCATTAAGCAGAACCACCTTTGCCATTCCGCTGCTTGCTGTTTTTGGATTCGAAATTTTAAGAATATTCAAAAACGAGACTGTTGTAAAACCAATAATCATATACACTGGTGCGCGGTTGTACCGCGTGCCCATATTGCCTGTTTTGTCTATTCTGTCTGTATTAGGATATTTCTTATATAATATTTCTTTACGGAACCGATACGGGTCAATATTTCTGAGTTCTTTTTTACCTCCCCAAAGTATTCAGCAGGTTGTAGAAATATTTAAATTGGTGATTAAAAACTGGGGATTCCAATATTTTTCAGCAGTTCATTACCTGGTTTTTTTCCTCCTGATTTTTATTTCCCTGTTTTTTATCTTTTCAAAAAAAGAAAGAATTCAAAGTTTGCTGTTACAATTGTTAGTTTTGACATCAATTATACTGGCCGGATGTTTTCTTTTTGCTTTTTTAATGCTCCGGCAATTCCCGGCCCACGATTATTATTTTCTGGATACTTTTTACCTGCCTGTGATTTTGCTTTTAATTGTTATGGTAACACGCATTCCCTTATTTGAAAATAAAAGGAATACGATAATTTATTCTTTCGGAATTCTTCTGGTTACCATCCCTATGATAGTCATTACAATTCATACCCAGAAAAACAGGCGAATTTCCGGCTCCTGGGACAAGGCCACAGCGACAATTCAAAATTTTACTGGTTCGGAACAACTGCTGGATTCCCTGCAAATATCTACAGATGCCCGCATGCTTGTTATTGATGCCTGTGCCCCAAATATCCCTTTTATTTTAATGAACCGGAAGGGTTTTGCGGTTATGTCAACAAAAAAAGAAACTATAAAAGATGCCCTCGCATGGAAGTATGATTATATAATAATGCAAAATGAAATTTTTCTTTCGGACATTTATTCTTCGTATCCGGAAATACTTTCAAAAATTGTTAAAATTGCAGACAATGAAAAAATCTCGGTTTGTGTGTTATCCGATTCCTTAAAAAACCAATCCCTGATGGGATTTCTCGGCCTGGAAGGAAAGTCTCCTGTTTTCCGGTCGATTATGAATTATGATACTGTAGTTTCAGACTACTGGCAAAATACACAATCCACATCGGAAGTATATTTCAACGGGACAAAATCGGGCCAGCTAATCCCCGAAATGCTTTACGGCCTTACCTATAAAACAAAAAACTTACAAGAAATAACTACAGGTAAAAGATATTTATTATTCTCTTCGTATTTTTTACAGGATACCATAAAAAATTGTGAAATAGTGCTTACTATAAATGAAAACGGCCAAAACACATATTACAAATCCTATAACCTCCGCAATCTTTTAAAAGAAAAGAACAGCTGGGAAAAAGTGAATTTATTATTTCGCATACCCCGGGTTAAAAGTCGGGATTATGAATTTGCCCTGTATTTGTGGAATACAGGACATAGTGAACTGTATCTGGATGATTTTGGTTTTGAATTGTTTTAACCTATAAAAACAGACTTTAAAATTAGTATTATGATCCTGGAACATATCGGTATATGGACCAATAAGCTGGAAGCATTAAAAAACTACTATGTTACCTATTTTGACGGAGTACCCAATGATAAATATACCAACGAAAAAAACCAGTTTTTCAGTTATTTTATCACGTTTAAATCCGGAGCCCGTCTTGAGATTATGAACATGCCCGGTCTTCCGGATAAAACAAACGACACGTTATTAACACAGCATCAGGGAATTTTTCATCTGGCATTCGGACTAAATTCAAAGCAGGAAGTGGACAATAAAGCCAGGCAGCTGGTAAACGGTGGTTTTAAAATTTTTGACGGACCAAGAATTACCGGCGATGGGTATTATGAATTTGTTACCCTCGACCCTGACGGGAACCGGATTGAAGTGACTGCCAAATATACAGGATGGTAATTTAACGGGTTGGATTTCTATAGACAGTTATATACTTATGCTCATGAAATTGTATAGGCTAATTATATATCCATTCCTTTGGGGAACAAAGAAAAATAAATTAAATCAGGCAAGTGACATTTTTTTGTATTTTTGAGATACATGAATAAAAAATTGAAAATAGTGATATTATTGTTCAGAACTGGATCGATTCTGCCAATCAGGATTGTAAAACAATGCAACACCTGATTGATGCTAAGGATTATAGCTGGGCATTATTCCTTGGTCATCTTATGATTGAGAAATTATTAAAAGCTTTATATGTTAAAAAGAAACAAGAGCATGCAATTTTTACTCATGATTTATTAAGACTTGCAAGTAAGATAGGTTTGGAACTTTCTTTAGAACAACAGGAATGGTTTGATGAGATAACTACCTTTAACCTCAATGCCAGATATGATAACAACAAGCAGGATTTCTACAGGTTATGTACAAAGGAATTTACTGATATATGGGTTAGCAGATAAAAAAAATTAGAGAAATGGTTAAAAAGTCAATTTTAGATACCGCGGTTCAATATTTAAAGAAGATCCCAAAAGATATGGATATTAAAAAAGCGTATCTTTTTGGTTCTTATGCGAAAGGTATTGAAAAGGAAGATAGCGACATAGACATTGCATTGGTAATTGGCAATATGACAGATTTTTTTGCAACACAACGTCAATTAATGAGGATTCGACGCAAAGTTGATTTAAGAATTGAACCACATCCAATTGGTGAATCTGACTTTACTAGTTTGAATCCATTTGCTCTCGAAATTCAGGAATCTGGTATTGAAATTAATTTTGAATAAATCAAAAAAGTAGATAAAGTATATATTAATTATTTACTTCAGCAATTCAAAAATAGGCTCTCCCGAACTGGCATTGGGATACGAAATATTTAAAAAGGTTGAAATGGTAGGCGCTATATCAATCATATCTACTTCGCGGGTAATAGTCCCCCGGCCCACTTTCCAGCCGTACCAGATTAACGGTACCCGGGAATCGTAAGCATACGAAGAATTATGATTGGTTGAAGCCCCGTTTTTTTCCACCCATCCGCTCTGTAAATTTAATATGATATCGCCCGAGCGTTTCTGGTTAAATCCGTTTTGTATTTTTGAAAATATCCCGTCTGTAAAGTTGGTATTTAACAGGGTATATGAAGTAACCGTATTGGCTACTCCCGAAAATTGCAAAAGAAACTGTGCCGCATCATCCTGGATTTGTCTCAGGGACAGATTAGCATCTTCAATCAAATTGCGGTTTAGATAGATCTGCTGGGCATGATAGTTTTTAAACCAGTTTCCTTCACCATAGATTACATTCAGGTAACTGCGCAACAACGACAACGCGCTGTTATAATTAAACGTTCCGCCGGGAATTTTAGAAGCATTCAGGTAATCGGGCACATACGCCACACCATGACCGGCGGTTAAAAATACCAGGGTACTTTCTTTCCCGATATTTTCATCGAGAAAATTCAGGAAATGGGCAAGCTCCTGGTCCAGGCGAAGGAACATATCCTGCACCTCAACGGAGTTGGGGCCAAAGGCATTACCGATCTCTTCGGTGGCATCAAAACATAAAATCAGCACATCCGTATAATTGTCTTTACCAAGATTTTCATTTACGATAAGTGAAGTAGCAAAATCTTTCAACAGGTTATTCCCAAAAGGCGTGGTTTTAAGAATGCTATAGTCTGTTTTTTTCTTTTTCTGTTTGTTTAAATTTTCGAGTTCATAGGGGAAAGTAATCTGATCGTTGATCCCGGTTTCATAAACATTATTGTCGTTCAGGCTTTCGGTATATTCAGCAATCGGCAGCAGGGTATTCCACTGTTTAACAACATAGGTATCGGGGAATTTTTTTGCATTAAAATCATTTACCCAGTTGGGCAGCGAATCGATATAATAAGAACTGGTAATCCAGTTTCCCGATACATCGTCAAACCAATATGCACAATTGGCCGAGTGCCCGGCAGAAAATATGGCCGGTTCCGCATTTAATGAGATGCTGAATGTTTTTGATTTAAAATTGTTGGATAAACGCAGTTCATCGGCATAGGTGGTTGTCATCAGGTTTTCGGGCGATTTTCGTCCCGGTTCGTAACTTCCGCCCACGGTGCTGTATTTTTCTGTACCTGTGCTGGAAACAACCTGGTCCTGAAGGCTTACATACCATTCTTTTGAAATAATTCCGTGATCGGATGGATTGGTGCCGGTGGCTATGGTGGCATGCCCCACCCCTTCCTGCGAAAACAAATAGTTAAAACGCGTATTCTTACAAAAAGTCCCTCCGTTAATCAGTTTTTTAAACCCGTTTTCGCCAAATTTATCCCAGTACCGGTAAATATAATCGTAGCGCATCTGGCTGATTACAATACCAACAACAAGTTTTGGCTGTTCAGTGGGAATTTTTTTTTGTCCCTGTGCAAAACCGGATATCCCGCTCAGGATTCCGAGAAAAAGAAAAACAACTTTCAAATATTCATTCATAACTTTCTTAAAAAATGAGACACGTTGCTTATACAAACTAGTCTGTTATAATATTTATTTTCCTTTGTGCTTATTTTTTAAATCAAAAGCAGCAAATATAAGCTTTTAAAAAAGCTATAAAAGATATCTGTACAAATGATGTTAACAATTGGGGTAAGGAAAATTAACGATTACACGTTAAACCGGATATGCAAAATATCGCCGTCATCTACCACGTAATTTTTACCTTCAACAAAAAGTTTTCCTTTTTCTTTGCAGGCATGTTCAGATTTCAGGCTGATAAAATCATTATATTTCATCACTTCGGCACGTATAAACCCGCGCTCCAGGTCGCTGTGGATCACACCGGCTGCCTGCGGGGCGGTCATACCTTTTCTTATGGTCCATGCTCGGATTTCTTTGGGACCCACGGTAAAAAAAGAGGTTAGGTTCAATAAAGAATATGCCGACCTGATCAGCTTATTTACCCCTGGTTCAGATATTCCCAGGTCGTTGAGAAAAGCATTCCGGTCATTCATATCTTCAAGGTCTGCAATTTCAGCCTCACTCTGACCGGCAATAACCAGGATTTCCGTATTTTTTCCTTCCAGAAATTCCTTTACTTTATCCACGTAAGAATTGCCGTTTGTCGCCGATGCTTCATCCACATTACATACATACAATATAGGTTTTGCGGTTAACAGGAAAATATCCTCGATTTGTTTTTTTTCAATTTCATTTAGTTCAAGATCCCGTACATTCTGGAAATTTTCAAGATGGTCTTTAATTTTTCCAAGTATCTCAATGCTTACCTTTGCTTCCTTATCTCCCGATTTAGCAATCTTTTCCATCCGCTGGATTTTTTTTTCCACCGATTCAAGGTCTTTCACCTGCAGTTCAAGGTCTATGGTTTCAATATCCCGCACAGGATTTACAGAGCCATCAATATGAGGAAGGTTTTCATCATCAAAACAGCGCAACACATGGATTAAGGCATCCGTATTCCGGATATCGCCCAGAAATTTATTTCCCACTCCTTCGCCTTTATTAGCTCCCTTGGTAAGTCCGGGAATATCTACAATTTCAACTGTGGCAGGTACAAGCTTTTCCGTTGGCTGAAGTTTTTCAAGTTCATAAAGCCGGTTATCCGGAACATTTATAATACCGATATTCGATTTGCTTGAACTAAACGCATAGTTTGAAGTTTCACCCTTTGTATTCGACATACAGTTAAACAAGGTTGTTTTACCAACATTAGCTATGCCGACTATTCCACATTGTAACGCCATAATTTATATTTATTATTTCCGAAGGCAAAATTACATTTTAATTCATAGAAAAGAAATTACAAATGTCAATTTCAAACAGACAATACTACCGCCGCAAATGAATTTGTTAATTATAGATTTTATGGAAGCGAAATTTATTCTTACCTTTGATACGATTACTAATCGTATTTTTTACGCTAATATTATTTTTTAAATAATTTTTAATGTATATGAATAAAGACTTAATTAATAAAGCAGCCGATAATATTCGGATTTTATCAGCAGCAATGGTAGAAAAAGCTAAATCGGGACATCCCGGGGGAGCTATGGGAGGCGCTGATTTTATCAATATTTTATACACAGAATTTTTAAACTGGGACCCGACAGACATGGGCTGGATTAACCGAGACCGGTTTTTTCTCGACCCGGGACATATGTCGCCCATGCTATATTCCATACTCACTCTTACGGGGAAATATTCGCTCGAAGAAATCAAAAATTTCCGGCAATGGGGAAGCCCTACACCAGGACATCCGGAAAAGGAAGTCAACCGGGGTGTTGAAAATACTTCCGGGCCTCTTGGGCAGGGACACACTATGGCTATAGGAGCTGCTATCGCAGAGCGTTTTCTTGTTGCCCGTTTCGGGGAATGGATGGCTCACAAAACCTATACCTTTATTTCTGATGGCGGCGTGCAGGAAGAAATTTCACAGGCTGCAGGAAGAATAGCCGGTTTTCTGGGACTGGGTAATCTAATTATGTTCTATGATTCAAATGATATCCAGCTCTCAACAGAAACCAAAATGGTTACTATTGAAGATACTGCCAAAAAATATGAAGCATGGGGATGGAAGGTGGTTACCATAAACGGGAACAATCAGGATGAAATCAGAAACGCTTTAATAGAAGCCAATAAAGAAACAGAAAAACCCACGCTGATTATTGGTAAAACCATTATGGGTAAAGGCGCCGTAACAAGCAATGGCCAAAGTTACGAACGGGAAACTTCTACCCATGGAATGCCCTTGTCGGAAGCAGGTGCTTCATTTGAAAAAACAATTGAAAATCTGGGTGGAAATCCGAATGATCCTTTCCGGATTTTTCCGGAAGTAAAAGAATATTATGCCGGGATCATCAGGAAAAAAACGGAAATTGCCAGAGTAAGAAAAGAAAAAGAAGTTCAATGGAGAAATGAAAATCCCGAACTGGCAGCTAAGCTTGAATTATTTTTCTCGGACAAAGCTCCGAAAATCGATTATAGTACTATTGTGCAAAAAGACAATGTAGCCACACGTGCGGCCTCCGGAACTGTTTTGGCATACATGGCACAGCATGTTGAAAATATGATTGTTGCCTCAGCCGA
Organism: Bacteroidales bacterium; assembly: GCA_016934395.1. GTDB lineage: Bacteria > Bacteroidota > Bacteroidia > Bacteroidales > UBA10428 > JAFGSZ01. The sequence goes on from JAFGSZ010000013.1 coordinate 204,874, forward strand.
TCTTTCAAACAGCGATAAAACCGATGGCTTCCTGAAAAATACAAAAGCATTTACGAAAGGTGATTTCTCAGGAGCATTTCTTCAGGCAGGAGTATCTGAACTCGCCATGGCCGCCCTTTGCAATGGAATGGCCCTTCATGGTGGCGTAATTCCGGCCTGCGGTACATTTTTCGTTTTCTCTGATTATATGAAGCCGGCAGCACGATTGTCTGCGCTAATGGAACTGCCCGTAAAATTTATCTGGACCCATGATGCATTCCGGGTGGGTGAAGACGGACCCACGCACCAGCCGGTGGAGCAGGAAGCCCAGATCAGGTTGCTTGAACAGCTTAAAAACCATTCGGGAAAAAGCAGCATGCTTGTCCTTCGTCCGGCTGATACACATGAAACTACTGTTGCCTGGAAAATGGCACTTGAAAATTTACATACGCCTACTGCCTTAATTTTGTCGAGACAAAATATCAACAACCTGCCGACACCGGAGAATTCAACAAGATTTAAAGAAGCCCATAAGGCAGAAAAAGGAGCTTATATAGTTACAGATTGTGAAGGAACTCCGGATATTATTCTGGTTGCTAACGGGTCGGAAGTCTCTACCCTGGTTGCAGGAGCTGAAAAACTTTTGGCTGAGAAAAAACTAAAAATAAGAATTGTTTCTGCTCCTTCAGAAGGATTATTCAGGGCACAGGATAAATCGTATCAGAAAAGTATTATTCCTGATAATGTTCCTGTACTGGGCCTTACTGCCGGTCTTCCGGTTACACTCCAGGGATTGGTCGGTCCAAAAGGAAAAGTTATCGGAATGGAAAGTTTTGGATTTTCAGCTCCTTATAAAGTACTGGATGAAAAACTGGGATATACTGCTGACAACGTTTTTAACCAGGTAAACCAATATCTGAAAGAATACAAATAACTTTTCCTAAATAAAGAATAATTAAAAGGTACTGTAATTTTGATTTCAGTACCTTTTTTATTTGTTTAATGTTCATAATTCCAGTTTAAATCCTTTCGAATGTTCAATAACTTAGATTTTTCAAAAGGGTGTGTTCTTTAATGGATATAAAATTTCTGAGCACAATAGCCGTTAATTAAAAAAGAAAATCCTAAGAATGATGAAAAAAGGAATGTATTTAATTGTATTGATATTTTGTATTTCCATTTCCGAAAGTAATTCCCAGACTTCTCTCAAATATGTGCCGCCGGAAACACGGATTCTTTTTATTTTCGATGGGTCGCAAAGTATGCTGGGATTATGGGAAAGTGATAAAAAAATCAATATTGCCAGAAAAACCCTGATTAGTATAATCGACAGCCTGGAACATCTGAAAAATGTACAGCTGGCGCTCAGATTATACGGACACCAGTTCCCGGTTCCCCCTCAAAATTGTAATGACACAAAACTCGAGGTACCTTTCGGACCTGGCAATGCATCAAAAATAAGGCAGGAATTGCGATTTATCAACCCAAAAGGTACCACTCCCATTGCGCATTCTCTCGAACTGGGGGCAAAAGATTTCCCGCCTTCCTGTGAAAACTGCAGAAACATCATTATCCTGATAACCGATGGTATTGAAGCCTGTGACGGGGATGCATGTGCAGTTTCTTATGAATTACAAAAACAGGGCATTGTGCTAAAACCTTTTATTATCGGGATTGGTATTGATGAAGGATTTCAGGAAACTTTTGATTGTATCGGCCATTTTTATAATGCCGCCAACGAAGAAAATTTCAACAATATAATGGAAGTGGTAATTTCACAGGCGTTAAATGCTACTACAGCTCAGGTAAATTTGCTCGACAAGAACGGAAAACCCACGGAAACCAATGTTAACATGACTTTCTACGATCAGGTATCGGGTAAGGTAGTATACAATTATATACATACAATGAATCACAGGGGAAATCCGGATACTCTGATACTCGATCATATGATGACCTATAATATGAGAGTGCATACCATCCCCCCGGTAGATGTAAAAAACATCCAGCTTACAGTTGGAAAACATACTATTATTGCTGCAGATACTCCACAGGGTACATTAAAATTGGTTTCAAATGGCGGAAATCAATACAGAGGGCTTGAATTTATAGTGCGCCAATCCGGGAAAATGAACACCTTAAATATGCAGGAAATTAATGAACCGGAAAATTACCTTACAGGAAAATACGATCTTGAAATTCCGGTTTTGCCCAGGATCTATATCAATAATGTGGAGGTTAACCAAAGTTCGGTAACAACCATAGAAATTCCGAGGCCCGGTCTTCTCACCTTATTAAAGTCGGCTGCAGGTTATGGAAGTATATATATAAAAACCGGGAAAACGGAAGAATGGGTGTGTAATATCAACAACAATATTAAAAATGAATCTATTGTTTTACAACCCGGATTTTATAGGGTGGTTTACAGGGCACAGAACGCAAAACAAACCTTATATACAATAAATAAAAATTTTGAAATTCGCCCGGGAAGTTCAGAAGTTATCCAGTTATATTAATTTCAAAACGTATAAATTTGAAAATATCATTAAACCTTTGTATAACTTTATAGTCATATTAGCAAAACTGACGGATTATATACAGGATGCCAGATAAACCAGGTGATTACACTGATAAAGAACTTTTGCAATTATTCAGAAAGAATGAAAGCAGGGATTATGCTTTTAATCTTATCGTGCGAAAATATCAGGAACGTCTTTACTGGCATATCCGAAAGATATTAATCGATCATAGCGATACCGATGATGTGCTGCAGAATACATTTATGAAGGTTTGGTCAGCGCTTGATTCCTTTAAAGAAGCGTCCGGATTATACACATGGCTTTACAGAATTGGCACCAATGAATCACTGACTTTTTTAAACAAGAAAAAGCGCAGGTTTCTGTTGCCACTGATCGATGTGGAAAATCAATTATCAAATACACTGGAAAGTGATGAATATTTTAATGGCGATGAAATTCAGTTAAAACTTCAGAAGGCCCTGCTCACACTGCCCGAAAAACAGCGTTTGGTGTTTAACATGAAATATTTTGATGAGATGAAGTACGAAGAAATGTCGGCCATTTTAGATACTTCGGTAGGTTCATTAAAAGCATCTTATCACCATGCGGTAAAAAAAATTGAAAAATACCTGACTGAAGATTAAACCTTTCGTATTTTTATAGGTCAAAAGAGCGTAAAAAAACAACATGGAAAAATTTAAAGACATATCGCCCGGCTTGTCAGAGTTAAATAAGAACCCGGGATATTCGGTTCCTGAAGGATACTTCGAAAACTTTTCCTCGCGCTTAAGTGAAAAAATTCATGCTGAACAAGCGCCCGGATTTTTTGAAAAGATAATTAATTACACAAAACCCCAGATGGCGTTTGTCTCTTTATTTGTGGGATTTTTCCTCGTAGTGTTTTTAGTATTTAAGTTTATGAATATTTCAGAATCAGGATCACAGCTTACCACTTCTGATATTACCGAATATATTGAAGAAAATATTTATTATTATAATGACAAGCAATTAATAAGTTCACTGGAAACAGATAATCTGGTTATTGAAGATCAGCAAAAAAATGATGAAATTATTGATTATCTGGTTAACGACGGAATTGATATAAACTCAATACTTGATGAATTTTAACTGGTTTAGCAATTATGAAAAACTTAATAATTCTTGCTCTGCTGATTTTCCCGCTTCACTTACTTCGATCTCAAACAACAAAAGACGATGTTCAAAGTAAAATTCAGGCTCAGAAAGTAGCATTTTTTACTGAAAAACTACAGCTTACTCCGGCAGAAGCAGAAAAATTCTGGCCCTTATATAATAATTATCAAAGGCAGAAAAATAAAATTACCAACGATAGAAATGAGATTATGCAGCATTTTACGCGCAATTCAGAATTTTTAACCGATGTGGAAGTTACTGATTTGCTCGAAAATTATATTAATTGCGAGAAAAAAGAAACAGAAATGCTGGAAGATTTTAATTTAAAACTTCGCGAGATATTGCCCGAAAGAAAGGTATTGAAAGTATATATTGCAGAAATACAATTTAAAAACTGGTTGTTACGACAATTACGAGATAACAAGCCCCGATAATAGTTATAAACAAATTATTTCCTGATAAATAACGCCTTAATAATTTCGATGGCCATTCTGGGATTTTCCTGCAGTCTTCGTGTGGAATAATTAAACCAGTCTTTTCCATACGGAACATACACTCTCATGGTATGGCCTGCCTCTACGATTTTATTTCGCAGTCTTGGAGTTACTCCATACAACATCTGGAATTCAAAATCCTTTTTTGTTGTCCCGGTTTTTTCAATGCGTTTAAAAGCTTCTTTAACCAAATGTTTATCGTGAGTGGCTATACAGGGATAATACTTTTTTTCAATCATATAATCAAGGCATACCATGTAATTTTTGTTTATTTCCAAATGTTTTTTAAAGGCTATTTCAGCCGGTTCAACATAAATTCCTTTACAAATTCTGATATTTAAGGGGTGCTTATCAGAATTTATATCAACCAGATCCTTCAAATCATCAGGAGTTCTTTTTAAATATGCCTGCAACACAAATCCTACGTGCGCCGGAAATTCTTTGTGTAACCTGCGGAACAATATAATTTCCATATCGGTACAATTCGAATCTTCCATATCAATTGTTACCAGCCTGTTATATCCTGAGGCTTGTATTATTATATCTTTAATAGTGTTATAACATTTTTCATAATCGAGAAACAAACCAAACATGGTAGGTTTAATCGAAAAGGTACAGTCTACATTTTGTTTTACGGCCTCATCAATAGTATTCAGATAAGTTCTCTTATATTCCTCAATACGGCTTTCATTGGTTTGGAATTCGCCTAACAGATCCAGTGTAACCGATATTCCTTGCCGGTTTAATTCCTTTGAAACGCGTATGGCATCCTCCAGGCTTTCGCCGGCTATGTATCTTTTTGAAAAAATCCATATAAACTGCTTCGGAAAATAGGGTAATAATTTAGCAAACGATTTATTTATCCAGCTCATTTCTCCCAGTCATTATAACTTTTATATATTAATTAAAAATGAAATTAATTTGATTCGGCAGGGCAAAAAAGGATAAATATCATATACACATGAACAAAAAAAAGGCGGAATCCTATGTCCCGCCTGTGATGAGTGCTTTGTTAATTTATTACTGAATTATGATTTTACTCATGTGTTCTACCTCATTGTTAAAGAATCTGATAAAATAAAACCCTTTTGATAATCCAGTAAGGTCAATATTATCTTTGTAAACTCCCTGTATATAATCAATTTGAGTATTCTTAACAACACGCCCGTTGATATCTGTTAAGACTATGGTCAATGAAGTATTGTACTTTTCTGTGGTAATTGAATAATACAAATAATCGGTTGCCGGAACAGGATATATTTCAATTTTATACAGATCAGCAGCATATCCACGAATATAAGAAACCAATTCAACAAAAACAGAATTATTGCCCTGGCACCCATTTTCATCAGTAACTGTAACTGCATACACTCCCTGTGTAGTAACAGCATGGGTTGGTGAAGTTGTTGCATCCTGCCAGGTATAGTTCTCAAATCCTGATCCGGGATTTAAGGTATAGGGCAAGGTTACTTTAAGAGTGTCGTTAGTTGCTCCAAAATCAACAACAGGGTTAGGATGAATAAGGACAGATTCTGACATGGTATCATTACTGACCCTCAAATCACCTGAAAAAACAGAATATACAATAAAGTTATTTTCGCCAGGTGTTGTAAAAGTAACCGGTTGATCCAGTACATGACTAATTGTGGCATTTGGATTCAGGGTAGATAACAGCGTAACATTGTCTGTTGTAACTGACTGATCATTTACCTTATATTTAATCTGGATACCCTGGCCAGAACCAATACTTGCATTACCCAGGTTCTCTATTTCAACTTCAATAGTATTATAAGTTCCCATACATAACTCATTTTCCATATCAATTGAAGTTACACCTACATCATGGATAATAAAATTAAGAAATACCGAATCAGAATCTGTACAGCCTGTAAGATCATCGGTAACTTTCACCCAATGATATTTTGGAACGGTGGCTATAAATGTGTAATCACCCGGTCCATCCTGCCACAGGTAAGAGTAATTTTCATTATATCCTGCATTAAGCGTATATTCAAGGGCATATATTTCTTCAATATCATCCAGTCCAAAGTCCACAACCGGTCTGGGATATACATATACTGTTTCTAACATAGTATCGTTGGATACCCTTAAATCACCCGGAGTAACAGCAATAAGTTTAAAATTATAATCCCCGGATATACTAAAATCTTCAGATGTGCTGAATGTATGCGATATTGTTGCATTTGGCATAAGGTTCGATGCGAGAGTAATGGTTTCTTCCACAATTACATTTTCATTAATCTTATAGCGTACATAAACAGGATCAGAAACAGTTATTGTATCAGTGCCATTATTCATAATCTGCATTTCAACAGGCACACCTTCATTAAATTCACAATCAGATACCGGACTGATTAAAGCCTGAGGACGAATATCCCTAATTTTCAACCATACATAAGCAGTATCGTAGGCTTCACAATTATTACCATCCCAAACAATTACAGAATAATCTCCTGCCTCCGTAACTTCGAAGGTTTGCAGCGTATCGGTTAAACTCTCATTCCATTGGTAATGCTCGTATCCGGCGCCTGCGTCCAGCGTATAAGATAAAGCCATGGCAGATACATCAGATCCGATATTTATAATTGGATATCCATAGATCTCGACATTTTTTAATATGGTATCGTTGCTATAAACTGTATCTCCTCCAAAAGCTGTGTATATTTTAAACTTATAAATATCTGCAGAAGACATATCTATCGCACCTTTCTTAAATGTATAATCCATGCTATGATAAGCAAACAGAGTACTTTCAAGATTAAATGTATCCAATACAGGTAATCCTTCATTTAACTCATAAACAACCACAACCTCTTCACCAGCTTTAACGCTGTCAGTACCATAATTCATTATTCTAACCCGAATATATTCTTCATCACTCAATCCGCAGCTTGAAATAGGTGAAATCAGATTTTCAACACCAAGATCGTTAAACAACAGTTCAACATAAGTAGAATCTATGGATTGGCATCCGTTACCTCCCACATCAGTAACAGTAAGATGATAAACTCCTGCTATTGATACATCAAAAGTATCTGTAAGGATATTGCCATCCCATAAATATTCATAATTCGGATTATAATGCGCCCGCAGTACTACCGTATCCGGCTCTTGTGTTTGAATAGTATCTAACAGCTCTGTAAGCGGATTTGGCATAACCTTCAACGAGAAACTGGCAGTATCATTATTTGAAAAATAGAACCAGGGATCACTTTCAATTAATGTAAATGCTCGTATGGTATAAATTACCGTATCAGTCAGATCAGCTGGTTGATTATACTGGTATGTAAAAGTTTGCTCAGGTTCAATATCCACGGGTACTGCAAATGTATCAGCAAAATGCTGTGAATGTATATCAATATCAAGACCTGCAATTATCGTATCACCGACTTTTAAGGTATTTAGCCCAAAATTTTTCATGGTAACATAAAATTTGTCCGGACTAGTAAACTGGCATTCACTGGATTGAATTGAATCTATAGACTGAATACCCACATCAACAGGAGCAGGATAAACTTTAAAATCGTCGATGGCAAATCCGATATTAACATTATCCGAATCGCTTGCAAAAACCACTCTGAATTTAACATCCGAGAAGGATTTTAGTGAAGCAGGTAACAACTGACGAACCATTTTCCAGTCATTGGAATTTCCTGACCATCCGTTAGTTTGTAAAGCATTAACACTATCTTTATACCATCCCCAATCCCATCCAAATTCATTAGTATCTAACAATTGCCAGGAATCTCCCTGGTCCTTAGAATATTGTATTGCCGCTCCATCTTTCGAAGCCTCTGTTAACATCCAATAATTCATTTCCAGGATATAGCGGTTCTCATTCCTTAAATCGTAACAGACACTTTCTATAAATGATGAATCGTTATTTTTATAATTACCAATAAGTTTTGTTATCCATACCTTACTTCCGGAAGTAGGAGTAATTCCGTTGCCGGGAGTGCCCCAGGCCCAGGTAGAATTTGGATTTGGATCGATTAACCAGAGACCTTGTTTACTTTCAAAATTTTCAGCGTACTCAGGAATAATTGTTGGTTGAACAATTATTGTCTTGTTAAACTGGTTGTTTGAATTATCTTCATCTTCAGCTAACTGTGTAGTAACAACTATATTATAAATATCACCCTTTGATAAATTTATCCGTTTACTAAATGTAAATTCTATGCTATCAGCAACAGGAATACTTTGGTAAATAGTGTCAAAGACTAGAGAATCGCCACCATAAAATGAATATGAAACCGGAATAGAATCAATAGGCGCCCCGCCAAAATTTTTTACTATTACTGTTACAGAATCTGATGTTGTGTGTCCGCATCCGCTGTTCATATTCAGAATTTGTGTCACCCCAACATCCTTAGAAATAAAATCACCTGTAATTGCAAAATTATCGACATTCCAGCCGCTTTTTCTTGTTGAACCATCGGTTGGGCCGAGATTGTAACGAATTAAAATATTTGATTTCCGGTCAGCCCCAAGTGCAGATAGATTATAGTTTATTCTGTTCCAATAGTTTTCAGACACATTAGAAGTTGGGACATAAACTGCTGTCCAGGTTGCACCATTATCGAGGGACATTCGTATAGAAGCCTTATCAAAAGATTCTGAATTTAACCATCGATAAAAGGACAAATTGATATTCTTAAAATAGTACCCGTCAATATCAGGACTGCGCGCATACATAGTGTCAGGTACTGAATTTTCATAATCACCTTGAGTAATTCCTAAACCTGTTAAATCATTTCCTAACACATTATTCCCTGAATAAGCTTCAGAAGGATCCGGATTTCCACCTTCAATAGCACCATATCCCATGGGTACATTTATTTGAAAATCTCCTGTTGTAGTCCAACCTTTCATCGATTCAAAATCATCAAATAAAATAGACTGTTCTATATAACGTACGCCCGCAGGAGAAGCCTGTACCTGAGGGAACTGATAATTTATAGGGGCTTTACTTGTATCTCCGTCTACGATATACACTAAACTATCGTCTTCAGGATAAAATATTGAAGAATAAGACATCCCAGAGGTATCTACATAAGCATTTATTCCATTGGGTGGTATTAATGCATCAACAAAACGACCATGCTCAGCAAGAGAATCAATATTGAAGGTTACCCAGAGATATGAATTTCCATAAGGAATTTCAAAATTAAGGTTTGAAAAATTAACAATACCTGAGCCAATATCTTGTGCAGAGCCGAGTTGTTGGTTTGAAGAAAAATTTTGACTTTCTGTATAGTATAATTTTACTCCTTGCTCACTAATGTCAGAATTATTTTCACACAGGGATTGAATTGAAATTGAATCGAAAATTAATTTGCCATAATTGCCGTACACATCAAGATCAATGCGCAATACATGATTATCTTTTGATTCCGTAGGCACAAAATGAATGCTGGGTTGAACAAAATTTGAATATCCCAATTGCATGGGAATTATACCTCTTTCAATAATTTCGATATCATCAATACAAACACCAAATCCCCAGTTCGATTCTCCTTCAAAAGCCAGATAAAACGTACTGGTGAATGCATTTTCCGGAAGAAAAATCGATCGTTGTGTCCAGTTTGGAGTATATTCAAGATATTCCTGCAATAATACCCATGCGCTATCAGAATGTACTTTATAATATACCCTTAGTTTATCAAATTCGGTAACTCCGAATTCATCCTGAGCATGCCAAAAAACCAGCTCCGGTTTTTTGGCCTCAGATAAGTCGATAGCTTTAGTTATTAATTTAGTCTTTGGCCCAACCTGTTCGACCTGAAAAAGTGCATTATAAACTCCCGAATGAGCATGTGATGGAAACCTGTCAGCACCAAGATTATATCCCCCATCCCTGTAGCGCCATGAAATAGCAGGGGGAGTGACAATCTGTTCGCTCCAACCGGGTGGCCTTAATCCACTTTCAAAACCTTCTGAAAAATATACCTGTCCTGATAGGTTTAAAGAAAACATAATCAGGAAATAAAAGGTGATTTTTTTATGGTAAAGTACAGCTTTCATCGAAGTATAAGATTGTTGCAACAATTTTTTATACGGTAAGAATAGAAATACGTTGATAATTTTTATAAAATTTATCACAAATTTACTCGCATTAGATGTAAATTTGAATAGAACCAGCTACATATTTGTCCTATTACAAAATTATATTCCTTGTTGGTTTAAGAAAACCTAATAATATCAACAATTTTATGATCCTGAAATATCAAATGCATCCGGTAACAATAATTGATAATATTCGTAAAAAAACATTGTTATAACCGTTCAGTGAAAAACCGAATGCAATGAATAAACCAAACCTTCGGCGAATTATAAAAATTCTCTTCTTTAGTATACTTCTAATACTAGAATCACAATTATGGTTATCTGCGCAAAAAGATACGGAGTTTTGGTTTGTTGCTCCCGCCGTATCAAAAAATCATTGTTCAGGAGCTCCTGGTTGTAACACAGGTGCCGCACCAGTTAGTTTTATTATAACAACCTATGATCAGCCTGCTACAGTAACTATTAGCCAACCAGCAAATGAATTATCTGCACTTAATCCAACAGGTTTTGCTCCCATTGTTATAAATATTCCTGCAAATTCAACCCATCGGGAAGAATTATGGAGTGATAATTTTGAATCTATTCCTGCTGAGTCGCAAATGCGAAAAAACGTTGAAAACTGGCCTGATAAGACCGATCCTAAACTGGTACAAAACAAGGGAATTCATATTACTGCAACAAATTTTATTTCGGTTTATTACGAAGTTGAAGAAGCCTTTAACTCTGATATTTTTTCTCTAAAAGGGAAAAATGCCCTGGGCACTGAGTTTTATACACCTTTTCAAACAAATAATATTAATCACTATTTTAATCCCAGCCTGTATGAACCTTTATATTCAGCAATAGATATTGTTGCTGTAGATCCCGGAAATACAGTAGTGGTTATTTATCCAACTAATGAAGTATTGGGATGGGGAACACCTGATTCAATTGTAATAACTTTACAACAGGGAGAGACCTATTCTGTTATTCCCGGACATATTAATGCCGGGAGTTATGTTTATCATAACCAGCCTAATCTCCGTTTAGCAGGTACCCGCATTAAAACAAGAGATGGTCAGCGAATTGCCGTAACCCTAAAAGATGACTCCGTAGAAGGAGATTCAGGGTGCTGGGACCTGATGGGTGATCAAAATGTTCCTGTAAATGCAGTAAGTGATAGTGGATCCCTTTCGCCAATTATTGGTGCTGAATATGTAATTATGAAAGGTGATCTTAGTGTAAACGACTGGGACCGGGCCTATATTCTCGCAACTCAGGATAATACAAAGGTTAAAGTAACTGATGTTACCAATAGTCTTAGTTATAATTACACATTAAACGCAGGGGAACAAGTTAAACATACAATTGCCAATAATGCACAAATTTCTTATATTAAATCAGACGATGATAATAAACCCATATATGTAATGCACGTAACAGGTGCTCAGGACGGATGTGAAATAGGTGAAGCTGTATTACCCTCTATATCCCGATGTACAGGTTCTTTTAGAGTGGGTTTTTATCGATCAGATCCTCAGGGTTCGAAAGATTTTTTAATGAACATTATGGGCAGAACAGGAGCCCTTGATGCTTTTGTTCTTAATGGGGATAGTACCAGTATTAATGCAGGCGCATTTGTTCAAATACCCGGAACTGACTGGTGGGTTGCCAGTTTTAATAAATCGGCGGAAATTTTAGCCAGTACAGTAAACTTAATTGAAAACTATAAAGATATTTTCCATCTTGGAATCATGCATGGAGGAAGCTCAAATGGTGGCAATTACGGGTATTTTTCGAACTACAATGTTATAGAAGCCAGAAGTTTTATTGGAGGTACAGGACAACCCAATTATAAGGGTTGTTATGGCGAAACAATACAATTAATTGCCAGTGGAGGTATTGTTTACGAATGGATCCCACCAACTTATCTCAACGATCCTACATCAGATCAGCCTTTCTGTACTCCATACAGTTCCCAAAAATACAAAGTTGTTGTAAAAGGAGCCTCATGTCAAGTTCCCGACACTGCTGATGTTACTGTACAAATTTCCGATTCTATAAATATAAGGTTTACTACTGATATTACAGAAGGTTGTGCTCCATTAGCCGTTACAGTAAATGATGAGTCGTATGGCGCAATTGAAAAAACTTATCGATGGGAATGGGGTGATGGAACAGAAACTAACGACACTATGAACCCTGCCCCTCATATTTATCGAAATACTACTGATTCAATAATTGATTATACAATCCATTTAGTTGCTTTAAATAATTATTGCATTGGTTCATGGGACCAGACAATACGCGTTTATCCTGAAATAAATGCTGGATTTTCACAAGATACTACTGCTGGGTGTCAACCCCTGGGGATACAATTTACCAATACCTCAACAGGAAATTTGGATACTACAGGATTTTTCTGGAATTTTGGAGATTTCGGACAATCTTTTAAGTCGAATCCATTCCATACTTTTACAAATATTGGGAATGTTGATTCAACATACAGTGTGAGGCTTGTAACGCGATCACCGTTTTATTGTACTGATACAGCTACGGCAAGTATAACCGTTCATCCCATTATAACAGCCTCCCTGTCAATTGATTCGTCCCTAAGTTGTTCTCCGTTAAATACGAATTTAAATGCAGGAAATTCCAAAGGAGTAGATACTTTTTTCTGGACTATTAATTACCCGTTAATTGAGGATGTGATTACCACTACTAATTCAAATCCAATAACCATTAATTATTCTGATACGAGTCAGTTAAACGGACCAGATACCATTAAGGTCAACCTCACAACCATGAATTCAATGGGATGCAGTGCCTCTGTTCCCCAACAGAAAATAATTATTTATCCTGAGGTAGACGCATCTTTTGATATTAGTATCAATGCTATTTGTGATTCATTACCAATTAATTTTACTAATAATTCTAAAGGGTATAATTTATTATATAACTGGGATTTTGGTGATGGGCGAACTGCCCAGGATACTCTTAAAAGCAATTACACGAGAATCTTTCGCAATCAGACTACTGCTACAAAACCATATATTGTTACTTTACTGGCAACCTCAGATTATTTTTGTTCCAGTACTTTTGATACAACTATTTTGGTACATCCTTTTGTGAATGCTAGTTTCACAGTTGATTATGCAAACAACTGCACTCCTCTGGATGCAATTATCTATAATAAAAGTGTACGAGTCAATGATTATACATGGGATTTTGGCGATGGCTCAGCAATCAGTACGATATCCGATTCAGTAATTAATCATCAGTATTGGAATCCAACAGAAAACAAAGACACTTCATACATGATTAAACTATTGGTTGAAAATTTGGAAGGTTGTCTTGATTCACTGGAAAAGGAAGTACTGGTATATCCCCAGGTTGTGGCATCATTTAATATGCTTGATTCTGTAGGATGTAATCCACTGACAGTTTCATTTACGAATAATTCAAAAGGTAATAATTTATTCTTTGATTGGACATTTGGAAATTTCAGCAATTCAATTCCTGATTTTAACTTTTCCAGGACTTTTTCACATAATGGTTCATCCGATTCGACTTTTCTTGCTACATTGAGAGCATATAATTTGTACGGATGCGATAGTTCCGTTTCAAAACCCATTACTTTATATGCTTTTGTCGATGCAAAATTTACATTGGCAAATGCAGACAGTTGTTCACCCTTTAATATCCAGATAACAAATTTGTCATCTGCGGGAACTACTTCATGGGACTGGGATTTTGGTGATGGGGGAAACAGTACTTTGTTTGAACCTCTGCACCAATATATAAATCAATCAGGAACAACACGAACTGATACCCTAAAACTCATCGTTAAAAATAATCATGATTGTTTTGATAATTACCAACAAATAATAAAGGTTTATCCGGAAGTTACATCCAGTTTCATGGTAGACACCACAGAAGGTTGTCAACCACTTGCAATTACGTTTACTAATAATACTAACATTACTGCCGGTACTCAGTTTACCTGGGATTTTGATGATGGCACAATTTCAACCAATCTTACACCCCCGGTGAAAACATATGGCAACTCACAACCAAATAGCATATTCCGCAATATTAACCTGAATGCAATGACCCAATATGGGTGTTCTGATGATACTACGATTACTATTGAAGTGTACCCGTTTATTTCAGCAAAATTTTCAATTGATAAACCTTTTATATGTTCCGGAGAAAATTTTATTATAAATAGAAGCGCCTCTTCCGGAGGAATAAATTCTTATGCATGGGATTATAAAACCGGAACCAGCGCCCGGTCGGATGCCGTTTATAATTATTCTTACGATAATTTTGGTATTTCCACAGATACTCGTATCATTGATCTTCTGGTAAAAAATGTTCAGAATTGTGAATCTTCCTGGTCGGAACAAATTCTTGTGCATCCCCAGGTGCGGGCAAATTTTGATATAGATGTCTATGAAAGCTGTTATCCGCATACTTTTGAGTTCACAAATACTTCAAATCTTGATGTAGCTACAAGTTACCTTTGGGATTTTGGTGATGGAACGTATTCAATAGATATCCACCCCGATAATTCTTATATTAATTTCAGCAAAACTCTGGACAGTACTTATATAGTGTCCTTGTTGGCTACTTCCGATTACGGGTGCGACAGTTCTATTTCAAAAAGTTTAACAGTACATCCAAAACCAAAAGCCGACTTTAATTTCCCAATAGCGGTGGATTGCCCGCCATTTGAAATACCATTTCAGAATCTATCTAAAGGAACCAATTTAAGTTACAGCTGGGATTTCGATGACGGAAACATTAGCTCAGATATAAATCCGGTGGAAATCTTTTACAATAATAATTCGGAAATTAAAGAAAATATCATCAGCTTGTCAGTTGCAACTCCTTTTGGTTGTGAAGATTTGATTCAAAAAACTATTCGTATATATCCAAATGTAACTGTTGACTTTGGAGCCACAGACTGGATTGGATGCAGTCCGCTTACAGTAGTTTTTGACGGTATGGCAAACAATTATAATGAACTGCAATGGTATGTTAATGAACAACCTTTTAGCACACTCGACAATCCGTCTTACCGGTTTGTTAACGAAACAGCAACGGATAAAATTTTTAATATCAGGTTTAAAGCCAATTCATTATATAATTGTATTGCAGATACAACAAAACAGGTAACCATTCATGCTACCCCAAGGGCAGAATTTATACCGGATCCTATATTGCAGGACTTTAATACTGATACAGATATTAGCATAGTTACATTTACAAATTACACTACCAATCAACCCTATTTTAATTATTTTTGGGATTTTGGCAACGGAACCACATCCGGGGAGTCAGATTTAAATTTTAATAAAGAATATTTGGAATGGGGAGATATTAACAATAAAAATCAGATACCTGTTACTTTAATCTCATGGAATGATAATTTTCCTGAATGTGCCGATACAGCTTTTCACAATATAATAATCAATCCACCGCTTCCACAAATCGATCTTGCTGAAGATATTGCCGCTTGCGTACCATTTACCATAAACTTTAGTGCAACTACAAAATATATTTATCAAAACAGCTATTTGTGGAAATTTGGTTTTAATAATGAAACATCTACCGAATCTGAACCTGTATTTACATTTACAGAGCCGGGAGATTATATAACCAAACTGATTGTTGAAGGTGACGGCGGAACAAACTGGGATTACAAAAAAATTACTGTATACCCGAAACCTATTGTAGATTTTACTTTTTCTCCCGATAAAGTGCTGGTTGAAAGCCAGACCAATCCGCCAAAACCTGTTAAATTTTATAATCATACCCAATTGGGGGAAACTTTTGAATGGTGGTTTGGTGATGGCAATTTCTCATATGATAGAGAACCCACGCATGTTTACAGGGATACCGGTACATTTAATATATTGCTCATTGCTGCCACCGAGAATAGTTGTATAGATTCCCTGGTTCATCCAAAATCTATCTATGTTGGTGCCGAAGGCAAGCTAGTATTTCCAACAGGATTTACTGTTGATCCCGCATCGGCAGCTGATGAAAATTATGATCCTGAGGAACCAAATCCTTATATATTCCGACCTGTTGCCTCAGGAATTAAAAAGTACAAACTTGAAATTTATAACCGATGGGGGGCACTGGTATTCGAAACAGAAGATGTAAATAAAGGCTGGAATGGTTATATTAATGGAGAAATTGCTAAACAGGATGTTTATATCTGGAAAGTTAAAGCGACATTTACTAATGGTGAACCTTATGTTGCTGCAGGCGACATAACACTGATAGTCTTGCCAACTTCGTCGCAATAATTCAAAAAGATACAATTTTACTCTTAATAACTTTTTTATTAAAAGGTTGACCCAAGCCTAATTAAAGCATATTTTTAAGATTTGCTTAAAATGCATGTTCAAAATTGTTTAACCAAGAGTAATAACGGTATAAATTGTAATCGTTATAAGTGATTTAATCAAAATAATAAAACACATTATAATAAATCCCGTAAAAACATTTAACCAAAACTTATAATAAAACCTATATCAGTAAAATGCGATACATCGGGGGTATTTATATCATCCTTCTCGTTTCCCTGAAAATTTCAGGGCAGGACCCTCAATTTTCGCAATTTTATTCCAATCCATTGTATTTGTCACCCTCTTTTGCAGGCGCTGTTGAAGGAAGTCGGATTACATCAAACTACCGTAACCAGTGGATTTCTTTACCTGGAACATTTTCAACGTATAGTTTCTCTTATGACCATTACTTCTCTAATTTTAATAGTGGAGTAGGCGTTATGTTATTAAAAGATGTTGCCGGAACGGGTGAATTGGGAACTTTTAACGCAGGGTTGCAATATTCATTCAACTTTAATGTTTTTCAATATTGGCAAATCAGGCCCGGATTACAGTTTAATTTCCTTGAACACGGTCTTGCATTTGACAAGCTTACATTTATTGACCAGTTAATGTTTAATCAGGATGGGGCTACAACAGTAAACTATCCGGTTAGTGAAAAAGCCCGGGACATCGATTTCGGAACATCACTGCTAATCTATTCAAAAAGACTTTGGATTGGATCAACAATTGATCACTTGCTAAAACCCAATTTGTCCCTGTATGCGGATGACGCAATTGTTCCATATAAAATTACCGTATTCGGAGGTTATGAATTGGTGAGGAAAGGACGGCTTTTAAATCCTGTTGATGAAACTATGACGTTTACCTTTTTATTTAAAAACCAAAACTCAATCAGTCAACTCGATCTGGGTGTATACTGGCATAAAAATCCACTGGTACTTGGAATCTGGTACAGGGGAATTCCCGTGTTTAATTCCAAATTTGGAGATGCCGTTATATTTCTTGTAGGCTATAAAACCCGGCATTTTAACATAGGTTATAGTTATGATTTTACGATTTCAGACCTTCTGGTCCATGCCCGTGGTTCGCATGAAATTTCAATGAGTTTTAAGTTTTTAATGCCTTCGCTTCGAAAGAAAAAACTTGGCAGCGTACCCTGTCCTGAATTCTAACTTTTCAAATTCCATAGTAATTCTTTTTTTGGATAATAATTTTGGGTGATTTTTTTCCGAATCATGGCTAAAAAGCTATATTTGTAACCTGCAAATTGTATTAGTTTACTCAAATATCTGAATATGAAAAAATTAAACCTGATATTGAATATTGTTCTTGCCCTGGCTGTTGTGGCATTATTTGTTTTACATTTTACCGGTAAATCTTCTACAGAAGATAAACCCGGAATGTTGTCAACCGGAGAAGAAACAGGGATCAGTTCTACTGAAATTGTTTATATTGATATCGATTCCGTTTTAAACAGCCTGGATCTGTATTTTGATCTTCAGAAAAAATTTGAAAAAAAATATAAAACGTCCGAAGCTGAGTTTACTTCAAAACAAAAATCATTTCAGGAAGCTATACAAGACCTTGACTATAGAATGAGGAAAGGGCTTATAACCCGCTCTGATGCGCAGGTGCAACAACAAGAACTTGCCCAGGAAGAACAGCGGTTGCTTCAATTACAAAATCAGCTTCAGAATGAGCTTGCTGAGCAACAACAGGTAATGATGCGTCAGATCATTGACTCTATCATGGAGTATCTGGCCGAAGTAAAAGAAATTCATAAATTTCAATATGTATTAGGTACCCAGCTCTATGGTGGAAACATACTTTATGCCAATAACAGTTTAAACATTACAAAACTGGTAATTGACGGTATGAATGAAAAATATAAAAAACAAAACGAAGAAAAGAAATAAAATCTTTTAATGAGTTTTGCCAATGAGTATTTAGCAAAACAGCCTTTATTTTCAAGACCAATATCCCAGGCGCCATTGCCTGGTCTGGAATACATTATTGTTATCCCGTGCTACAACGAGAATAAATTATTGAATACCCTCGATTCTTTATATCGGGCTGAAAGACCCTCTTCACCAGTTGAAATTATAGTTGTAATAAATTCATCCGAGACGAGTCCGCAACATATTCTTCATTCGAACAAGAATACCCTGGAATCCTTAAATTTATGGCTGATACAGCAGAATGATCAAAATTTCAGAGTATTTTCTTTAGAGGTGACCGGACTTTCTAAAAAACATGCCGGTGCCGGTTTAGCAAGAAAGATAGGAATGGATGAGGCCGTACGCCGGTTTAACAAAATCAATAATCCAAACGGTATAATACTTTCTATGGATGCAGATACAACCTGTTCCTCTGATTATTTTACGGCGATTGAAAAAGAATTAAAGAATAATCCTGAGTGTACAGGATTTAATCTGTATTTCGAACATCCTTTGAATGGAACAGAATTTAAACCGGAAATTTATGATGCAATTACTGTATACGAGCTTTACTTGAGGTATTATATAGAATCACTTCGGTTGGCAGGATTTCCTTATGCCTACCATACGGTAGGGTCATGTTTTGGTGTAAAAGCAGCTATTTACAGTAAACAGGGAGGAATGAACCGCAGGCAGGCCGGCGAAGATTTTTATTTTTTACATAAAATATTTCCATTGGGTAAATGGATAGAAGTAAATTCAACCACGGTATTTCCCTCCTCCAGGTTATCCGATCGGATTCCCTTTGGAACAGGACCGGCAATAAAAAAAATAATTGAAGATAAGGGCAAATTTGAAAGTTTTCATCCGGGATTATTTGACGATCTGAATATTTTTATTCAAACTGTAAAACAGTTCTATCAAACCGATGAAGAAACAATACAACCGGTTTTTGAAAATATGCCCGATAGCATCAGAAGTTATCTTAATACGCAAAATTTTTTTTCAGTGATTTTTGAAATTAATGAAAATACGGGGAGTTTGCCTGCTTTCTTAAAAAGGTTTTATGGCTGGTTTAACGGATTTAATGTTTTAAAATTTTTAAATTATGGAAGTATTCATTTTTATAAAAGAATGGATATTCAGAAAGCTGCTATAAAGTTGCTTACTCAACTGGATATTAAAATTAATTGTACTGATAATTATTTTCTACTTCAAAATTTCAGACATCTGCAACGAAACATACATTATATTAATCCTCTTCAACAATAACAAAAATTTCTTCATTATCCTTTTTCATAAGGTATTGTTCGCGTGCAAATTTTTCAAGGTTTTCCCTATTGGTTTTTAATTCTTTTAATCGTTGTGTGTTTTCAACTATTTGTTCCATATAATATGCCCTGTCCTGTTCCATTTGCCTAATATCACGCATCATTTTAAATCTTTCGATCAGGTTATTTTCATCAAAAATTAAAATCCAGATAGCAAAAACAGACAGGCTAAGAATGTATTTGTTTTTAAATATTTTCAGTACCTTTTTCATCACTATTATAATTACA
Source organism: Bacteroidales bacterium (assembly GCA_016934395.1). GTDB lineage: Bacteria > Bacteroidota > Bacteroidia > Bacteroidales > UBA10428 > JAFGSZ01. The sequence goes on from JAFGSZ010000013.1 coordinate 224,945, forward strand.
CGCAACAAATTTAGTACATTAATAATGCACTAATTGCTTTTTTTTTCACAATCTGTGCACAATTCAAATTTACAATTGTTACCTGAGAAAAATCATATGGCTTAATAGTAAATGTCATTTTTTGACACACCTTCTGTATCTAATTTTACAAAGAATGCAGAAGTAAACGATTAAAACATATAATATGTCAGGAGGATTTTTTAATGTTCCGGTACCAAAGAATGAACCAGTTCTTAAATATATACCGGGATCTGAAGAAAGAGAAGAATTAAAAAAAGCTATTGCAGAAGCCAGAGCGAGCCAGTTAGAAGCCCCGATGATAATTGGCGGCAGGAAAGTTGAATCGGGAAATCGGGTAGAAATGTGTCCGCCACACGATCTTAAGCATATACTGGGATATTATCACCAGGGAGAAGAATCGCATGTTAACATGGCAATTGATGCTGCTCTTAGTGTTCGTGAAAAATGGGCCTCCATGTCCTGGGAACATCGTGCTTCTATTTTTCTTAAGGCAGCAGACCTGTTATCCGGTCCATACCGCGCCAAAATAAATGCAGCTACCATGCTGGGACAGTCAAAAACCATTCACCAGGCAGAAATAGATGCAGCATGCGAACTAATCGACTTTTTGAGGTTTAATGTATATTATATGACCCAGATATACGGCATTCAGCCTGATTCAACAAAAAATATCTGGAACAGGATGGAATGGCGGCCGTTGGAAGGTTTTATTTTTGCTCTTACACCCTTTAACTTTACTGCTATTGCAGGAAATTTACCAACATCACCAGCCCTAATGGGCAATGTGGTCGTTTGGAAACCTTCAAAAACGCAGGTGTATTCGGCACGTGTTATTATGGAGGTGTTGCAGGAAGCAGGGCTTCCAGACGGAGTAATTAACCTGGTATATGTATCTGGACCAGTGGCTGGCAAGGTAATATTCAGGCATCCGCGTTTTGCCGGGATCCATTACACGGGTTCCACAGGTGTATTTCATAATATATGGAAACAAATCGGTGAAAATATCCATAATTACAAAACATATCCGCGAATTGTAGGAGAAACCGGTGGAAAGGATTTTGTACTTGTTCACAAATCCGCTAATCCTTTAGATGTTGCAACAGCGTTAACCCGGGGAGCTTTCGAATTCCAGGGGCAAAAATGTTCTGCAGCATCAAGAGCTTACATTCCTGATAACTTATGGCCCGAAATAAAAGACCTGCTGGAGAAAAATATCCAATCTATGAATATCGGCGGGCCTGAAGATTTCTCTAATTTTTTTACTGCAGTAATAGACGAGGCTGCTTTTAATAAACTTTCAGGGGTAATAGAAAAAACAAAATCAGATAAAGAAGCCGAAATAATTATCGGTGGAAAATATGATAAATCCAAAGGATATTTTATTTATCCCACGGTTATAAAAACTACTGATCCTCATTATTATACTATGGAAGAAGAATTATTTGGCCCTATATTGACAGCCTATGTTTATCCGGCTGAAAAATTCGAAGAAACCGTTGAATTACTTGATAACACATCAATCTATGCACTAACAGGATCAATATTCGCCAAAAACCGGGAAATTATAGAATATACTTCAAAGCGGCTGGTAAATGCTGCCGGTAATTTTTATATTAATGACAAACCAACCGGAGCCATTGTAGGACAACAGCCTTTTGGCGGATCGAGAGGTTCAGGCACCAATGATAAAGCCGGATCAATGATAAATTTATTGCGTTGGGTTTCTCCCCGGTCGATAAAAGAAAATTTCGTACCGGCAACTGATTACAAGTATCCTTATATGATGGATGAATAAAAAATATTAGGGGATTCAACCTCCTCAAAATTTAATCCTAACCTGTTATAACCTAACGAGCGGAGCAGAATATTTTTCTTCTCCGCTTTTTAATTTTTGGTTAATTCTTCAAACTGAATGTTCTAACAGGTATTAATCTTTTAGAGTATTAATCCTTTCAATTCCAATTAACCGTTCGTAATTCGAAATATTTTCTTTGTAATATACCAGTATGTAATAATCATTTTCCGTTTCAAAATGGCTCCCTTCAAAATTTACAAAATCATATTGTTTTATTTTCTTATTATACAAAACATAGTGATAATTATAGTAGCCCTGTTTAAGCAACAGCGATAATTCATACGTTTGTTTTTCACTGTTATAGTTCATTTTATTTTCTTCTTTCATTTGCCAGTCGGTCAGTTTGCCATAAACATAAACTTCATCCTCAGGTGCAGGATCGGTAAACGGAAGCGAAAAATGAACATAAACATAATCAGCTTCCACATTTTTATTTACGCCTTCCTGAACATCGATATAAAACTGTCCGTTCTGATCATGCTGAAAAAAATAAGGTTTGAAAAGTTTATCTTCATCATTTTTAAGAATACCATGGTAATAAGGTTTCATATATTCAATTGCAACAAGCCTTTCATTAATATACCTCACACTTTTGAAATCAACATACCTGAATTCGTTTATTCCCATAAACACAATTTTATTATCAAAATAATAATCCAATTGCCCGGGTCGTACGAATTGAGGCTCTTTAACAAGGATGCTGTTATTCCAATCTCCGTTCTGAAGAATAATCGTTTTTATTTCAGAGAAAGGATCGCGAATCGCCAGACCTTCATGTTGAATGGAAAACTTGATTTCCTGGCCGGTGTCGGAAAATTCATACACCTTTGGCTGTTTGATTACTGATTCAATTTTTACCTTGGTATCTACCACGTAAAATCTGCGGGTAAAAACAATATTTTCTTTATCATAATCCAGATATACAATTAATACATAATTCCCGCTAATTACCGGTTTCATTTCTTCATTCGGGAATTCCAGTTCGTAATGTGTATAAAACCTGGTTGTATTGAACGAATTGTCATGAACTTTAATATATCCTTCCTCAAAGCCATCAAGATAATCGAATGTTGATACAGGCGAAGGTTTCCATTCCGAATTACAATGTATTATAGTATAGGCATAATTTTTAATATCCGCATCCAGGTCATCAAATGCAAGACGTAATTTTTCATCAGTATTGAGTTGTATAACCGGAAGCGATAACTCCCAGCCCTGGCGGTGAAATAGTATGGTCTTAATATTCTCCTTTTTAACATCATCCCCATAAAAAAACCTATCCTCAATATTTATTTTATCAAAACCAAAACAACTTAAGCTTATCAATGTTATTATGATAACATTTAAAAAAAAGTTATATCGCATCTATTCTGATTTTTTTTCAAAAACAATGAATAAATATAATAGAATTATCAAATATTTAATAACTTATAAAATCTTATTATAAGAAATGATTCTAAATACTTAAATATATACATTTTTACATTTCCTTATAGTTGATTAAGAAGTAAAAATATTTATTTTTGTGCTGCAAAATTTTAAAATTAAACATTTTAGAATGTCTGATGTAATAAAAATAAAAAAAGGACTGAACATAAAACTCACCGGTAAAGCTGAAAAAATCTTCAAGAAATCTGAACCGTCTGTGACATATGCTGTTAAACCCACTGATTTTCATGGATTAGTCCCAAAACTTTCTGTTAAAGTGGACGATCGTGTGAATGCCGGTGATGTTTTATTCTTTGACAAATATCATCCTGAAATTCTTTTTACTTCACCGGTAAGTGGAAGGGTTGATTCAATTATTCGCGGGGAGCGAAGAAAAATTCTGGAGGTGATTGTTGAGGCCGATTCAGACATTGAGTACAAACGATTTAAGAAAGCTTCTCCCGAAGAGCTTTCACGTGATGAAATAATAAAAAACCTTCTGGATAGCGGTTTATGGCCATCTATTCGACAAAGGCCTTATTCTATTATTGCCAATCCGGCCGATACACCGGCAACCATCTTTATTTCTGCTTTTGATACAGCTCCGTTAGCACCGGATATCGATTTTATAGTAAAAGGTTGTGAGCTTGAATTTCAGACCGGCATTGATGCTCTTTCAAAGCTGACCAATGGAACGATACATCTGAATATTAATGCGCAATATCCTGCATCAACGGTGTTTACCCAGGCTAAAAAAGTACAAATTAATAAATTTACAGGCCCCCATCCTGCCGGCAATGTTGGAATTCAGATTCATCATATTTCCCCTTTAAATAAGGGAAGCCTTATTTGGTATGTTCATCCTCAGGACGTAATTACTATAGGAAGATTATTTTCAGAAGGAATCTACAATGCCTCAAAAGTTATAGCGCTTACCGGATCTGAAGTTTTAAAACCCTTATATTATAAATTGATTGCCGGCGCTTCAATTAAGAGTCTCGTGCAGAACAATGTAAATGATGGTTTATTACGCTACATTAGCGGGAATGTATTAACAGGTACAAAAATAGCTTCTGATGGATATCTGGGTTATTACGATTCGCAGGTTACCGTAATTCCGGAAGGCAAACATTTTGAGTTTCTGGGCTGGGCGCTTCCGGGATTGAAAAAATTTTCATTGTCACGCGCTTTTTTTTCATGGCTTGCTCCTTCAAAAGAATACAGACTTGATACTAACCTTAATGGCGGTCACCGGGCCTATGTTATTACCGGACAATATGAAAAAGTGTTGCCAATGAATATTTACCCGGTCCACCTAATAAAAGCCATATTGGTAGAAGATATTGACCTTATGGAAAAACTGGGTATATACGAAGTAGCCCCCGAAGATTTTGCTTTATGTGAATTTGCCTGTACTTCCAAAACCGATGTGCAGGAAATTGTTCGCAGAGGCTTGGATATTATGATTAAGGAAATGAATTAAACAATATAAATTACCTTTTAATAAATGAGTGGATTAAGAAAATTTATTGACCGGATAAAACCGCAATTTGAAAAAGGGGGTAGATTTGAAAAGTTACACTCTTCATTCGATGCTTTCGAAACTTTTTTATTTGTTCCTGATAAGGTGACCACAAAAGGAGCACATATTCGAGACAGCATTGATATGAAAAGAACAATGGCTATAGTCGTATTGGCTATGGTCCCGGCACTGCTTTTTGGTATGTGGAATGTCGGCTACCAGCATTTTCTTGCAATTGGTGAAGACAAATTATTCTGGGAAGTTTTTGCATTTGGCTTTCTTAAAGTATTCCCGATAATCGTTGTTTCTTATGTAACCGGTTTGGGCATTGAATTTATTTTTGCTCAAATCAGGGGACATGACGTAAATGAAGGGTTCCTGGTTACCGGAATGTTAATTCCTTTGATTGTACCGGTAGATGTGCCTCTTTGGATGGTAGCTTTGGCTACGGTATTTGCTGTAATTATTGGTAAAGAAGTTTTTGGAGGTACCGGAATGAACATATTAAATCCTGCGCTTACAGCAAGAGCTTTTTTATTTTTCGCTTACCCTTCGGAAATGTCCGGGAACCTGGTTTGGATATCAGGACTAAATAAAGGAGAAGGAATTCTCGACGGCTTTTCGGGTGAAACCATTCTTGGTCAGGCTGCAGCCGGAAATTCAACTTTCTTAAACGGCCTTCATAATCCGTATTCTACTTGGGATATGTTTTTGGGAAAAATTCCGGGATCAATTGGCGAAACCTCTACACTTGCAATTCTTATTGGTGCATTTATACTATTATATACCGGCATTGGAAGCTGGAAGATTATTACCTCTGTATTTGCGGGCGGACTGGTAATGGGACTGATATTAAATTTATTTGCAGTAAATACACTTATGGAAATTCCGGCCTGGGAACACCTTATTATCGGCGGTTTTGCTTTTGGTGCCGTATTTATGGCTACTGATCCGGTTACAGCCACACAAACCGAAAAAGGAAAATTTATTTATGGATTCCTTATCGGGTTTCTGGCGATTCTAATCCGTGTTCTTAATCCGGCCTATCCAGAAGGAGTTATGCTGGCCATATTGCTTATGAACGTTTTTTCACCGCTAATCGATCATTATGTGGTGGAGGCTAATATTAAAAAACGCTTAAAAAGGGCGCGTGTATCTTCATAAAAGTCAGGATTTATTGATTTGCTAAATACAAAAAATCAACGATGAAAAATTTCAGTAATACATACATATTTGTTTTTTCCGCCGTAATGGTTACCATAGTGGCTGCAGTTTTATCTTTTGCTTCATTAAAGCTAAAACCTATTCAGGACAATAATATCAGACTGGAACAAATGCAAAATATCCTGGCTTCGGTAAATATAGAAAGTACATCCAAAGATGCCACGGAAAAATTCAGGAAATATATTGTCGAAAGTTATGTTATTAATTCCAATGCAGAGCCCCAGCAAGGAGTTGACGCTTTTTCCGTAGACTTAAAAAAGGAAGTTTCAAAAATAGATGAGGTAAAACTCTTATCGGATAAGCTGGTTGAACAAAAAGAAAGTCCGTTTAAAAAATTCGTTTCAGGATTTACCAAATCGAAACAGACAGATAAACAAAAAATAACAAATGAAATTGCGGATATAAATAATTCCAGGAAACTGCCGGTATATATTTGCAATAAAGATGATTCTACATACTATGTATTTCCTTTAAGGGGAAAAGGACTCTGGGGACCGATCTGGGGTTATATTTCGCTTAAAGCTGATATGAACACGGTATACGGAGCTGTTTTCGATCATAAAACGGAAACTCCGGGATTAGGGGCAGAAATTAAGGAAACCTGGTTTCAGAAACCTTTTCAGGGTAAAAAGATATTTGAAGACGGTCGGTTTACTTCTATAAAAGTTATGAAAGGGGGCGCCCCAAAAGGCGATATGCATGCCGTTGATGCCATATCCGGTGGCACAATTACAAGTCGTGGTGTTGAATATATGATACAAGATTGTTTATCGTCTTATTTACCATTTTTTGAACAACAAAAGAAATAGATATGAGCGAGAGAGAACCATTATTTTCACCTAAAAATTTAAAATTATTACGGGAACCCCTTAGTACCAGTAATCCTATTACTGTGCAGGTACTGGGAATATGTTCAGCATTGGCAGTAACTGTAAAACTGGAACCTTCTGTGGTAATGGCGATATCTGTTATGGCTGTGCTTGCCGTAGCTAACGTTGTGGTTTCTTTTTTACGAAATTACATCCCTCCGAGAATACGAATAATAGTGCAGCTTACTGTTATTGCAGCATTGGTAATCCTTGTAGATCAGATTCTGAAAGCATTTGCCTACGATGTAAGTAAACAATTATCTGTATTTGTGGGATTAATTATTACCAATTGTATACTTATGGGCCGCCTGGAGGCTTTTGCCCTGGGAAACAGGCCCTGGCCATCATTTCTGGATGGAATAGGAAATGCAGCCGGATATGGAATTATTCTAATTATAGTTGCCTTTTTCAGGGAGCTGCTGGGATCAGGAACGGTATGGGGATACCCTGTGTTTGAAAAAATTGGCCTTTACAATGTAGGGTATGAAAATAACGGATTAATGATTTTACCACCCATGGCGCTAATTACCGTGGGAATTATCATCTGGGTACAGCGGAGTAAAAACAAAGAATTAATTGAAACAAACTAAGCAGGCATTATGGAAAATCTAGTAAATATATTCGTTAAATCAGTTTTTATCGATAATATGATTTTCGCATACTTTTTGGGTATGTGCTCATATCTTGCTGTTTCAAAAACTGTAAAAACTTCTGTGGGTTTGGGTGTGGCTGTAACTTTTGTATTGGGAATTACAGTGCCTATTAATTATCTTATCGAAAACTATGTGCTAAAATCGGGCGCATTAGCATGGCTAAGCCCCGGACTGGCAGATGTTGACCTGAGCTTTCTTTCTTTTATAATGTTTATCGCCGTAATAGCATCCATTGTTCAACTGGTTGAAATGATTATCGAAAAATTTTCACCTGCATTATATAATTCGCTGGGGATTTTTCTGCCCTTAATTGCTGTAAACTGCGCCATACTCGGTGGAGCTCTGTTTATGCAGGAACGTGAATATGCTACCATTGCCGAAGCCACTTCATTTGGTCTTGGTTCAGGCTTTGGCTGGTTTCTGGCCATTGTGGGTATTGCTGCCATTCGCGAAAAAATCCGGTATTCAAATGTGCCTGCCCCATTAAAGGGACTTGGAATTACATTTATTATTACCGGACTAATGGGGATTGCTTTTATGAGCTTTATGGGTATCAAACTTTAAAAGATCGAGACTAAAATGATTGTATTAACATCTGCACTTGGAATAATTTTAATAAGCATCAGTGTTTTTCTTATAATTATACTGACCCTTGTAGGAATGCTGATATTTGCAAGAAAAAAGCTCACTCCTCAAGGTGAAGTAAAACTTCAGGTAAACGATAAAGAATTTACTGTTTCCCCTGGTTCTACCATACTAAGTACATTATCAAATCAGAGTATTTTTCTCCCGTCTGCCTGTGGTGGTGGTGGTACTTGCGGATTATGCAGGTGCCAGGTATTGGATGGTGGTGGATCGATATTACCAACCGAAACCGGGTTTTTCACCCGAAAAGAACAACAAGATAACTGGAGGCTGGGATGCCAGGTAAAAATCCGCCAGGATATGAAAATCCAAATTCCTGAAGAAGTAATGGGGATTAAAAAGTGGGAATGTGAAGTGGTTTCGAACCGCAATGTTGCCACCTTTATCAAAGAATTTGTAGTAAAACTTCCCCCTGGTGAATCTCTCGATTTTAAATCGGGAGGATATATACAGATTGATGTTCCCAAATATGATATGAGTTTTAAAAATATTGAGGTTGAAAAACAATTCCGCGATGAGTGGGACAAATACAACATGTGGGATCTGAAAATGAAAAATTCGGAAGAAACCTACAGGGCATATTCAATGGCCAATCATCCTGCCGAAGGAAATATTATTATGTTAAACATTCGTATTGCCACACCACCCTGGGATCGTGCAAAGGGTGCTTTTATGTCTGTTCCCCCGGGTATTTGTTCATCATTTATTTTTTCAAGAAAACCCGGTGACAAGGTTACTATTTCAGGGCCTTACGGGGAATTTTTCATAAAAGACACCAATCGGGAAATGGTATATGTAGGCGGTGGTGCCGGAATGGCCCCGTTACGTTCGCACATTTTCCACCTTTTCCACACCCTTAAAACAGGCCGCAAAGTTTCGTACTGGTATGGCGCCCGTTCAAAAAGGGAAGTTTTTTATGAAGAAGAATTCAGGAAAATTGAAAAGGAATTTCCGAATTTTAAATTTCAACTGGCTCTTTCAGAACCTCTGCCCGAAGATAACTGGAAAGGATTAACCGGTTTTATTCACCAGGTATTGTATAATGAATATCTGAGCAAACATGAAGAACCGGAAGAAATAGAATTCTATATGTGCGGACCGCCTATGATGAACGATGCAGTGCAGAAGATGTTGTATAACCTGGGAGTTCCTGATGAGATGATAGATTTCGACGATTTTGGCGGATAAAATATAATCCTGAAGCCCCATAAAATCCCGGGGCTTTTTTATTTTTACACCCAAATAATTCATTCAATGAAAAAAAATTTAGCCAGGACTATTCTTGTTTTTTTCGCTATTATAATCGGAATTTATATCGGTAAAGATATATTCAGAGGCCACTATATGAATGTGGAAGGTTTTACCCAGGGTACAACATATCATATTACCTATCAGAGTAAAACAGGTAAAAACCTAAAAAAAGACATTGAAGAAGTACTTGCAGGTTTCGACCTTTCCTTATCTGCCTATATCCCGAATTCCATAATATCAAGAATAAATACCAACGACCCTGAAGTTAGGGCCGACGTGTATTTTCTAACCGTATATAATAAAGCTCTTGAAGTATATAATGCCACTGATGGTGCCTTTGATATAACCGTTGCACCGCTAGTGAATGCCTGGGGATTTGGCTTTACGGAAAAAGCAGAAGTTGACAGCGCCCTTATCGATAGTCTGGTTCAGTATGTGGGTATGCAGAAAATCGATCTCGACGGAAAAAAAATTATTAAAGTCAATCCTAATGTAATGATAGACGTTAATGCCATTGCACAGGGCTATTCCGTGGATATTATTGCCCGTTATCTGGACGCTTTGAATATAAAAAATTATCTTGTAGAAATTGGAGGAGAAGTAAAGGCAAAAGGAAAGAATAAAAAAGGCAAATACTGGCGCATTGGTGTGGATAAACCCATAGAAAATAATTTGGTGCCCGGGTCTGATCTTCAGACAATACTTGTTTTGAAAAACCAGTCACTTGCTACCAGCGGAAATTACAGAAAATTTTATGAGAAAGACGGTATTAAATATGCCCATTCCATTGATCCGAAAACCGGCTATCCGGTGTTAAAAAATCTTTTAAGTGCAACGGTTATTACTCCAGACTGTATAACTGCTGATGCTTATGCCACTGCTTTTATGGTAATGGGGCTTGAAAAAACCAAAGTTTTTCTTGAAAAAAACAAAAAAATAGAAGCCTATTTAATATACAGCGATCAGGAAGGAAATTTTCAGGTTTATTGTACTCCCGGAATTAAAAAGAACATTAAACCGGTTTAAGAAAATGAAAATAATGGATTACAGGTCATTTTCTAAGTATTATTTCTGTAATAACCGTTATACATTTTTATTACTATTACAATATAAAATTATTACATTGATAATAAATATAGAGAACCTGATAAAATTAAATAAGCATATTCAATAACATATATTTTTATTAAGAGAGTAGGTATGAAAATCATCGATATTGCTGATTTGTATGGCACTAATCTATTAACTCGTATAAAATATTTAGATTAAACTGTGTACTAATGATTTGAAACTAAACCTATATTTTACTTTATTTCAAAAACCGAGAAGAAATTATTCTTTCTATCAAATTCATCAATAACAGTTACCTTTAAAATATGAAATCCTTTCTCAATCGAATAAATATCACCAGACCATATCTGAGTAGATTTTGAAGGGCTGATCCAACTTTTATATTCTTTCTTATATGTTTGAAATTGGTTATCAATATAAGGATCTTTCATAATCTCATTAGAAAGATCAATTGTTTTACTATTGTCGATAGCAGCAATTACATTCGAATACTTGTTACCATTAAAAACATTAACTATAATTTTCCTACTGCCATTTTCTTCTCCAACTCCTTTGGGACTTTCAATTCTAATCTGATTTGCACTATTCCCGGCTTGAAAATATGTATGAACATAAGTATTATCTTGAAATTCAATAATAAAATATCCATTGGGAACCCCATCAATTTGAGTTGCTAATGGAATGCCATTTTCATCTTTTGGTCCTGACCACCAGGAACCACTTACCGAACTGCATACAATCTGGTGTAGTTCTTTATTACCAAACCAACCATCGGGTTTATTGAAATAACAATGCTGTAATGTATGCCTGTGTCCTGCAAGAATTAATATATTTTCCCGCTCTTTTAAGAGCTCAAACAATTCATTTTGATTTTCAACAGTCTCCCTTCCATCAGTAATATTAAGTAATTCCTGAAATGGAATATGCTGACTAATAACTATCAATCGATTATCAGGTACATGTTGCAAATCATTTTTCAACCATAAAAACTGTTTATGACCAATATTTCCCCTGTAACAATTCCACCATTCCGTATTGGATTTTTTTGTGCAATATCGTTCTATGTTATCTAAACAGATAAAGTGAACATTCCCATAATCAAACGAGTAATAATTCGGGCCAAAGTGCTTTTTAAATGTTTCGCTTGAATATATCTCTTCTGCATCATAATTAACATCATGATTTCCCTGAACACTATAATGCGGAATTCCTAATAATGCCATTGACTTTTTATAATCCTGAAATAAAGCAACATTATCATGCACTAAATCGCCTAAAGACAAACCAAAATCAACATGATGGTTATTATTAAGTACATTTGATATTACATCTTCTCTGAAATACTCCAGTTCATTTTGATCGGCAACCTGAACATCCGCGAATACCAATACTGAAAAAGCATCTTTTTTATCCGTTTTGTATAATGGAAAGTTTATAAATTCAGGTAGGATTCCGGTAGGTTTAATACCTTCATATTCAACATCCGGAGAACCATCAGGTTGATGAATATAATAAAACTGAGGAACATTATTACAATCTAATGGAACACTGTAATCACTTGGTTTTGTAATAAAAATTATTGTCTGATTATCGACGGGAATAGTATAATCTCCATTGATATCTGTTATAACAACATCTTTCTGATTAGATACCAATATATTTGCTATTCCCTTTTCATTAGTGTCAATTTTACCATTGCGGTTTATATCACTAAATACTTTCCCTTTAGCAAATTCCTGATTTTGAGAATAAATGAAAAGTGATAGTAGAGTAAAAACTGTAGTAAATAAAATTTTCATAAATTAATGTTTTACATGTTTTTATTTTTATTTATTATCCCAAATACATAAAGCCGAAAATACAAAATTAATCAGGATTCCTAAAAACAGCATTGATTGCACATCTATAGAAGATTCTGTTTTGCAATTATCCAGAGGGTGAATGAAACATCGTTTTACCAAAATTTTCACAAGAATTATAAAATAATAATTATTCTCTCATACTTTCTCACCATTTTCTCTGCAAAAGCTGTGTTATCTGAAATTGATATTTCAAACACCCTGCATGGATAATATTGCTACCAAACTACCTATATTATATGCTGATACTATATTATTACCAGCCAGGATTATTAACACCAAATAATAAATTGCTAACTACTTCGTTTGTTGGAACAGGATATAATAAATTTTTATTTTCACGGATTTTATTAACAGTTCTTCCCCATTTTTGATCTCTATATTGAATATTATTTTGTATTTCAAGGTATACCCCCCAACGTAATAAATCTGTTTTTCTCAACGTTTCCCCAACAAATTCAAGTAACCTTTGTTCGAAAATAAATGAACGTAATTGGTCCTGATCCATTGTCCTGTTTACTAAAGGAGCATTTCTTTTGCTTAACAAAATATCCAGCTTATCAAATACATCCGTAGTAGCCCCGTTTAGTTCATTTTCTGCTTCGGCATATATTAAATAAGCTTCAGCATATCGGACTAATGGAAAATCCTGAATTGGATTATAGGTTACTTCGTCATCTTCATATAGTATTACATCAGGGTTTTGCATATCGCCCAAATAATATTTCATAAGGTAACATTCTTCAGTATATCCCGGTACAACATTTTCCCTGCCATACTTATCTATATAAATCGTACTATCTTCAATCGGGAAATACGATATTTTTTCCTTTTCTTCACTTCTTGAATAAACATGTGTAATCCCGTATTTTGCTCTTTCATCTTCTTTATCATACAAATAATATAAATCCGGGGCATAATGAATCCAACCTTTTCCTTGCAATCCCGGCGTAGAGAAATATACGCTAAGGTGCTCTGTTCTGTAGTCGATATTACTCTCACTGCTTGTTACAGCCCAAATAAATTCATCGCCACCATGATTTGCGGGAAACCACATAGAAGCCCAGTCTTCTAAAAAATATTCTTCACTATTAATTAACCTGAGAGCTACAGCTTTGGCCGAGTCATATGAAACTACCGGGTCAAAATCATAACCTGTTACCATATTTTTTGTTACAGTAATACTCGTTTTTACCACCTCATCAATATTTCCATCATAATAGGCGTGAGTATTAACCTCCATTGATTTGCCATTTAATGAACCAGATCCCATGGTAGCATATACCCTTGCTAAAATGCCCTGAGCAGCCCCCCTTGTTATATGACCGTATTCAACAACATTATCACTTTTAAGGGATAATAATTGTTCAGACAAACTCAAATCCTGAACTATTTGTCCATACACATCTGTAATTGGCGAACGAGCCATAGATTCAGGTGTATTAATTGATAATCGTAAAGGAACAGCCCCATATAATTGAACAAGATAAAAATATGACCAGGCCCTCATCGTGTATGCTTCACCTAAATATTGGTTTTTCAATATTTCATCAATATCTGAATCTTTTATAGTTCCTATTGCCATATTAGCATTGTTAATCAAGGTATAAAAAACATTGAATAAATCTGAAGCCGTATTATATGCCCAGTGGGTAGTTGGATTTCCAGAACCTGGCCCGGCCATCGCCCAAGTTTCTCCATTAGTCCAATCGTTGTCATAACTAACCCATTCCATAAATGTTTTTTTCATCATATAGGTTGTATAGAAATTACTATACATGCCTGTAATCATCATCTCTACACCTTCTTGTGAATTGCTCAGGTTTTCCGGAGAAAGAAAAGTATATGGTGTTTCTTCTAATATATCTGAACACCCAAAGAACAAAATTGATATGCCTAATAAAAAATAGTTTTTTTTCATCTTATATATTTTTTGATGTTTCATATCTAAAAAGTAACCTGTAGCCCAAATGTATATGTTCTTGAACAAGGGTAAGATCCGACATCTATCCCATATCTGCTGCTATTTGATCCATAAGAATTTACTTCAGGGTCAAAACCTGAATAATTGGTAATAGTAAATAAGTTGGTAGCATTTACGTAAACCTTAATATTATCCACATATTTGATGGTTTTTTTAAAGTTATACGATAATGATACACTTTTTAATTTTACATATGAGCCATCTTCCACATATCGGCTTGAGAAACGTGTCTGTCTGTTATCATTGTTATATAACTTGGGAAACTTGGCGTCAGTATTATCAAATCTCCATGCATTCTCCCAATTTTCCTTAGGAATATTCGACCAATATCCAACCTGGTTAAAATTGTATTGCATCCCATTAATAATTTTATTCCCAATCACACCTTGAATGAAAAAACTCAGATCAAATCCTTTATATGAAAAACTGTTAGTAATACCAAAAATGAAGTTCGGATTAACGTCGCCGATAAAATCCCGGTCATAGTCGTCAATTATACTATCGTTATTTAAATCCAAATATTTTATTTCTCCCAAATAATTTTGCACAATTGCTTCATCATTCGGACGTTCGCTAACATCAAGTTTTTGATAAAAAGTACTGTTTTTATATTCTTCTACACTATTCCAATAGCCGTCTTCAATCCAACCATAAAGTTGACCGATGGGATGATTCTTGGTAAGAATTAGTCCTTCGAGTTTGGATGGTCCGTATATTTCTTTTGCATCATTTTCTGTCCCATATTTGAGAATTTTATTTCTATTGGCAGAAATATTTGCATCCAATTGCCAGTTAAAGTTCCTTCCAGATAAAATCACCCCTTTTACAAATAATTCTATTCCTTTGTTTTCTACCTTGCCTATATTAACGGCCTGTTGGTATATACCTGTACTGGGGACAGTTAAGATATTGCGCAATAGATCATCAGTAATTTTGTAATAGGCATCAGCTGCAATAACAATTCTGTTATCTAATAATCCTATATCAATTCCAAGATTATGTTGAGTGGTTGTTTCCCATTTTAAATTTTCATTCCCTGGATTATAACGACTAACTGAATATCCATTTTCAAGCTGATCGCCAAACTGGTAATTTGATGCAGTATATTGAGCTAATGTACTATATGCACTTATACCCTGATTCCCAATTTGTCCTATTGTATACCGTATTTTAAGGTTATCAATTTTTTTAAATTCTTTCATAAAATTCTCATTAGCTATATTCCATGATAAAGCTAACGAAGGGAAAGTTCCCCATTTATTATTTTTAGAGAATTTGCTTGAGCCATCTCTTCTCATTGAAAAAGTAAAATAATACCGACTATCATAATTATAATTAAGTCTTCCGAGAAATGATAAAAGCTCTTGTTCTCCTTTTCCCGATTCACAATTTACAATATCAGTTGCAGAAGCTAAATCCCATCCTTGTAAAATATCTGTTCCGAATCCTCTTGCTTCAAGTTTTTTAGAGTACCAGTTACTAGCTTCATAAGAAGTAGTAACCATTGCATTAATATTGTGTTTTACAAATTGCTGATCAAAAGTTAAAATATTATCTAAATTATAACCTTGCCACCATTTATCCGCAGCTCTTGCTATTCCATCATAATTACTGCCCTCGTATACAGTTCTCGGACTATATTTATTAACCTTTGACAATGAAGATGAGTATCCTAAAACAGTTTTTAACTTCAGATTAGGAAGAAATTTAATTTCAAAGAAGGAAGATGAAAAAATATTCCATAAATTTGATTCTTCCGGAGCATTTGCATATGCAATCGGTGAAGAAGCTGCCCAAAACTCACCTTCATCTAATTGTTCCAGTCCATCTTCTGCATAGGTTGGAGGTAATAATATTGCTGATTTAATAAGACCAATTGCAGAACTCAATGATTCATCAGCTGTTTTGAACATACTATATTTAATCCTTGCCAAATTAGCAGAAGTTCCAATAGAAAACCATTTCTTTTTGTTTGAATTAATATTAAAATTCAGTCCATCTCTTTCAAATCCCGAATTAATAATAATTCCCTCCTGATTCGTATGGTTATATCGAAAGGAGTATAATGTATTATCACTGCCTCCATAAACCCCAATACCGTATTTTTTAGAGACACCTGTTCTGAACAGTGTATTTTGCCATAAGGAACCTACATTACCATAATCTTCAGGTGCTTTTTTATATACACCTGTTGGACTTAAGCTTCCAGGATATGGAAGTGAGGAAGCAAAAACAAAATCTTCCGGATCGCCGGGAGCACCGGCCTTCCAATATTCAGTCCAAAAATGACTTTCATTCTTATAACTTGCAAAATCCCGAGGTGACATAACTTCAATTTTATTTGACACATTGCTAAGTCCTAATTCCGTATTCACTTCTATTTTCATATAACCTGATTTGCCTTTTTTTGTTGTAATTAAAACAACTCCGTTGGCACCCCGTGAGCCATATATAGCAGTTGCTGATGCATCCTTTAATATTTCAATAGATTCAATATCTCTTGGATCTAAAAAAGCTAACGCATTATTTTGTTGAATGTCCCCATCGCCTGTTTCGGGTGAAACATCACTATTATTAAAGCCTATCGGTACCCCGTCAATTACATAGAGAGGTTGAGAATTTGAAAATGAATTACTGCCTCTAATTGTAACGGAAATTCCTCCTCCTGGAGCTCCGTCATTTTGTGTAACTAATACTCCTGATACCCTACCTTGCAATCCTTGTTCAAAGGAAACAGGATTTGTTTGATTTAAATCCTCACTTTTTATACTTGCTACCGCTCCCGTTAGGTCTCTTTTTTTCATTGATCCATAACCAATAACAACGACTTCATCAAGGCCTATAATATCAAGTGTCAAGCTAATATTAATTTCTGTTTGCCCATTTATTTGTACTTCTTCGGTAAGATAACCTATAAAAGAAAAGACTAAAACAGCATCCGGATCATCAATTCCCAGGGAGTATTTTCCATTTAGATCAGTTATCACTCCTTTATTTGTGCCTTTGATCATAATATTTACTCCGGGTAAAGGTTCATCATCGGTAGCATCAATAACTACTCCCGACACTATATATTGCTGAAAAGCCGAACAATTTTCATCACTATCCCTCCAATTTGTATTTTGAAGTTCTAAGGTAACCGAGGAAAAATTCTCCGTATTTTTATTAGT
>JAFGSZ010000091.1 GCA_016934395.1 Bacteroidales bacterium
ACCGGATGAAGTCAATGGATGAGGCAATTGAAGAATTGCTGGAACATTTGGATTATTCAAAATTTATGTGTAGTTTAGTGAACTAAAGGTAACAAAAAACACAACCTTTAGTTTATATTTTGAGTTGTAATAATTACAGATGAGTAAAGACTTTATTTTTGAAATATATAAGGACAAAAGAACTGTTTTTACTTTACAGGAAATTGCACTGCTTGTTAATGAGCCGGATTTTAAACGACTTAAACGGAGAATACATTATTTTGTGAGCAGAGGTAAATTAAGAAATATAAGACGGGGCATATATACAAAAGACAATTATTCTCCTGAAGAGCTTGCATGCAAAATATACGCACCTTCATATATTTCTCTTGAATATGTATTGCAGAAATCGGGCATTATCTTTCAATATTCAAGTCAGATAACAAGTGTCAGCTACTTAAGCCGTACAATAAATGCAGGCAGTATTTCATTAATATACCACAAAATAAAAAATGACATATTATATAATACCTCAGGGATAACCAGAAATGATAACGGGATTAATATTGCAATTCCCGAACGGGCATTCCTGGATTCAATTTATCTGAATATTGAGACTTACCTTGATTCGGCACACAGTCTTAAGAAGGAAATTATTTATAATTTACTGCCAATATACCAGTCAAAAAAACTAAATAAACGAGTGCCTGACTTTTTTTAAAGATGCCTGATATTAATAAACATAAGTTTTTTCTGATTTCTGTGTTGAAAGATATTTATTCCGACATAGAACTTGCAGCATCACTGGGATTTAAGGGAGGAACAGCACAGATGCTTTTTTATGAGCTGCCCCGTTTTTCGGTAGATCTTGATTTTAACCTGTTAAACCGGGATAAAAGTATTTCGGTATATAATAAAATAAAATCGATACTCCTTAAATATGGTACAATTAAGGATGAAGCAGATAAGTATTTTGGTTTGTTACTGGTAATGGATTATGACGCTTTTGAAAGAAATCTTAAAATTGAAATTTCGAACAGGGAGTTTGCTGACAGTTATGAAATTAAAAACTATCTCGGAATTCCAATGAATGTAATGATTAAACCTGATATGTTTGCTCACAAGCTATGTGCTTTGCTCGACAGGAAAATATTTACCAATCGCGATATTTTTGACATTTATTATTTTATGAATCAAAAAACTCCTGTCAACAAATTCATTGTCGAAAAACGAATGAACAGGGAATTCATAGAATATCTTGATCTGTGCATTGCAAAAGTCGAGAGTATAAATTCAAAAACATTGTTAAATGGCCTTGGTGAATTAGTAGATACCGGTTTAAAAGAATTTGTAAAAACCAGACTCAAACCAGAGACTATTAAATTAATGAAAATGTATCGCAAATTTCCGCTTTTCAGTTAATTGCTGTGTGTGCCCCGCACCCCGCCCTGTGAAATAGCACAAAGCCCACGCACGGGCAATATTTCACAGGGCTCGCACCGCGTACAAAAAAAGTTCCCCACCTGGCACTATCATTTCTTTTAAAAAATCCGCAACCGAGCCAAAGGCGAGCTCGGCGAAGCCAATCCTCAATCACCCGAAGGGTGACCAGCCTCTTTTTCCTGTACCGTGCATTCCCAAAACCAGATTAAACAATTATTTATATCTTTATAACATAGAAAAGAATATGCAGAAATCAATCGAAAATAAGATAAACGTGATGTTCTGGGATTTACCTCCTGATGCCAGACAAAAGGCTGTGGATGAATTTATTAATGATCCTGTAAAAGCATTTGGTGATGAGCGAATTTTACTGCGGGCTCTGAATACTCTGGGCTGGTATGAATTGATCAGGCTTTCAGGAGGAGCTGATAATCTTATGGGATTTCTGGATGACAAAACAATCAACCGTCTTTTTCCCGGGTCACGACGCAAGTATTATTATAATGCAAAAAGACTATTATCGAAATATATTGTATCCCCTGCAGAATAAAGTGCTTAAGATGATGGGACGGCTGCCTGTTGATTTTTATCTGACGGGAGGCACAGCACTGAGCAGGGCATATTTGAATCACAGATATTCAGACGACCTGGATTTTTTTGTAAACGGCTCAGAAAATTTTAAATCTCAGGTTGATACTGTTGTCAAAAGTTTGCCGGAGATCAGGCTGAAACCGCAAATTATACAGGCTGATGAAGGATTTGTCCGTATCAATATCCCGGAGAGTCAATGTATGCTGAAACTTGATTTTGTCAATGACGTTATTTACAGATCAGGAGAGCCTGTCTTAACAAAAATCTACCGGCTTACAGATACGCCGGTAAATATTCTTATTAATAAAATTACTGCTCTTCCCCGGCTTGAAGCTAAAGATGTTGCCGACATTGTATTTATATCCATAAAATATTCATTTAACTGGACATCAGTCATTTCCGAAGCCGCTGAAAAAGATTTATGGGTGAGTCCGCCGGAAACGGCAAAAATTCTGGATGAGTTTCCTATGGAAAGACTGACTGATATTAATTGGATTGATCAGGCCCCTGATCCGCAATGGTTTGGATCACGATTAAGAATTATAATCAAGGACATCCTGCAGGGGAATGATAACACACTATACGGAGAATAAAGCGAAAATTCTAAATTTGGAATCTTGCCTGCCTGTCCACCGAATCCCGATTTATCGGGAGAAGGTAGAAGCCCTGTGCCATCACCCGAACGAACTCTTAAACGGCTAAGGGCTTAGAGCTAAGAGCAAAGGGCATAGAGCAAAACTGATATTAATTCACAATTATTGTTAAAGAATTTGATTTTA
>JAFGSZ010000014.1 GCA_016934395.1 Bacteroidales bacterium
AGATATCAACAATATAGCCTTGTTTTTTAACAAAGTTTTGTGCTTTTATTTTTATAGTGTATTTTTAGTTGTGCAACAGGCACACGCAATAAAAAACATAGGGCGGAAAGTGCTAAATTTGAACGATATAACATTTAATAAACGGCTTGGTAACTTGATAGGTAGGTGCTTCGATATGCCCTACGTTTCTTATTGCCAACCGTTATGTCCAACCGCGCTAATTGTTTTGGCTGGCCCGGTTTGAAAACTTTTCACATTTATCAAAGCTGCTTGCTCCATCCCTGATTTTTTTAAGAAAATAATTTTTCTATCGAACAGAGGTTTATCATTTTGACAAGCTTGTGGCAGTTTTGCTTGTGTTTTCTTTTGCAGTGGTCGGCTTAACTGCTTTTAAGAAACATTTCACAGTGGCTGTTCGCATTTGTATATTCCGGGTAAGGATTAATCTGCTTTCATTTTTTTATAGATCGCACCAATATTTACATTCGGACTTGCAGTAAAATTATAAAGTTATTTATAATGCGTACCTTTGGACTTTTAAATGATATCCCTCCAAAAAGTTTCATACAAATATTTTAAGAGGATTAATAAAATAATAAATAATGCAATTTGAAGAACTTGAGATTATTGAGCCGATTATAAAGGCACTGAAAGAAGAACAATATACGGAACCAACATCCATACAAGAAAAAGCGATTCCTCTGATACTAAATAGATTTGATGTTTTAGGCAGCGCCCAAACCGGGACCGGTAAAACTGCAGCGTTTGCAATTCCAATTCTCCAGCATCTTTTTCTTGAGCGGGAACAAAATACCTATACTCGTAAAATCAAATCGCTCATTATTACTCCAACCCGCGAATTAGCCATTCAGATTGGAGAGAGTTTTACTACCTATGGTAAATTTACCGGCATAAAAAATACGGTTATTTTCGGAGGTGTGAGCCAGGGTGCGCAAACAGATGCTCTACGGCGAGGTATTGATGTTCTTGTGGCAACACCTGGAAGACTCCTGGACCTTATTGATCAGGGTTTCATAAAATTAAAGGATATAGAATATTTTGTTCTTGATGAAGCAGACCGGATGCTCGACATGGGATTTATCCATGACATTAAAAAGATTATTGCACAATTACCAACAAAACGTCAATCTTTGTTTTTTTCAGCAACAATGCCGGACAATATTGTAGAACTTTCCAGGAAAATTTTAAGAGATCCGAAGAAAGTTGATGTCAGCCCGGTATCATCAACCGCTGAAACCATTCAGCAATATCTGTATTATACCAATAAATCGAGTAAGAAAGATTTGCTTTTCCATATTCTCCGGGATCAGAAAATTGATCAGGTGTTATTATTTTCCAAAACAAAACATGGCGCTGATAAAATTGCCCGAAACCTGCAAAAACATAGAATCAGAACAGCAGCCATACATGGAGACAAAGCCCAGAATCAGAGGCAAAAGGCATTAACCCAGTTTAAAGCCGGTGAAATCAGGGTATTGGTTGCAACTGATATTGCTGCCCGGGGCATTGATATTGAAAAACTAAAATATGTTATCAATTATGATATTCCGAATATAGCCGAAACCTATGTGCACAGAATAGGCCGGTCGGGCAGGGCAGGGGAAGAAGGGATAGCAATATCCATTTGTGAACCTGAAGAAAATACGTATTTAAAAGACATTGAAAAATTAATTAATCAGAAGATTGAACTTGTTAAAGACAATCCTTTTCCCCAAACAGAAAAGCCAATGTCTGACAAGGAGAAAAAGGAATTTGAAAAAGAAAAGCAACGAAAAAAACAGGAATTTTTTGCTGCTAAAAACAAAACACAAAACCGGCCAAATTCATCTAAATTCAGTTATAAAAAAAGGTAAGCATCCGGGAATTAATTTAAATTCCGGGTTAGAAGTTTTGTGATTTCCCGGTGAGTTTCTGATACACAAAGCGTGAAATTTCATTCAGTGGCAGAACAATACTAGAAGCCTCCATATTAATAGCAGCTTTTGGCATACCAAATACTATACAACTCTTTTCATCCTGGGCTATTGTATATGCCCCGGCCTGCTTCATTTCAAGAAGTCCTTTTGCACCGTCGTCTCCCATGCCGGTCATAATAATTCCAACAGCATTTTTGCCCGCAAACCTTGCAGTTGACCGAAACAAAACATCCACACTGGGGCGGTGCCGATTCACAAGGGGACCCTCCTGTACTTCAACATAATAACGCGCACCGGAACGTTTTAGTAATGTATGCTTATTTCCCGGGGCAATAAGGGCTCGGCCGCAGGTAACAAAATCTCCGTTTTCGGCCTCTTTAACAGCAATCTGGCAAATACTGTCCAGCCTGTTTGCAAAAGAACGGGTAAAATGTTCGGGCATATGCTGAACGATTACAATACCCGGAGCATCGGAGGGCATAGCCTGTAAAAATACCTGTAATGCATCTGTTCCACCTGTTGACGCACCCACAACAACCACCACATCTGTAGTTTTAATCATGCTCTGATCCTTAGACAAAGAAATTACAGCATCTGCAGATAGTTTTTCGGCTACTTGCAGTTTTAACCTGTTTGCTTTACGCTGAATTTTTGAGTGTGCCGCAGCTTTAACAGCATCACAAATCCGGATCTTTGATTCTTCAATAAATTCTTTGGTCTGCATCTGAGGTTTTGTGATAATTTCAACGGCGCCATATTCCAATGCTTTGAATGCAGTTTCAGCACCGGATTCCGTTAAACTTGAAATAATTACTACTGGTATAGGATGTTGGGTCATTATTTTTTTCAGGAATGTAAGACCATCCATTTTAGGCATTTCAATATCAAGGGTAATGACATCAGGGACTTCAACAGATATTTTTTTTGCTGCGAAAAAAGGGTCCGAGGCTGTTCCGAGAACTTCAATTTCCGGATCGGTTTTTAATATAGATGTTAAGGTTTGCCTTACCAGCGCTGAATCATCGACAATAAGAACTTTAATTTTTTTATTATGGCGGGATGCATACTCCATAGCTTATTTTCCATCGTAAGATTTTACAAAGCGATGAATAACTTCGCCTGTATGGGTATTAAAAACAATCTTTCTTCCAAGTTTTCCTCCAATACTTTGAGATATTACAGGGATTCCAAGTTCATTGAGCATTTCGAAAGCAATATTAATATTTTTTTTACCAATATTAAAAAATTGAGAATGGCATTCGATAACCTCCCCGCCACCAAATACTTTGGCGATAAGATGCTCTTTTTTTGAACCCATAATGCACATTTTATCCAAAAGCTTTTGTATAGCAATATTTCCGAATTTTGGTGTCGGTAATCCCTCGCCATTCCATAACGGAAGCATAAAGTGATTGATACCTCCGGTATTTTTTGTTTTGTCGTAAAGGCATACGGATATGCAGGAGCCTAAAATGGTAGTTACATAAAAAGGCGAATCCCTGACAATTAGTGCAGCCGGGTATAAATAAATGCTGTTATAATTATTATCTGCAGTATTTATCAAAGTTTTTCGTCGTTAAATAATATTTCGCCGGAATTTACTGAAGTGCCATAACTTTCTTTATCCGATTCCGGAAAAATTATTGTAAAAGTGGAGCCCTTTTTTGCTTTACTTATAAATGAGATTTTTCCTTCCAGTATATCAACTATAGCTTTGATAACCGAAAGCCCCAAACTGTGTCCCCGATGGATTGTATTTATTCCGCTATCGATTCTTCTGAACCGGTCAAAAATTATTTGAGTATTTGCTTTTGATATCCCTTGCCCAAAATCCTGAACAGATAATATCAGGGTATTGTTTTCTTTTTTTGAAGTGATGATAATATTCCCATTATCGTAGCTGAATTTAATGGCATTGCTTAACAGGTTACACAACAGCAAATAGATTTTTTGAGCATCTGTCTTAAAAAACATTGGGTCTTCAGATGCTTCATTAGAATTGATATATTTAATTTTTACGTTTTTATGACGGGCTTCATATTTGAACGATTCAATAAGATCATCAATAAGCCGGCTGATGTTAACCCGCGAAATTTCAGGAATTATTTCGCCTGCTTCAAGCTTTGCGGCAGTAAAAATATTCTTAAGCTGAAAATCAAGATTAAATACTTCGGTATGAATTAAAGAAACCATTGAAATTACTTTTTTCCATTCTTCCTTATCAACATTTAAAATATTTTCTGCAAGTGCCAGTATTGATGTAAAAGGATTATTAATTTCATTGGTAACATTAGAAATAAAATGGCTCTTAAGCGATTCAGAATCGGCTAATTTTTTATTTACCTCCAGCAGTGAACGATCCATTTGTTCGAGTTGCTGATTCAGTAATTCATTCTCCTGAAGCCTTGTTTGCAGTTCGAGGATTAATTCTTCTCTGGATAATTTAGAAGGGTCCATTATATTAATTTTAGTTTTTTCTAAAAATTGTCGGCTGAATATTATTTACCGGTAAATCGTAACCTGCAATTGACTCTGAATGTCCGAGGAAAAGAAAGCCACCCGGCTTTAAATGATTACACAAACTTGTAAGTATCTTAAACTGATTTTCTCGGTCGAAATATATCAGTACATTTCTGCAAAAAATAATATGAAATATTGGCTTTGATGGCATTGGAAGATATAAGAGGTTTTGGCGGTAAAATGTCACTTTTTTTCTAATGTCTGTAACAATTTTTACACGTTTCTCATCCCTGTTAATACTTCGTAAAAAATACTTCTTTTTAATGCTTACCGGGATATTTAAGACTCTGTCTTCATGGAATATTCCGCAGGAAGCTATGTTAAGCATTTTGGTTGAAATGTCGGATGCGGTAATGGAGAAATCAATACCCGGATTGTTTTCAATATATTCAGACATTGTAAAAGCGATGGTGTATGCTTCTTCTCCGCTTGAACAACCAGCACTCCAGATATTAATGTTCTTTTCCTGCATATCATTGGCAAGAGTTGAAATTCCTTTGGATAATAGAAAATCGAAATGTACCGATTCTCTGAAAAAATCTGTTTTATTCGTACTTACCACATCCATCATATGAATAACTTCTTCGTTATGGTTAGCATCGGAAAATAAATACTCAACGTATTCTTTGAAGCTATTCATTTGAAGTGCTTTAAGCCGTTTTTGAAGCCGGCTCTGAAGCATGATTCTTTTTTCGGGCGGCATTTTTATTCCATATTCCGTCATGATGAACTTACTCAGACGGTTGAATTCTTTCGTATTCAATTCAGCTTTAAAGGAAAAGCCCGTATTTTCAGAGGTATTCATATACACGATAAGGGATCAGTTATTTGCTGGTAACCTCGGGAATTGTTTTAATAGGTAACCGGATTATCAATATCTTTTGCTATGCTTTGAATATCTATTATCTCATTGTCGGCAAACACTTTTTCAACATCAAGGATCATTATAAATCCGTCTTCCCATTTGCTCATTCCTTTCAGGAATTCTGTTTTATATGATGTTCCAATACCCGGAAAGGGCAATATATTACGATCATTTATCTGAAGTACTTCTTTTGCTTCGTCAACAATAGCGCCAATACTGAGCAGCTCTTTTCCCATGTGCAATTCAATAACCACAATGCAGGTATTTGGTGTATATCCGAGTTCCTCAATATTAAACTTTAACCTGCTGTCGATTACCGGAAGCACACTGCCCCTGTAATTAATTACTCCTTTAATATAATCGGGGGATTTCGGGATCTTTGTTATTTTTGATATTTCTAGAATATTCAGAATATTTTTAACATTTATGGCAAATAATTCGGCACCTATTCTGATGGACAAATAGGAATTTATTTCAGTATTTGTTTGTGTTTGCATATTCTATTTATTAAATATCATGTTATAATTTTTCTAATGGTTTCAATCAACCTGGCAGGTAAAAAGGGTTTGGTGATCCAACCTGTGGCGCCTGCAGCTTTGGCTTCCATTATTTTGTTTATCTGCGATTCGGTAGTAAGGAACAATATCGGCGTATGCATATATACCGGAATCTTTCTGATCTTTTTTATAAATTCTATACCATCCATCTCGGGCATATGTAAATCGGTAATAATTACATCAATATTTTGTCCGTTAAGATAATCGAGTGCATGTTTCCCATTATTGCCCAATAATACTTCATAGCCTTCAATCTCGAGCGTATATTTAACGATCTCGCGAATACTCAAAGAATCATCAACAAATAAAACTTTCTTTTTCATCCGGATTTTCTATTATGCTTCTTTAAAGTTAGTGACAATGCAACATTAAATTAAATTTTATTTACTATACGAGTGTTATTGTTTCCGGTTTATTTTTTTTATTATTAAAAAACAGATCAATGCAGGCTACGTTATTGGCGGCATTGTATACGTGGATTTTTCCCTGCATGGCGCTCATAATAAGTTCGGCCAGGTATAGGTCGATAGAAGCTTTTTCGTTAATAAGATTCTTTTTATAAAATCGACTGTTACCTGCGTTAAGATAGGATTCCGGAAATCCTTTTCCTTCAATTGAAATTGAAATACGTGTAAGATTATCCCTGTCTTCAGAACCCCGGATCTGTATTTTACCTTCGTCTGCAGAATGTTCTAAGGCATTTTCGAGTACAATTAAAAATACATCTTCAACAAGTTTAATTTCTGCATTAACTATGGTATCAGCCTCCGAATATTCAACATAAATTTTTCTTTTACGCATTTCTGAATCCAGTTTACTAACAGATTCTTTAATAATTTTATTAAGATTAATCTGATGAAGTGTTACAGGGTATCTGCCTGTATTAAGTTCAGTAATCAGCAGGGCCCTTAAACTAAACTTTTCAAGTCTTTTTACAGATATTTGCATTAAAGTAAGGTATTCGGCAAAATCTTCCCCTTTGCTAAATTCGGCCAGAATATCACTAAATCCAAGTATGCCGTTTAAAGGGGTCCGTATTTCGTGACTAATTATTCTTAGAAAATATTCCTTGGCCTGGTCAAGCGATTCAAGCTCTTTCTGGGCTTCTTCCAGTTCCATATACGAACGGGTTAAGTTCTGCAATGCATTGTCTAATGCTTTGGTTCTTTCAGAGACAATATGCTCAAGATTTTTATTCAGCTCCAGTAATTCATTTCTTTTATCAACCAATTCGATGTGTGTATTCACCCTGGCCAACAGCTCCTTATTTTTAAACGGACGGGTTATAAAATCCTGGCCTCCAGCTTCAAATCCTTTGATAATGCTTTCTTCGTCGTTCATTGAGGTAATAAAAATTACCGGGGTTTCTAAATTTACCCCCTTTTTTCTCAGATCAGAGCACACAGCATATCCATCTTTCCGGGGCATTACAACATCCAGTAAAATCAGGTTGAATTTTTCTTCTTCTATTATTTTAGAGGCTTCAATAGCATTACTGCAGGAAAAAATCAAATATCCTTCTTTTTCAAGAATAGACTTTAAATAAATGATATTGGTTTTAAAGTCATCAACAATCAGGATATTTTTATTCATTAGCGCCATGATAGAGTAATTTTCAATAAAAATTTAAAATAATTTCTGGCTGCCTGAAAATCCGTTTATTTATTTTCCCGGTTTATAATATTACAATTTTTATAATTACTGCCTTATATTACGGTAGCCATATGTTATTTTAAACTATGAAATTAAATACTTCCGGGTATATAAATAATAATGTTAAATGTGTTACTTTATAATTGATAACTAAACGTTATTTTTGAGATCGGCCTCAGCAATAGTAATTCCCTCAGCGATTTCAGCCTTATTTAAAACTTTATCTACATTGAGAACCATAATAAATTGGGATTTAATGTCCACAACCCCATCCACAAAATTAATATCGTAATTAATTCCCATTTCCGGTGATTTGCGAATATCTTTATATTCAAATTTAATGATATCTTCAACTTCATCAACAAGTAACCCCATATGTAAACTGTTGTTGTTTGAATCAATATCAACAATAATGATCATGCCTTCCGGATCATTTTTTTCATTCATATTAAACCGTCTGTGCATATCTATAATGGGCACAATTTCACCCCGAAAATTAATAACCCCTTTAATAAATGTTGATGAATTTGGTACTTTGGTAAGCGGTCTGTTATTAATAATTTCAATTACTTTAAATACTGAAATTGCAAAATTTTCATTGCCTAACCTGAAATTAATAAAGTGATTTTTATCTTCTAAACCTGATTTGCTCATGGATTATTTTTTAGTTCAATATGTTTCTGCTAAAAAGATAATTGGTATCGAGAATTAGCGCAAGTTTGCCATCGACCATTATATTTCCTCCTGAAAAATAGGGTTGTCTGATAAATAGTTCTCCCAGACTTTTTATTACCGTTTGCTGTTCGCCAACCACTTTGTCAACGATAAGGGCATATCGTTGATTAAATTTATTTATAATAACAACCATTTCATCCTCGTTTTGATGCATGTTAAATTTAAACTTTTCACGGAGAGAAATAAAAGGAACCATTTCATCCTTATACCTCAGGAATCTGTTATTATTACCATAAATCACAGATTTTTTTTCTTTAAAACAATATTCCACTTCCAGAAGAGGAAGGAGATAATTTGAATTCTCAACCTCAATCATCAGTGTGTCTATAATCGAAAGGGTTGTTGGCAGTTTTAGTGTAATGTAGGTTCCCAGGCCTTTTTCGGTATCAATTTCAATACTGCCGCTTACCTCATTCAGTTGTTTTCGAACAAAGTCCATTCCCACGCCTCTCCCGGATACCATACTTACATTTTTACTGGTGGTAAATCCGGGTTCCATAATCAAAGTTAACAGTTCCTGATCGGTAATCTGCTGGCCGCTTTGTATATATCCCTTTTCTATAGCGCATTGTTGTACCTTTTCCAGGTTTATTCCCCGGCCATCGTCGTGTATTTGAATTATTACATTGGCTCCCGAATAAAATGCAGTAATTTTAAGTGTAGCTAGTTTATTTTTTCCTGAAGCTGCCCGTTCTTCAGCAGACTCAACGCCATGGTCTATGCTGTTCCTGATAATATGCATCAGTGGGCTTTCGATAGCTTTTAAAATGGCTTTGTCTATTTCAGTATCCTGCCCTTCAATAATAAGGTTTACCTTTTTATTTAATTCTCTTGAAAGATCGCGAACCTGACGCTTAAATTTGTTTAGTAAGGTACCTACCGGAATTAATCTTAAATCCAGGGCATTATTGCGAAATTGTTTTGTAAGCTTTTCAATATTTTCAACCGTATCGGTTAACGGGATATCCTTTAGCCTTTTTGTATGATCCAGCAGTCCTGCTGTTGCAGTTACAAGCTCGCTCACAAGGTTAAGCAATTCGTCAATTTTAGCCGAAGAAACGTTAATAGTTGTATCGCTATCGGTTCTGGATTTTTTATTTAATGATTCTTTCTCTGCATCTACCGGGTTATTGTCATCTGAAGGTGGTTCTTCAATTACCTGTTCTGAATTTTCAACTTCTGTTTCCGGGTCCATATTGTCGAAATAGTGCCTAACTTTCTTTTTCAATTCTTCTGCGCCGGAATAAAAGTCTGCAGAAGATTTTACAAATTGGGAATCGTCAATAAAAGAAAAATTAATATAGGGTTCAATAATAAATTCATCCTGGTCGAAAAACATAAAAACATTTTCCACACTTAAAGCCGGAGATTTGCTTTTCAGGTATATTTCCCATTGGGCCTGACATACCTTGCCGGACTTTTGCTTTTCCCATGGAATGCCATTTTCGCGAAGAACTATTTTATTTGTTCCGAGTTCCTGTAATTCTTCAATTGCGCTGACAGGATCTATGCCTCTTTCAAATATTCCTTTATCAGGTTTAAGAAAAATACAGTAGCAATTGTACACTTCTTTAGCGTTGTTAGTTTTATCCTTTAGCTCTTCTTTTATGGTTGTTTCTTCGCTACCTGAAGAAAAGTCATTTTTGAGTTGTTGAATAACCTGCTGCATGGATTCCTTTACATCCTCTTTCTTTAATAATGCCAGCATAATATCAATGCCTTTGGAGGTAATATCGATCAGATCAGCGCTGACCTCCAATTTTTCTTTCCTTACATTGTCAAAGACATTCTCAAATTCATGAGTGAGATTTTGCATGTCTGTAAATCCAAACATACCTGCGGCGCCTTTAATGGTATGCATAACCCTGAAAACGGAATTTATTAATTCTTTATCCCGTGGTTTTTTTTCGAGATTTAATAAATCTTTTTCGAGCTGGATAATTAGTTCGTTTGCTTCAGCAATAAAACTTTCAATAAATTCATCCATTACCTGAGGGCTTTTTCGATTATTTTGGTAAACTCATCTACAGCGAATGGTTTTCTGATCCAGGCTGTAATTTTTGCATCCCTGGCGCGGTTTTGTTTTGAAATGTTGGTTTCGGTAGAGAGCATCAGGATCGGAATGTACTTATATTCATTCTTTGCCCTAACATATTCAATAAGCGCAGCCCCGTCCATATTCGGCATATTATAGTCCGTTATTAACAGGTCAACAGGACTTCCATCGAAAAATTTCAGGGCTTCCCGCCCGTCTGAAGCTTCTTCTACTTTGTATCCCTTTTTTTCAAGTGTCTTTTTGATAATCTGACGTGAAGTGTTGAAATCTTCAACAATTACTATTCTTTTCATTGGATTACGAAATATTTGTTAAAACTTTTCAAAATCTTTATCTGATATAGAACCATTATCAAGGTTTATTTCCACTTTTTGCACCTTTCCAGTGTCGGGTTTTGTTTTTACGTTACCACTGGGCTTTGTTTTTGTATTGGGTATGTTCCGGTTTGTTACTTTGGATGAAATAGCGTTATTTTCTACCTGGAAAAATGAAACTGACTGTTTAAGGCTGTCAGCCTGTGCTGCCAGCTCTTCAGAACTGGTTGCCAGTTCTTCTGAAGCAGCAGCATTTTGCTGGGTAATAGTATTTAACTGCTGAATAGCATTGTTAATCTGATCGGCCCCGGCACTTTGCTCAGTACTTGCCGAAGCAATTTCCTGCACTAACTGGGTGGTTTTCTGAACCTCAGGTAACAGGTTATCCAAGAGGTTCGATGAATTTGCTGTTAGTTTTAAACTTTCTTTTGACAAGGTTTGAATTTCGTCTGCAGCATGTTTGCTTCTTTCTGCAAGTTTTCGGACCTCATCGGCCACCACGGCAAATCCTCTGCCGTGTTCACCTGCCCGGGCTGCCTCTACAGCTGCATTCAGGGCCAATAAGTTCGTTTGAAATGCAATATCGTTGATGATGGTAATTTTTTCTGCAATAATATTTATAGATTCTAAGCTCTTTCTGCCTGTCTGATTCATTACCGACATACCTTGCGATGCATTTGCAGAGATTTTTTCTGTTTGTTGTGAATTTTCCGTGTTTTGAAGAATATTGCTCACCATTTCTTCCATCGATGAAGATATTTCCTCGGTGGATGAAGCCTGCTCAGAAGCGCCCTGTGAAATCTGAACCGAAGAAGAACTCTGCTGGTTGGCTGAAAGGGAAATGTTATCTGAAATTGTTAATATTTCTGTGATAATAGAATTCATTTGTTTTTTCATACTATCAAGGGAAACGGAAATTTTGCCAAGTTCATCGTTTCGGTTTAACAAGGTTTTATCAAATAAAAAATTTAGCTGGCCCTGGGTTAATTTATTTGATATATCATTTGTTATAGACCTCAAAGGATTGATAAGTTTTGCTTTCAGATAACTAAGAATACCAAAGATAATGACCACACCTACTGGTAATTCCCAGATTAACTGCGATAATCCGCTTAAAGCCAAAGTATAGGCTAACATTCCGACAGAAGCTGTAATTAACATAAGTGACAAACCAATAACAGACATAATTGAGTTTTTATAAACCACCAAAATTATCGGAGCCAATACAGCTACAATCCCTACTAAAATTATCGCAAACAACAAAATCGGATTCATTTTTTTTCTTTTAAATATATAACAATAATTATGTAAACATTAAATCAAATTATTAACCTTTATGAAAAAAGATTCCATGTGCTTAAATACAGCAATTGATTGTTTTGAATGGGGTAGGTGTTTTTTCGTTTTTCGTAACTATTCAATTTGATATATCCCCCTGCGTTAATAATAATAAGGGGCACAACTGTTAATACTGTAACTTTTAAAATATATGCAATAACGGTCAATTTATCCATTCGAAGATTTTAGTTTTAATGACCTGAAAATAGCCTATACGTTTTCATTCTTAAAAAAGTTAGTTCGTAATAGAAGAAACACAAAAAAGATTTTGGATATTCGTATTCATATTATGGGAATATAAGTATTATTGGTTTCCGACTGTTTAAAAATCATTTACATATTAATACCGAAAATATTCTGAGAATACCACCTTCAGTGTTCCTTGTGATGATGAATGGTAAAAAACAATTTCAATAAATATAAAAATATTGTAATAATTCTTAATTTCAGGATTAATCGATTTAAAACTGGTGAAATTTAAAAAATTTAAGTACAGATACTTAAGGAATTCTCACTATATAAAACAAATAAAATGAATGTACTTGAAATACCATTTAACAAATATCTTGGTCTTAAAAAATCCGTAAATAATGATGGATTTATATTGAAACTCGAAGAAAGAAAAGAATTACTGAACCATCTCGGCACGTTACATGCAGGTTCTCTCTTTGCACTTGCCGAAGCAACAAGTGGCGAGTTCCTGCTAAATCAGTTCTGCGATTATAATCTAGATATTATTCCTTTAGTACGAAAAGTTGAAATAAAATACAGCAAACCGGGAAACGGGACAATCTTTTCAAAGGCAAATTTTGTAAATTCAAAAACAGATGAAATTATTAATGAACTAAATACCAGAAGGCGGGTAATTATTAACGTTAACGTAGACATTTTTGATAGCAGTTCAGAAAAAATTATGACTTCGATTTTTGACTGGTTTGTTATGCTAAAATAAAATACAAATACCAGATATCCAATCAATATATTATTTACCTGTACCAGGATAAAACAACATGTTTTAGTGAAATGCTGAATACAGACATAACTTAAACGGCGAATAGTTGTTATAGCTGGAATATAAACCAAAACAAAAGAAATGCAACGGGGAAAATTTATACTTTCAGCATTTTTGTTTTTTCCTTTTACTTCAATGGTTAAGCTGGCTGCCCAAATCAAAACAAGAACAAATAATGGTTTTAAAGTTAGCGCTGGTGAAGCTAGATTTGGCAGGCATTTTAAAATGAAAGGAGTTACATTAAACGTGCTCGATATTAAAATATCTTCAAAAGATACGGATGGAGCCATCGCGGTGTTTGAGCAAAACGGTTTTACTCCCAATGGAGGCCCTCCATTGCATATTCATCTTTACCAGGACGAGTTTTTTTATATTGTCGAAGGCGAATATCTGTTTCAGGTAGGTGAGGAAAAATTTCAGATGAAACCAGGGGATACAATATTCCTTCCCAGAAACATTCAGCATGCGTTTGCTCAACTATCGGAAAAGGGTAAAGTAATTGTATCATACATGCCTGCAGGAAAAATGGAAGATTTTTTTAGGATCACGGATTCCTGGACCATACCTCCGTCTAAAGAAGAAATAATAAGAGTTTTTAAGGAGTGTGACATGGATATTACAGGCCCCCCATTAACAGTGGCCTAAAAAATTTAAAATATATTATGTTCAAGTTGGGAATGTTGGTCCAAATCATTCAAATAAGCGGATAGTGAAAGGAATATTTTATTAAAAGCCGCTTTAATACATTGAATAAAATTAAGTTTTGATTTTCAAATCGTATGTTTTTATCTTCTTCTCCGCCGGGTGGTGGTACTTACCCCAAGCGCTCCCAGAAATCCACGGGCAAGTTCACGGGCAACCGTGCGTCCAACCTGCCGAACCATAGTATTTTTACTTAATTGTTTTATCATACTTGGTTCTGTTCCCCCTGACCTCACGGTCTTTTTTTCTTCTTCCGGATTCACCTGTTGTGCTTTATCTTGTGCGGCATTTATCTTTTCCATTAAAATCTCATAAGCTGTTTCCCCGTCAATTGTTTGATCATAAATCCGCACCAGTTCCGATTTTTTTACCAGGGTACTGATTTCCTGTTCTGTAAGCACATCCATTCGTGTCATAGGTGCTCTGAGATAAGTAGCGGCCAGAGGGGTAGGAATACCTTTTTCATTAAGCGCGGTTACCAGGGCTTCTCCAATTCCCAGGGAGGTGAGGATTTCATCCGTTTTATAAAACCCGGAAACGGGATAGTTTTCGGCGGTTTGTTTTATGGCTTTTCTATCTTTTGCCGTAAATGCACGCAAAGCATGTTGCACTTTCAGCCCTAATTGTCCAAGTACATCTTCCGGAATATCTGAAGGATTCTGTGTACAGAAAAAGATTCCTACACCTTTGGAACGAATAAGCTTCACAATACTTTCAATCTGATCGGTCAGGGTTTTTGAAGCTTCACTAAATACAAGATGGGCTTCGTCAATAAAAATAGCAAGTTTGGGTTTTGTGCTATCGCCCTGTTCGGGAAATGAAGCATATATTTCTGCCAGCAGACTGAGCATAAATGTGGAAAAAAGTTTCGGACGGTTTTGAATATCCACTAGCCGTATTATGGATATGTATCCGTTACCGTTATTATCCAGCCTTAATAAATCGTCCACATTAAACGAGGGTTCGCCAAAAAACAGATCGGCGCCCTGTTGTTCCAGTTCAATAATATTACGAATAATGGTATTTACCGATGCAGAAGAAATTGCTCCATATTCCGAACTGATGGCTTCTTTTCCTTCATTAATGGAATACTGAAGAATTTTTTTAAAATCTTTCAGGTCCACCAGGGGTAATTTATTGTCATCGCAATATTTAAATAACATGGAAACTACCCCGGATTGTGCATCGCTGAGTTCCATTAATTTTGAAATAAGAACCGGTCCGAATTCAGTGACTGTTGCCCGCAGCTTTACCCCGTTACCGTTGGATATGGTCATAAGTTCCACAGGCATCGGTTTTGCCTGGTATGGAAATCCGATTTTAGCATGCCGTTCAGTAATAAATTCTTTTACTTCACCGGGTTGGGCCAGGCCGCTCAAATCACCTTTAAGGTCCATCATAATTACGGGTACCCCGTTTTCTGAAAGCTGTTCAGCTATAACCTGCAGTGTTTTTGTTTTTCCGGTACCCGTTGCACCGGCAATTAATCCATGCCGGTTTATTGTTTTTAAAGGTACTTTTACATAGGTTTCGGGAATACATTCACCATCGAGCATAGCTCCTCCGAGCAGAAGAAATTCTCCTTTACATTGATAACCGTTTATAATACTTTCTCTGAAAGCTTCTTTTTTCCCCATGGTTTCGGATAAAATTATAATATTTTGACTTCTAAAAACCTGCAACTTTAACAGTATTAAAGATAATATGTTTAAGCCGATTTGAATCTATCGGGGAAAGAATTTGTTTAAAACAAACAGTTCTTTCTATTTAATTGAGTTATTTTAGTGTTTTGCAAGTATAAGAAGATTAACCAGCAGAGTTCTTCGGAAATAAAAAAGCTCAGACAGCCATTAAAATCTATCAGCCATGAAACACATATTATTGATATTTACTATGGGATTATTTTTTCAATTGGGGATCGCCCAGCAAGTAATTGAGAAAGATTTTAAAGAGCAATTTAACAAGTATGGAGTTGATGGCTGTTATGTGTTGTACAACCCGGCTGACAATGAATATATAAAATACAACCCCAATCTTTGTGATTCGGGATACCTGCCGGCATCAACCTTTAAAATTCCGCATTCGATTATAGCCCTTGAAGAAAAAATTGTAAAAGACACGAACCAGATTATTAAATGGGATGGGCACGTATGGCCAAATCAACCCTGGAATCAGGACCAGACACTAAAAACGGCTATGAAATATTCCTGTGTATGGGTTCATATAGGTTTTGCAGAACAAATTGGCATAGAAAAATACCAGGAATATATAAACGTTTTTGATTACGGAAATAAAAACTTAACCGGGCCGCCCACGCGATTCTGGTTAGCGGGGAATTTTAGAATCAGCGCAAATCAGCAAATCGATTTTTTAAAAAAATTATACTATTACGAGTTGCCGGTATCAAAAGAATCAACAGATATTGTTAAAGACATTATTATTCTTGAACAAACAGATAACTATAAACTCAGCGGGAAATCCGGTGCCGGAACATTAACCGACACAGAGTTAATTATATGGCTCGTTGGATACATTGAAAAAGGGGATACGCCTTATTTTTTTGCCATGAATTACAAAACTGAAAATTATGCTAAATTTCAGAAGGCACGGTACGAAATCACAAAAGATATATTAAGTGAACTTAAGTTAATTGTTGAATAATTCTATCTGCTTTTATCCTGGGGAGTATCGAATAGTCTATAAAGAAAGTATTATCGGATTATATGTCTTAAATACCTATTTGATGATTTAAGGGTAACAGACTAACTTATGTGCAC
The DNA here is from genome assembly GCA_016934395.1 of Bacteroidales bacterium. Classification (GTDB taxonomy): domain Bacteria; phylum Bacteroidota; class Bacteroidia; order Bacteroidales; family UBA10428; genus JAFGSZ01. The sequence continues at coordinate 16,467 of JAFGSZ010000014.1, forward strand.
CTACCATAAACATTTAAATATTAGAAGATAGTATTATTGATTTTATATCAATTTTCAATAGTAAAAATTTTATTGAACCATTAATTTAGTTTTTGTATATTTAGAATAAGTGAAAATTAATTCTGATTCCAAGAGTATCTGATTTTCAAAAATGATTTTATTTTTTCGTTAAATCCCATTTAAACAAAAAATATTCTGGAATTTATTAATAAACTAATTTAATTTTAAATATACTATATGATAGATGAGTAAGGAATCCGAGATAAAAGGTGAAGAATATTATGAGCAAATAGTCAATTTGGCAAATGTTGCAATAGTTAAATTCGATAAGGATTTAACAATCACCGATTTTACTGGCAATTCAGAATATATTTTTGGTTTCAAAAAAGAAGAAGTTATAGGTAAAAACCTTTATGAGACCATTGTACCAAAAATTGAGAGTACCGGAAGAAATCTGGAAGCATTAATCAGGGATGTAATTTTTAAAACCAAATCAAATGAATATAACATAAACGAAAACATCACCAAAAAAGGCAAAAGAATATGGATGCAATGGTACAACAGTGAGATATTTGATGCTGAAAAAAAGTTTGCAGGAATATTATCAATAGGTATTAATGTTACCGAACGAATTAATACTGAAATTGCGCTTAGAGAGAGTGAAGAACGCTTTAAAATGTTATCAGATTTAACCTTTGAAGGTATTTTAATACACGAAAACGGTATTATTAGTGATTGTAATCTATCTTTCGAAAGACAAATTGGTTATTCAAGAGAAGAACTTTTAGGGATGAATTTGTTTGAAAGGCTGATCCCCTTTAAATACCATCAACTCATACAAAATAATATCAAAGAAAACACAGCCCATTATGAAGTTGAAGCGATTCATAAAAACGGTACTATCATACCCATTTCGATTGAATCTAGGAGTGCAAAAGTTAGAAACAAAAAAGTTCGTGTTGCTGCAATCAGAAACATCAGTGATTTAAAAAGGACCATTGCGGAGCTGGACAAATATAAAAACCATCTGGAAGAGATAGTCTATAATAGAACGGAAGAAATAAAATTTCAATCGATAGAATTAAAAAATCAAAATGAGATTTTGCAATTTGAAAGAAATCAATTAAGAACTATTATTGATAATATTCCTGACTTCATTTATATAAAAGATAAAGAATGCAGATTTTTAAATGCTAATAAAAGTCTCTTAAGACATCTGAATAAGAAAAAGTTGAGTGATATAACCGGGAAAAATGATTTTGATTTTTACGACAAGCGATACGCTGATAAATATTTTGCAGATGAGGATCATATTCTGAAAACCGGTTTAACCATGACCAACAGGGAAGAACTCAGCACAGATAAAACGGGTAAACAGATTTACCTTCTTACTACCAAGGTCCCATTGAAAAACAGTATGGGGGAAATTGTAAATATAGTTGGCATTGGAAGAGACATCACTGAAAAAAAGCTGGCCGAAACAAAACTGGAAGTCCAGGCAAAAAATCTTGAAGAAATAAATATTCAATTAAAAGAAAGATCGAGAAAAATTGAAAAATTAAATTCGGAGTTAAAAGATACTAATAAAAAATTAGCATTTGTAAATGCAAATCTTCATGAAAACAAAGAAGAACTGGAATCAACACTTGAACAATTAAAAAAAGCGCAAGCTCATATAATCCAATCTGAGAAAATGGCATCTTTGGGTATCTTAATGGCGGGGATCGCACATGAGATTAATAATCCCGTGAATTTTGTTTATGCCGGAGTAAACAGCATAATGAAAGATTACGATGATATTAAATCTGTAATGGATGGAATTAACTCATTAAGCATAAAGTTTCAGAATAATGATATTATAAAAAGAATTCAGGAACTTAAGCAAACGCATGAATTTGATGTAGCTTTTGAAGCAATTTCCGAAACGCTTAAAGACATCAAACTGGGGGCATCCCGTATAAGTGAGATTATTGCGGGTTTAAGCAGGTTCTCAAGAATAGAAGCTGAAGACTGGAAAAAAGCAAATTTGCATGAAGAATTGGATAGTGTGCTGATATTATTAAAAAACAAGTATAAAAACCATATCAAAATACTTAAGGATTACAATCTTAATATACCTGAAGTTGAATGTTATCCAGGAAAACTTAACCAGGTATTAATGAATATAATAAGTAATGCTATTGATGCCATTGAAGATAAACAGGGTATAATAACAGTTAAAACCAGTGTGTCATCAGGTTGGGTAAGCGTTTCTATAAGAGATACCGGTAAAGGAATAAACGAAAAGGACAAATTGAAAATTTTTGATCCGTTTTTTACAACCAAGGAAGTAGGCTATGGAATGGGTCTGGGTTTGGCTATCAGCTACTCGATTATTCAGGAACATAAAGGTGAAATAATAGTTAATTCAAAAATAGGGAAAGGGACCGAGTTTATAATTAAAATTCCAATTATACAGGAATAGAAAAAAACAAACTTAGTTAATATCAGATTGATTTATGAATGTAAATTATACTATCCTGTACATTGACGATGAAAGCAGTAATTTGAGGATTTTTAAAAATACCTTTCGGAGGGATTTTACGATTTATCTTGCTGATTCAGCGCAATCGGGGATCGATATCTTAAAAAAGAAAAATATAGATGTAATCATTACCGATCAGCGAATGCCAGGAAAAACCGGATTAGAATTATTAAAAGAGATACACGAAATGTTCCCGGAGATACCTCCTCATCGGCTTATGGTTTCAGGATATTCAGCTCCTGCCGATATTAATTTGGCTTTTGAACATTATGGTTTGTTTAAGTTTATACAAAAGCCTTGGGAATCTGAAATTTTAAAAAAAATTATACTTGAAGTAATAACCCGGCATTATGAATAAAAAATTTAATCTTTTATATGTTGATGATGAGGTCAGCAATTTAAATGTTTTCAAAAATGCTTTTCGAAGAAAGTATAATATTTTTACTGCCGAAAATGCACTTGAAGGTATGGAAATTCTGGAACGTGAGAATATTGATCTTGTCATTACTGACCAAAGAATGCCTGAAGTGAGTGGTGTTGAATTTCTTAAAAAGGTAATGACCCGGTATCCACAACCAAATCGGATTTTAATTACAGCTTATACTGATTTTGATGCACTAAAAGACGCCGTGAATCATGCAAGGATATTTCAGTTTATCCAGAAACCTTGGCATGAAAATGATATCCAGGAAATCATTGATAATGCATTGGATATTTATCAGTTAAAAAAGAAAAATATTGAACTTACAGAAAAACTTAAAGACAACAACACTGAACTGATTAGGCTAAACAACGAACTGCTGGAGCTTGATAAATTAAAATTTCAATTTTTACATATTATTAACCACGAAATAAGGACCCCCTTAAACGGTTTAACCGGGGTAACATATCTGTTTAAATCTGAGCTGGAAAAAGAAGATAATAATAAGTATCAAATGCTTTTTCACATGCTTGAATCTGCTACTAACAGGCTGGAGCACTTTTTATTACTGGCGGAACGCATCACAATGTTTAAAGCGAAAAATTTTAAGGTTAATCAGGATATTATACAGATAAACAAACTTACTCATGAAGTAGTGGAAGTTTTAAAGGGAAAGATATTTGAAAAAAATATTAATATTGAGTTTGAATTATCTGATGAAGAAGCCGTAAATTGTCTTGCAGACAGGCAATTAATTGAGATATGTTTAATCGAAGTTATAGATAATGCAATCAAATATTCTGAACGGAATGGTAAGATCATTATTAGAACTATATTAAATGATAATAGTCTGATTATTGATATTATTGATGAAGGTCCAGGATTTCCCGATATTGTCCTTAAGAATATTTTTAAACCATTTATAACCAGTAATAGTTATACTGAACAGGGTATGGGATTGGATCTGGCTTTAATTAAATTGATAATTGAAGCCCATGATGGTATAATTAATATTAACAATAATGAAACTCGTGGTTCTACTGTTCAAATGATTTTTGGTCGATGAAATTAATGTTACAATTATAAGGATTTTTATGTTCTTCTAATATTAAAAATATGAAGATGAATCATCATAGCTGCAGGACCCACAAGAAAAAGCGCATAAAAAGGCGCATAGATCATTTGGTTTAGTCTCAGGAAAAATTCAACCAAAGCTATAAGAAAGGCTACCAGTATCTGACCCTTTTTATTTTTTACAGTAGTAGCCGGATCGGTAATCATAAAAAACACAAACAACTGGTACATGGGACCGGTGAGTGGAGAAACTTCCGTAAAAAACGAATCTCCTGTAATTAAACTCCTAAGAAATGAAAACAGGATAAAACTGATTACGTAGGTGAGGGTGATATGAAGCCGTTTTGCCCGCCATACAATGGCAAGGCCAAGTATCCAGATCACCAGCATGGGGAGTAGATTATTTCCCCATTGAATACTCAGACCGGCCACACTCAGCGGGGCAAAAAACAACAACCAGGAGATTCCAAAATTAGAGGGGTTCCATATATGGCGGCCATTAAAACGCAATACATATTTAGACATAATGGAGATGACTGCTGCAACCGCAAACGGCCAAAGAACCGTTGATCGGATGAGTATACTAACACTGATACCTGTAATATAGGCGCTGCTGATATTTTTCCAGCTGCTTGTAATTAATTTTGAAAGCAGAAGTTCAGTAATAATACTGGAGCTTATGGCTATTAAAATTGCCTGATAACTTTCGAGTATGCCAAAGGTAAAATGACCGGCAAGCAGAATAAGACTAATAAAAACGGGCGGGGCATAGCGGAAATTTAATAATGCTCTGCCGTGTTTTTTATTTTTTTCGTCTTCTGATCGTTGCGACATAATTATTCCGATTCAATTATTTTATGCACGGTATTAATTTCAGGGTGTTCTATGCGTTGTTTGCGGCCACCCGGCCACAGAATTTCTGCCTTTTCAACTTTTGTTGCCCGGCCAATTCCGAAGTGGATCCTGCGCTGGTTTTGTGAGCTGAATCCGATTCCGCCGGAAACGATCTGCGATTGGGATTTAGAATCCCAGTAAAGCCGAATGATGGCTCCAATAGCGCTTTTATTGCTTCCGGACCCTTCCAGCGTAAAAGTTATCCAGTGATTCTCCGGATTTACATGGTTTTTATACACCAGCAGGCGATTATTCTGATTGGCAACAACAACATCCAGAACACCCCGGTTCCAGAGATCGGCCATAGCCACAGCCCTGCTGTCGTATGTAAGATTATCCGTTACATAATCCGCCACATCAAAAAAATATCCCGATCCTTCATTAAGCCAGATTTTATTTTGTTGGTATCCTGACTGGCTTCTTCCCTTCATGGCCGGCCAGTTTTTTATGTCTGATATAATGGCCGAATTGCCCCCGGTAACCTTTGAATAATCGTACCAGTAGGTGGTGCCTTTTTTCCCGGAAATAAAACCATTAGCCACATAAATATCCATGGAGCCATCGTTATTCAGATCGCCGAACTGGGCCCCGTAGCTCCATCCTCCCGTTTCAATGCCCTGCTGCCTGGCTAGGTTCTGGTATAAAATTTTATTATTTTTTATAATGGGGACCCAAAAATTATTTCCCTGTAACAAGATACCTTCTTCAGTAATGTTAGAAATATAAATACCAAATTGCCCGGTGTTATAGGTATCGCCGAAGGAAACATTCATGCCGCTTTTGGGAGAAAATCCTATGGTAGTAGCATCCCCTGCTTCAGTGAATCTATTGCCGTTATTATTAAAATAAAATTCATCAATACCATAATCATTGGCAATAATCAGTTCCGGAAAACCATCCTGATTGATATCTGCAGCGCCTGCTGCCAGGGTCCACCGGGTAGAAGTAAGGCCGGTTTTTATCGTAACATCAGCAAAAACCCCGTTGCCTGTATTTTCAAGCAGATAATTTCGTCCACCATTTAGAGCATATTCAAAACTCTCCGTTAAAATATCTGTACGGGTGATATTCCACAGATCCACATCCTCGGGGAAATAACCCCCAATAAACAGATCAATATTCCCATCCGCATTATAATCAAGCCATATGGCAGCATTGGAATTTATCCAGTCGGGCAAGCCGATTTTTTCCGTTACCCTGGTAAAGCCGTTACCTTGGTCATTTCTGAATAATTCAGGCTTTCCCCATTTGTATACAAAAAGGTCCTCATAACCGTCGTTATTGTAATCGGCCCAAACAGCACCCATGGATACTCCGGTGCCTTCAATATTCAGATCGTCTAAACCATATTGCCCGGCAACATCAGTAAAACTGCCGTCTTTTTGATTTAGATACAACGCATTTTTGCTGCTATAGCGGCTGTTGGTAACATATAAATCATTCCATCCGTCATTATTAAAATCGCTCACCGAAACCGAAGCGCCCATAGAGGCAATTTGAGGAAGTATGGGATCAAATACAGGGTCAAGCTCCGGTGATACATGTATAAATTGAATTCCGGATTCCCGGGATACTTCCTCAAGGTAAAAGCCAAATTGCCGTATTGCCGATTCCAAAGCAATTTTATGTTCCGCTTTTTTTGATTGACGTAATTGATATTCAAAGTATATGGGGAACGCCAGAATTAAAAAAAACACCAACGTAACAAACGTATTTGAAAATCTTTTTTTTGTAGAAAAGAACACAAAAGATAATTTAGGATTTTTTATGGTTTTTTTTATTCATTAACCGGATAACATATTTTCTCAAAAATAAAGGGGGATATTTATAACCGGTATTGGCCATTCTTTTTCCCATATCAAGGTATTCATCTTTTGAAGCAGGCAGATTAGTCCCTAAACCGTCGACATAACGGTTATACATACAAAATGCTGCGGCAATCAATACGGTATCGTGAATTTCTTCATCCGTGGCTCCAAGGGCTTTTGCAGCTTCAATGTGTTCCGGTTTAACTTCCTTTCCGCTTTTCTGCACTTTCCCGGCAATGGTTAACAGGGCTTTCATTTTATCCGTTACAGGAGCCTCTGCAATATTTATTTTCATAAAATTTGCAGCGTTCCCGTTATCGTTTAAATGCACACTGGCAGAAGCGCTATGTGATTCATAACAAAATTCACAATTATTAAGACTGGAAACAAAAGATGCTATTAATTCCCGTTCACCGGGACTAAGCCGGGAGGGGCCGTGTAACAACGTATGTGCTAATTTTGAAAGCGCTTTCCCGGTAGGTCCTTTATAAAATAAAAGCTCAACTATACCGGGCTGTGAGATGTTGGTTTTAATGTAAGTCATACTATGCAGGATTTAGGTTTGTAAGTTTTTAGAAACAACCTGTTTCAGGCAATTGTTCAAATTCAGGAATTTTCGGTATTATCAGGCTTTTTAATATTTTCAGAATTAACCAGGGCCGCAATTATCATCGGCCAATATGAATCAGGGAATATTTTCTTTATTTTAAAGGAAAGGAAATGAGAATTAAAGGACAGAATTTACTAATTTTAAAAAGACACTACAGCTTGCTTTTTTTGAATTACAATTTGATATTTTTCAGGTTACAATTTCTTAATAACAAAATTTATGAGAATATTAAATAATTTTCTTTCCTTAGCACTGATTACAGCTATTACCTGGAGTATGATGACGGGTTGTAATTCAGCAAGAAAAAGCACAAAAGAAAAAAAAGTTGAGGATTTTGATATTTTTTATGATAAGTTTCATTCGGATGAACAGTTTCAGTTGTCAAGAATAAAATTTCCGTTGGAAGGATTATCTGTTGATGGTATTGAAGAAGCGCAATGGTCAAAAGATAATTGGGTAATTATGAAAACCAGGATATACGATATAGATACTACACAATATAAAATATTTTATAAAAAAACCGAAAAAGATTTTACACAGAAGGTATGGATAGAAGATTCGGGTTTTAGCTCTGAATGCAGGTTTGAGTTAATCGATAATACATGGTTTCTGGTTTTTATGATGGATCAGAATTTATAAACCAATAAGGCAGGATTTCGTATAGTATAAATTATTATGGCTATAAAAATTAAAATAAAACAAAACGGGGGAAAAGAATTTCTGATAGAGGAGAATAAAATATGGATTATAGAAAATAATATCATTTATATTGAAGCAAATGGCGAACAAACAGTTGAAATTGCAGCATTACATCTTGAGCTTGATAAATTATTACAAAAGCAAATACAGGGGAAACTGAATTACCTGATTAATTTGAATCGGGCAGGAAAAAGTTCACCCGCAGCAAGAAAGGTATGGCAGAAAATTTCCGAATCGGAAACAACCCTTAAAGTAGCGCTTTTTGGAGTGCACCCGGTGGCAAGGATACTAGCAACTTTTGTAATGGGAGTTACAAATAAAAAAGACATACGTTTTTTCAACACAAAAAATGAAGCCATTCTCTGGTTAAAATCGTAAATAGAATTTTACCCGGATATCGGATATTAGTGAGACAGCAATATGAATAAATCGACGGATAAAGAGAGAATACAGAAACTTATCGAGGTTGTGATGAAGGTGGCTCAGGGGGATTATTCCGTTCAGAATGAATTATCCGAAAACAACGATGATCTTGATGCGCTTGCTATGGGTTTGAATATGATGATCGATGATCTGAGAAATAATGTGGACCTTGAGGAACAAAACAAAAAATTTAAAGCCATAAATGTTGAATTAAAAAAAGCAAAAGAAAAAGCACAGGAAAGCGATCGGCTAAAATCAGCCTTTTTAACCAACATGAGCCATGAGATCAGAACTCCCATGAATGCCATCCTGGGATTTTCAGCAATTTTAAAACGTGGCGACAAATCTGAAGAGAAAAACAAAAAATATTTATCCCATATTGAAAGTGCAGGAAAACATCTGTTGGAGCTAATTGAAGATATTATCGATTTGTCTAAAATAGAATCCAGGCAATTAAAGATCAATAAAAAACATTATTGTATCAGCGATTTACTTGATGAGGTTTTCGAAATTACGGAACAGGATGACAAGCTTAAATTAAAACCCAACCTCAAACTGGTTCTGAAAAACAGTCCTGATTTTAAGAATTGTTTTATTTATACTGACCAGCTTCGATTTAAACAGATTTTTATAAATCTGATTCATAATGCTATTAAATTTACTGAAAAAGGATATGTTGAAGTTGGCGCTTCACTAAATAATGAAAATGGTAAAAATACGGTAACATTTTACGTAAAGGATACCGGGATAGGCATTCATAAAGATTTACATGAGATTATATTTGAACGTTTCAGACAGGCAAATACAGAACAATATCTGGAAGGTACAGGCTTAGGTCTCAGCATTACCAGGGGCCTGGTAAATAAATTAGATGGAAAAATATGGCTTGAATCGGCGGTGGGTAAAGGGACAACATTTTATGTGAGTTTCCCATATTCAATTAATCAGATAAAACCGGATAAAAAAACAGATCGAAATCCAAAGACGGAAAAATTTCAGAATCTCTCAGAATTTACCATTTATATTGCCGAAGATGAATTGGTGTCCTTATTTCTTCTCGAAGAAATTTTAAAACCCTATGGTGCAAAGATCAAACATGCCCAAAACGGCAGTGAACTTCTTGAGCTCATAGAAACAGAAAAGCCCGACCTGGTTTTGCTCGATTTTCATATGCCGGTAATGAACGGATATGAGACCATAAAAGAAATACGCAAACGGAATTACACATTTCCTGTTGTGGCGCAAACCTCATATGCCATGATCGATGATCAAAAAGCCATATTAAAAGCAGGATGCAACGGGTATATATCAAAACCTCTGGATCCCGATAAAATTATACAGGAAATAGTAAAACACCTGAATATTAATTCATAATTTAAAGGAAGTTACATTTTGATCCCGGAATATGATTTAATTTACCCGGTTTTTACAAATATGGAACGCATACAAGATTTCTTTGAGGAAACCGGATCGTATCTTTCCTGCTGTCTATATTAAAAAACCGTTAGGATCAGGTAAATTTTTTCTGTTATGAATTTTAAACATAGTGAAAAACTATCTTTAAATTTACCTACCTTAAGCTATTGTAAAATCCGCCACGTAATTCTAAATCCATGACCAGGTATTTCCCCATATTATTTCTTTTAGCGTTAACAACCTGTCAACCGCAAAAACAAGAGCAAAATAATAATCCGGCAGAAGAATCGGCTGTTGGATATTGGTACCGGCAACCGTTACGTATCCTTCAGACCGTATTAAGACAGCCCGATGCAGCCAATTATAATGTTGACAGCCTGGTAATGTATATGAAAGGTGTGCATGCCAATGTACTGGTAATTAATGGCGGGGGTATCGTAGACTATTTCCGCAATACCCTGCCCATGGCAAATATAAATCCATATATCGGGAAACGCGACCTGCTTGCAGATATCGTTAAAGGATGTCATGATGCCGGTATTAAAGTAATTGCCAGGGTGGATTTCAGGGGTGTGGAAAAAGAAAGATATGAAAAACATCCCGACTGGTTCGCAAAAGATGAATCCGGAAAGCCGGTAATTTTGGATTATACCACCCCCGAACTTTATGCTCCCTGCTATAACGGGTATTACCGTAACGAGCATGCCGTAGAGTTTATTTCTTATTTATTCGAAAACTATCACATTGATGGAATCTGGCATAATTCGGTTAATTTTCATCAGGTGTGTTATTGTACCCGTTGCCGGAAATTATTTTCAGATGAATACCACAAAAAGATCCCGGTAAAAGGCAGTCCTGAAAACGAATGGGAAGTTTACTACACCTGGAACTCAAAAATGGCAAACCATCAGCTTGCCCTAATGAGGGCCACGGTGAAAAAATACGGGGCTGATAAAAGTTATGCAGCTGAAGTATTCGACATGTACAGCGTAGAACAGCAGAAACATACCGGTATCAGTTTATACAGTGCGGCTGACTACTTTGATTTTCTGGTTACCGTGAGTTTTATTGCAAACAACACGGCCAATGTGGAATACAAGGATATCTGTTACCCTGCTGCAATAACAAAGTTTCTAAAAGCTCTTGAACCGGAAAAATCCCCGGTGATCCTATTTGGAGGAAACGGCACGGAACACAGGTACATATACGATCCCCTGCTCGATTCCAGGTTATGGTTATGGGAAGCAGCGGCAGCCGGCGGTGGATTCTGGAACTGCTATTTTAACGGTTCCTTTCCTGCCAATACTTTCGACAGGCGTAACGCATATATGGCAAGTAATGCCTACAACTATATCCGGAATAATGAAAAGCTTATCCGGGGACTTCAGCCGGTGACTGATGTTGCTGTTTTTTATTCCCTGGCTTCGGGACATATGCTGGGAGACGATAATTTTTCGCTTCCTGTTAAAGGGTTAATACGACTGCTGGAAGAAGGGCATTATCAATACGGATTTATAGCCGACCGCAACCTTACCAAAGAAAAGCTGAATGGCTGTAAGGTTTTGATTATGCCAAATGTTGCCGCACTCAGTGAAGAGCATACAAGTATTATAGCCGGCTGGGTAAAAGAAGGCGGAAGGCTGATGGCAACCTTTCAAACCTCGCTGTTTGACCGGAACGGGAATATAAGAAAAAACTTTTCTCTCGGGGATGTATTTGGGGTAAGTTACACGGGCGTTGTGGCCAATACCGAAATGGACTGCTACCAGAAAATTATTACCCGGAATAAAATTCTGGATGGTTTTGAAAAAACCCGGTTGCTTCATAACGGGGGCAGGACCCTTATGGTATCGCCTGCTCCTGAGGCTACAGTAGTTACTGGCTATCTGCCGAAAATCAACAACCAGCCCCCTGAATATGCGTATCCTGCCAGTTGGGAGTCTGGTAATCCAATTGTGGTAACCCGTAATTTTGGTGAAGGAAAGGTTGTTTACTTTGCCAACGAACCGGATAAACTGAATTATACCATTGGCCATCCGGATTATAACCAGCTGCTCAAAAATTCCATAAATACCCTGCTTGGGGAAGTAGAAATTCTGAAAACTAACACACCGGCAAGCGTGCATGTATATCTCAACCGGAGTTCCGCGGAACCGGGAGTATACCAGCTTTCGCTTGTGAATACCACTGCGGGCAGCCGGCGGCCCTTTCGCGATCTGGTGCCGGTTTCGGGCATTTCTATTCAATTGCCCTTTATTATAAGTTCGTACACACCGCTTTTAGAAGAAAAAAAAACCAGGGTAAAAATCAGAAGAAATACCCTGTATATCGAAAAGCTGGATGAATTTTATGCGCTGAAATTACAGGTAAAAGAAATTTCTGACGAATAGTATAAAACTACGGACAGATAAAACGGATTTGGACATATTTCAAAAGCTTTCATTTTTTTGATAAGTAATTCATTTTTTGTAAGTTTAGTTCCTGTTATAAGTAAAGAAATATAAACAATACTTAAAAAAAGAAACATGAAACAAAACGTACAACAAAATGCTCCTGCAGGTGCAGTTTATGGTTTGGGTTTTATCGGCGCTGCCGTGTATTTTATTTCTCATGCCGCAAGTTTCTGGATGGGCGTGCTCGGATTTTTAAAAGCCATAGTTTGGCCGGCATTCCTGGTATATGAAGCCTTTAAATCTCTGGCCATGTAATTTGTTAACTATCCGGATGGATACAGCGTGCTGAGAATACCATACACTTTCACCGTAGAATATTCAGAAAAGGCGTTTATAAAATTTTAAACGTTTTAAAATTTCAACATGTTTTTATCCTGCTTACAGACCTTATAGGGATGTATTTAGGATGGGTTCGGTTACACACTAGTTGTGTTTCATGCTAAGAGAGACCGTGCAACAAATGCCAACGCACATTTGGCACATTTGCAAGCCCTAACCCACAGGCTGATGCTTCAGCTTGCAAAAGAGCCAAATTTTTGCCGACGCACTTTGATCCGATATATTTGAATAATATGATACAGGAAAATAAATGGAAAAGAAAAGTAGATTTTTAGTTTGGTTAATATTTGGTTTACTTCTCTCGATATTACCAATTACAGCCTCAATATTCTATTTAATAGGTCTTGACACTACAGGTATGACTTGGGGACAAGCTTTTTATTAAGTTATATCAAAAGGTGAATTATTATTAGTTTGCTTTTCAATTCTAGGTGCAAATGTTGCAGATTTACTAAATAGTGAATGTTCAAATAGTTTAGCTCAAAAGACCTTAATAGGTTTTTCTCTCTTCCTATGTTTTGCAATGATTTTTCTGTTTCCTGTAATAAGCACCAATCAAACATTTGATAAGGATATTTCATTTAATGTATCATGGATATTCTTGGTTCTTAGTAC
>JAFGSZ010000092.1 GCA_016934395.1 Bacteroidales bacterium
ACCAGATTGAACATGATTTTTTTCAGAAAGTGGGTCAATGGTTGTAAATCTTGCTATTGCAGGGTCGTAGTAGCGGAAGCCATAATCATACAATCCAAAGAACGTTCCGTTCAGGTTATCATCCTGCAATTCTTTACCGTTATAAAGATACTTATTTTCTGAATATCCTGCCGGGGTAGTATAATTATTTTGAGACATTACTAAACCAAAGGGATAATAATCGGAGGTTTGCACCACATCAACCGGACCGGTCATATTATTGCCCAGAAAACTTACCCGGGTATTGCCCAGGTGGTCTTTCAGGTTGTATTCGTACACATACTTTGTGCCCTCACCGTTATCTGTTGCTACCAGCCTACCTTCGTCAGTAACTATATAACTCAGCGAACTGTTTTCATATACAATATTTCCAATATAGTGCATATAACTTTCAGGCGAACCCGAAGGTTGCACATGTTTCATTACTTTGTTTCCATTGGCTGTATAAAAATAAAATATACGGTTGTCGTTTCCAAAATCGATGCTGTTCGGAAGGTTAAGCGTAGAATAATATTCTATGGCCGAATTCCGGGAACCATCGTAAGTCATGCTTCCGTTACCATCATATAAATAGGTACCGCTGGTACCCGGGTAATCATTTACATCGGGGCTGCCGGCGCCATTATCGGTAACATATTCTATTTGGTTTGAAAAACGGTAATATTTATATGTCAGGTCATCTACCAGAATATCATTATATTTTCGTTCAAGTTTATAAATATTTCCCATTCTGTCGTACGAAGTTACCGATTCGGAAAAATAATCCGTATTCTCGTTTAAAGAACTTCCTGAAGCATAGGTTGCATTTGTTAAGCGGTTAAGTTTATCGTATGAAAAGCTATACCCCTTCACATCCTCATTGTTTGTATTCCAGATCATTCCGGAAATATTTCCGTTATAGCAAGGGTCGGAAATATTCAATCCGCCCAGTCCGGTTGTATTTTCATAAAAAAGCTGCATACCAAACAGGTCATTATCTTCTGTAAGTTGGGGATCGTTAATTTGAGACAACCATCCCCGTATATTATAAGTATAATCCACTTTTTGTATAAAACTCCTTTCTCCGCTGGTTTGATTTGAATGCAGGTACTTTGTAACCGGTTGGCCCAGCTCATTATATTTCAATGCATTCAGCGTGATCTCCGGCTGGTCGTTTATTTTTTCACGGGTAGCTAAAAGGCGGCCTGTATGATCGTATTGGAACAGTTTTTCAATTTTTGTCACTTCCTCCCCATTAATATGTTGTTGCCTGCTTTGTTGCAGAAGATAAGTAATATCTTCATACTTGTTGCTAACCACATCCAAACCATCAAGATGGTTTTGTGAGATACTTCTTAACATGATTCCATACTTATCATAATAAACTGTGGAATACAGCATGGTTTTCGGAACAGGGGTATCATCATCATCGGGTTCAAGTACACGTGTCATGGTGCCGGTTACCTGACCGACGGGCGTTACATCTGTTTTCGCAGAGAAGTCATAATCCCCGTCATCATAGGTATCGGATTTTAAATCATCCCCCAGTAACAGTCCGTCAATAAATTCGTAATTATCATAATACGTTACGGTTAATACGGTGGCTCCCGAGGTGGGGAATGACTCGTTGGTGTAATTAAAATATCCCGGGGAGATTTCCCGCTGTTCATTCATTTCTGCATTATCAATGGCAGCTTGTATATCACCGCTGTATACAACCGTTCCTGTTATTACCGGCCTGTTGAACGCATCATATTTTGTAAAACTCCATTCACCGGTTTCAGCCTGCACACTATTTTGTGTACACCTCAGGCGGTCCCTGTCATCATATACCATGGTAACAGTTCCTCCTCCCGGAATTCTTTTTTCCGTCATTCGTCTGTGCCTGTCATAATTGTAATAATAACAAAAATCATCATTGCTTGGATCCAACGCCGCCGGAGTGACTACACAGCGAAGCATGTTACTGTTGTCATATACATAGTTAGTTGGCCAGTACCCATGCGGGTCTTCATCAAAAAAATTTGTCTTTTGTACTATTCTTCCCTGTTTGTCCATATACTCACGCGACATATTTCCCTGTTCATCTATATTTTCAGTAACAAAAAGGCTATTCTCCATGTAAGTAAAACCTGTAAATGAATCGTCATCGTTAACTTTCCACCCGGGCGTATAATCAGAAGCATTATTTGCAAAGTACAGGGTACTTTGAGGCTTGTCTGCCCATGCAGTTCCGGGACCGGTTTGGGAAAGAATACGGTTAACGGGTGAATTATCATACCCAATCTGTGAAAAGGCCCTGTTATCGGGAATAATTCCACCCGGTGCACCAGAATTATAATAATTATTAACTGTGGTTTCAGTAACTCCGGTTCGAAATTCCCCGCTTTTATCCGCCGTGTATGGGAGCGGTTTTATTACTTCCCTGCCAAATTCGTCATAAAATACAGCTTGTATTATATCATTTCCATTGGGCGAGGCACCTACATCCACAGATTGTACCGGTCTTCCCAGGCCATCTAAATAGGTAATAGATTCAAGATGTTTGAAACTTGTTCCTGGTATTGATGTTTTTGCTTCACGATACGTGATTGATTTAATATAATTTTGAGAACCTGTTCCTGACAAAGGCACATTATCGGATGAAGGACTTGTAACCGTTATACTAGGATATTGAATTTGAACAGTACTGATATAGGCATGAAAGTTACAACCCTCCACCGCATGAAAACCGGGTAGCATGGTTATGGAATTGGTTGCAGTTACTTCCACAGTTCCGGTAATTTCATCCTGAAGGACGATATCGCTTTGGGCTTTAAGCATTAATGTATTTGCCAATAACAGGATAAAAAATGCAGGTATAAAAATATTTTTAAAATGGGCCAGATGGCGCTTTTTACTTTTAAGGCCTTCATTTAACTGATAGGGGGCAGCTTGTATTTTTTTAAACATAAGTGAATATTTAAATATTATAGCCTGATAACACTAATTGATCGGGATTGCCCGCCGGAGCTATCCTTTAGTCTGAAATAATAGATACCGTAAGTAAAGTTTCTGAAATCGATTTTTTGGATCTCTCCCGGAAAATATTGGGAAATATGCTGGTTAAAAATTACTTTACCGTTTTCATCAGTAATTTCCAGAAATAATTGATACGGTCCATCGCCTCCGAGTTTCCAATACAGGTAATCGCTTACCGGATTTGGATAACTTAATATTTCCACACTTTCCCAATCAATGGATTGGGGTGTATTGTAGAAAAAGACAGATATCGTATCGGAAGCAGTACATCCTAACGAATCGGTAACCGACAACCAATAGGTGTATTTTCCATCCTGCCTGTTTTCTGCTTTTGCAGTAAATATTTGATTATTAGAATTATCCTGCCAGCAATAATTTGTAAAATGCCCAGGGGCATATAATATAACAACACTGTCAACAAGTTTTGAAATATCTTCACCCAAAGTAAATAATGGCTTATCGGCTAATTCTATTTCCAAGGAATCGGTAAATATACAACCTCTCTTATCCATCATAGTAACCCGGTATATTCCCGGTTTATCGGCTATAATATAATTTTGATCGTGTATGCTGTCATTCCAGGTTACAAAATTATAGCCGTTATTAATGTACAATTCTGTGGAAGCGCCCGGACAAATTGTTGTATTGCCTTGGATTACTGCATTTTTATCTTTACAATTATAATATTTTGCCAGGAACACATCCTGGTCCCCACGGGATGTAAACTTCACAGATTCTTTTTCGAAAGTATTCCGGAAAGCGCCGGTAAGGTAAAGGTTTCCTTTCTGATCAAGCGCAGAGCCATATCCAAAATTTCTACCGTTGCCCGAAATACAATCTCCCCAGATCGCCAATCCATCAGAAGAAAACTGAATAGCCAGGGCAGAATTATTCCCTTCTAAAGGATTTACCATTAAATTATCTATTACCAGGGTATCTCCAATAGAACCCGTAATCAGCGCTCCCCCGAGTTTATCAATATTTAAGTGGGTGGTATAATCATAGTACCAGGTACCAAAATTTCGCCCCCATAATAAGTTGCCGGCATTATTGTATTTCATTAAAAAACCATCTGTATAGCCTGTTGAAAAAAACAATGTGTCTGCTGCCTGGATTGAATAATTAAAACTACCGGTAAGAAAAATATCGCCATCACGGTTTTGTGCCAGGGAATTCACCTGGCAATACTCATCACCATAAATCATAGTATTCCACCGGGCATTGAAATTTTCATCAAATTGAATCAGAAATGTATTTGATTTTGTAATATTTTCATGGGCATTCAGTACAAGGCTATCCACATTAAACGTTTTACCTGTATTCCCAGCCAGCATTATATTTCCAGATTCACTTACCGAAAGAGCGGTGGGCATATCATCTTCATCTCCTCCGAGGTTTATTAATTTTTCAACAATACCCGAATTATTGAGCTTTACTAAAAAAATGTCTTTTTTCCCTGTACTTTCAATTGTAGTTTTGCCACCTGATAAGCGTCCTGTAAAAGTCCCCGCAGCGTAAATTGCTCCGTTATTGCTGGCTTGTAATAAAAATAACGAGGCTTCACTAGTTGTTTGTAAAGTTGATATCCACCTGAACTTACCTTTTGTATCGAGCGAAGAAATAAAAAGACGCCTGCCTTTCTCTTTATTGGTGATATCATTAAATGTAACGACATCTGTAATCAATCCTCCAATAACAATATTGTTATCCATTGAAATGGTAATACATTGAGCTTGGTCCCGGCCTTTTCCTCCCCCACTCCATAGTTTTTCAATAGTACCCTTTTCATCAAAACGGGCAATGAACACATCCTGACCCCCTAAGGATTTTATAGCCTTGTTATCACATGAAATTTTTTCGGAAAAGCAACCGGTAATATACAGGTTATTGTCTTCATCGCAAACAACGCCGTTTGTCTGGTCCCAGGAAACACTTCCTAACTGTTTTACCCATTGCCAGGATTTCTGTTCCTGCGCATGAATAATATTATATATCCCAACAAACAAGAGTATTATCAGAAATATTTTATTGAATAGATTAACTGTTTTTCTCATATTTCGGTGGTTAGGATTATTACTGGTAGTTGTATTCGTAGGTTTTCAGAATGTTGCCATCATCGTTTTTAATAAGAGAAAGACGGCCAAGATCATCATAAATGTAATATGTCGAAATATTATTTGGATCTGTAATGGAAGTTATCCCATAAATTGGGGAATAGGTATATGTTGTGATCAAGGCTTCGGGCAGTTCCTCACGTAATGAGATATTAAATAATTCCCAGGCAGAATCAGGAAATTCATTAGTGTGAAATATTATATTTGGAATGCCAATAATTCCCATTTGAGAAAGCACATTGGAAATTGCTGTAGTTACTTCTGAATTTTCAGCATTTTCAGCTTTAACAACAGGGTAAGTGTCGTGATAGTCCCACACCAGGCTTGTTGTAATACCTTGCCTGGAGGTTTGTTGGATTAATCGTCCGGTACTATTATAGGTGTTAGAGTTTTCAAGTGTGTAAGAAGGATCCAAGATAAAATCGTCAGAAGAAGTTAGTTGATAGTCCTTTAGGTCATCAAACCTGTATATATTTTCCGGGTAAACGATATTTGTTCCGGCAATGTTTTTGTATGCTATGGCTTGTCCGTCAAATTGTTTTTGTAATATTGTATGTTCTTCAAGGTTGGATTCTGTAATGACTTTTTTAATTTCAACAGGATAACTTATCGCCAGCAATTCATTCAGTTTTCTGATTGCCATGTTGGAATCATCATTACTGGTTGAATTTTCGAAGTTATTCGTATATTTATAATATGTCACTTCGCTTCTGCTATTATCCAGATTTTTCAATATTGATGTTACCTCCAGATTTCCCGGATTTCCGTATCCGTATCTTATGGTTGTGGTAATACTGTCATCCCGGGTTCCCGGAACCGGATATTCGGTAGTGGTTGTTTCTGATAAATAATCAAATTGGGATTTCAAAAAATAGCTCCTTCTTGCAATATCATGTTCATCATAATCGTCGGATTCAACGACAATCTTATTAAAATAAAATTTATTACCTACAACAGTGGCATCATGGAACCGGTTGTCAACATAGGTGTTTCTTATTTCTTTTACTATATTACCAGTTGCATCATAATAGTATGTCTCCAGGTTTCTTCCATGCCTCCATGATGATCCGCCGCTTACAATTGGAGGATAATAGGTGAGGAAATAGTCCGGATAATCAATGGGTGAGGTATATTTCTCATAAACTTTGCCGTTGTAGCCGGTGAAAACAGGTTCATCATCGATAAGTAATTCAGTTGGATTTTTTCCTCCTTCATACACGGTAACTTCACTGTATCCAACATGCGAACCGCTGGTGGAACCTATTGCAGCAATATTTACATTGTTGGCCACGAGGTAATCATAGTAACAATAATAAAGATGTTGTGTTCTAAATGTATGCGTATATTCCGGCAAAGCATAAGCCAGAGAGCCGCTTGATCTTTTCCTGTCATTTTCACATCTGTATTCATATTCTTTAATCATTGTTTTATCCGTTACGGGATCATATGTAGAGATTTGTTTGATTCTGGCACCACCTGCTTCTATCAAAAGATCCTGATCGGGATTGACAGGATCTTCAATAATAATTTTAGTTCGTACAGATATTATTGTATTTTTTTCCGCATCATCAGGAGTTAGATTATGAATATTAAGGGCTAGAGTATATGTCCCGCTTTCTAAAAAGAAAGTTTCTTGCTGTACAGATTGTGTAAGATATACAGTTGTTCCGGACTCATTTGAAATAGTCAATGTATAACTGCAGGTACAGATAGGAAAAAGTAATGATAAGCTTACATCCTGATCAAATTCGACTTCAAAATCAAAAGGCTGAATATTAATAAGCGTACCTTTGTATCCGGTTGTTACTTCCTCAAGGTTAGCCCCGGCTTCTATTAGAGTAATAGGCCGATCTCTTATAAATCCATAATCGTGTGATTCATATTCAAATTCGGTTTCACCTCCGGTCGGGTATTTTATCCGGGTTAATATTCCGTACTTTCCAAACGAAAAATTTGGTTTACGATCGGCCAGAATCACATTTACACCATCAAGATAAGTAAAGCTTGGTATAAGCGTATAACTTTCATTGGTCTCGCCATTAAAATAACCCCAATAATCCTGTGATATAGAATTTCGTGCCGGTAATAGTGAAGGGGTTTCATAAAAAAACTCATAAGCCGGTTCGCTTATCTCATGTGAACTTTTTTGAATACCGGTTAAAAACACGCGAGAACGCAGGTATGGATAATTGATCGGACCTTCAGGATCGCATCCGGTAGGTTGGCAGTTGATAGTCTGATATTCAAAATCTAAATTGAAGGAATTATTCGGATAAATCTTATCCTGAACAACTATATAATCTAATAAACACCCTGTATTATCTCTGTAATCGGGTCTTCCAATAGTGTAGTTAAAATTAATCTCGGCAGTGGAGGTATAAATCCGGCTTATTTTTTTTGTATCGTAAGTTGTATGTGCAGCAGTGGATGTATTAACATAAGGAGAGAGACTGCAATAACCCGAACTTTCGTTCATTTGATCCACTACATAATATCTTGTTTCACTAAGTATAGCATCATTCTTTTCAGTAACTGGCAGATATACAAAATTAATTGCATTATTATTTATGGGATCTTTAATCCTGCTGAGCATCCAGCTGGAAGGTAAATATGGGTCAGCATCACAAATAGAAACAGATCGTCCTGAAGCAGACATTTCTGTGTATTCAATATCCTCAACATCAAAATAATATTTGACTCCTTTTTTATCCGTGATGGTCCAACTGGTGATTTCACCTCCGCCCCTGGTGTATTCTATATCAATTTTCTGATACGGAATAAATGAAAAACCGCCTTCTTCGCCTATATTTGGATTAAAAAAGAATTTACCGGACAGGCCCGGAACGTTCAATTGAAATACATCCGGTTCAAAGTCGTATTTACAACCACTTACTATTTCTTCTACTACAGCATTATCTTGAGCATAAACCCAGCTTTCCAAATCAGTAATATCTTTAAAAATGTTCACACTGGCATCAATAAAACCATTTGTGGTAGTTTCATCCGGTATTCCACGCATAACTCTTGAGATCGATCCTCCTGCAGACAAGCTCCAACCTGTACCAACAACACCTGAAGCTTCTTCAACTTTAACACCTGAAGCATGATACATCACACTTACAGGTACTGAAATTGATCCATCTGATATAGTATAGACAGGTATAGATATTTCCGGTATACCCGTATACGTATTCACCGGGATATCCTGAAACTTAAATAAGGAAGCTACATCTGGAGAAGGTTGTATTATATTATCCATTTGAGCCGGTGCAGTTAATTCCTGACAAAAAACAATACTTTTAATAAAAATGGCTAGTACTAATCCCAACAGGAGTTTTAATTTTATTTTCATATTAATAAATTAATATTCGTTAAATTTTATTAATCATTTTGTATAGCGGTCGAACCCATACAAAATGATTCTATAACAAAGTCTTCAATGGTTAATCTTTGCAATTTTTAAAATCATTAAATTCCTTCATTAAACTTTCAATAGTTTTATTCTGTTGTATAATATATAATGTCAACTCTTCAATTTTTTGCAGTAGAATTGCGTTCATTTCGCCCAACGCTACGCCATTCTCTTTAACATTTAATTCAGAGGGGACATCGGGCAGGTGTTTATTTAACTTGATAAATTGTTCGACTTCCTGGAGGGAAATCAGATTATAATTTTCTTTAAATACATAATCAGCCCAAACATCTAATTTTACCTCAACTTCTTTAACAGTCAATTTGCCGTCTATAACAACATCACCAATATATGAAATGCTTCCTGTTCCGGGGAGCCATGGAGAGCCGGTGCCTCCTCCACCAATGTCAACAGGACTACCATTTTGTAAAAGTTGACCTGAAAAATTAATATTGCCGTTAACATCAAGTTCGTAAGCTGGTGTTATTGTACCAATACCTACTCTTCCCATACCTGTTAGTGTAAACCTGGGTGTCCAGCTGGCCCCACCATCCGAGGTTTGGCAAACACCAAATAAGACCTTATTTTCGGAATTGCTTACATCACCTAGTATTAAAGCCTGGTTTACTGAGGCTCCCTGTTCATTTATTAAAACAGATGCGTTATCATACTGAAAGTCATATCCAAAACCGTCTCCGCTTACCTGTTTTATATTTAGCCAGTTGTCACCGGTATAATCTCCAATTCCAACAGCTCCGTTGTAACCTATTCCTCCGGTTATATCCTGCCATGGAGATGAGGAAGCAATTGTTCCACTTTGAAATACATTTAAATTTCGAGTAATACCACCACCGCTAATTGTAACAGTCCCGCTTCTGCTTGAAGGATCTGGGTTAGCCTCAACATCAACAGCAACTGTTCCACTATTTGAGCCGCTGGTTGGCGACACATTTATCCAGGATTGATTATCCGTAACTGTCCAACTAATATTTGATGTCACATTTACATTCTGACTTGATACACTGCTTCCGAATGATAGTTCGGAAGAACTTATGTTTAAATAGTCAGATGGCACAGTACCTGTCTGGGTTATTTGAACTGTTGACGTTAATGATCCATCGGTTACGGTAACAGTACCGCTTCGGTTTGAAGTTGTGGTATTCTCGGTAACATTAACTGTAATGGAACCACTATTACTACCACTGGTTGGGCTCACAGTTATCCAGTTTTGGTTGTCATTAACAGTCCAGCTGATGTTCGAATTTACATAAATAATATCATTACCTGAATTAAAATCAAAGACCAGACTACCTGGAGAAACCTCTAAGTTTGGAACAGGATCTCCTGTAAGGTATCCACCACTGCTTATGGTTGTTATCTCACTTTGAGTGAGTTGTCTATTATAAATTCTGATATCGTCTAAATAACCCCAAAGTTGTTGAATACAATATTCCGCACCTAAATATAAAATATTATTGGTTTCAAATGAAGTGTATATAGTCGAGTCTTGGGTACTTTTTATCCCATTAATGTATATTTGGCATGTTCCGACAGGTTTGTTTACGACAAAAGCAAAATATATCCATTCTCCAGCCGAGTGTGTTCCTGAAGTGTTTGCCACAAATTCATTTCCTGATCCATCGTAGGTTTTAAAAGATAAGCCGGCATTAGTGTTCATGGAAACGGTAAATCCATTGCGATTTGGATCACAATTTTCATTATTTGAAAGTAAAGGATAATTTCCACTACTATACCAATGCTTATAATGCCCTGTAATCGTAAAGTAGTCTCCAAAATTTACAGTTCCACAATTAATCCAACGGTCTGTTCCATCAAGATTTATAGCATAGTTCCCTTCAGGGCTGTTGTCTGTATGTTGTTCTGTACCGTTATAAGTACCATCATTAGAACCAATAATATCCTCAATCAGATTGTCGGTATTATTAATCTCAAAATTCCACTGGTGTAATAGTGAACTGGATTGTGCAATAATATTAATATTGTATAATAAAGTAAATATTAATGTTATTGCTACTGTTAAAATAGGAGTCAGGTGTTTCATGGTTTGTTTTTTTTATTCCGATATCGATGATATTTCAATGTTAAAAAGTAAAATGATAATTGAATAATACTTTGATTTTAAATTTAGAAGAACCCACTGAAATATAATTGCAGTTGGTAATTTAGAATTATTATAAATTTGAGTATTATTATTGCTATGGCTAAAAGTTAATATTTGAAGTGCAATTTTTCAAATTCATTTAATATAGCCTTTATCGTTTCATTTTCTTTTTTTAACTCAATTAAATAAAGTGTCAACTCCTCAATTTTCTGTAGTAAAATTTTATTCATTTCCCCCAACCCTACTCCATTTTCTTTAACATCTGATTCGGAGGGGACATCGGGCAGGTGATTATTCAACTTAATAAATTGTTCAACTTCCTGTAAGGATTTTAGATTATAGTTTTTATTTAATGCATAATCAACCCAGGCCAGATTGCAAACGACTATTATTTTGACGAGGACAAGGATTATTCAGCGCTTATTGAAGAAATAGATGTTACTGTAGGCAATACATACTGGCTTTAGTCAAACGGAAGCGCCTGCAGAACCTAGGGAAAGTTTTTTATTGATTTACAGCCCAATAGAGTGGGAAATCCTTCCAGTATTGAACAATCGGAAGAAGAAGTCCTTTTCAAAACCCACTTTGCTGTTTTTCCAAACCCGGTTGACCAGTTTATTACTATCCAACCTTATCTTGCCCTCGATAAAATAAGGATTTCTATAATAAATACCGAAGGTAAAGAGGTTAAACAGACGGTGAAACAAAATATAAAGCCGGGTGAAACAGTAAATGTAGATCTGAAAAAACTACCGGAAGGTATTTATATTCTAAATATTTATGATGGAAAAAATAATTATAGTACTAAATTCCTACATATTGATAAAGATTGAGAGGAATGAAGTAACGGTCAATTAAGATTAGTTACAGGAAACTATTTACTCTTTTACTTTTTCAGAAATTTAAACAGTTGTGGTTGTTTACTCTTTGAATAGATTTCAATAAAATAAAATCCGGGGTATAAATCCGAAAGTGGAATTTGAGTGACTATATTTTTCGATCTGAATGAATTTAACCGTTGACCGGATAGATTATATAAAGAAATAACAATATCCTGTGGATCTTTTCCTTCTATATATAAAATATCAGATGCAGGTACAGGATAAATAAAAAAATCTTTTTCATTAAGCTGGCCCTCAGAAATATCAGATATAACCGCTGGTATACTCTCTTTAATCGTAATTACAAATTGCTTTTCCAGTTCATTTAATTCCGTATCGGTTACTTTAATAAAAACATCATAGGAAGATTTTAGAGAATAATCAAAAACTTTATCCGATAGCAGAGAATCATTTGAAATATAAAAGGGAGTAGAAGTATATTGCTTGGAAATAGGACTCCAGGGCCCGTGCAATTCAAATGTAAATGTATCCACAGGGGTTTCATCAACAACGGATACTTTACCGACAAATGAACCAAGCGGTAAACCTTCAAAAATTTTATTGTTAGTTAACAGAATATCCTGGGGACTATAATCGATAAGCTCAATGCCCAACACAGCTTTCTGATCGACAGAAAAGTTGTATTCCCCCGGACTTAAGCTGGATAAGCGATAATAGCCATTATAGGAGCCTGACCATCCCCAGTTCAAATGAAAACTTTCATCACTGTAATATCCGTCAATATTAAACGCATGACCTGATTCTCCGTTACCCGGGTCGCCGGAATAATAAATCGGACGGCCGGCATCCAGTTCAGCCTTTAACAATAAGTTCCAATCTTCATCAGTATAATGCTCCTTTTTATATAAACCAATCCCATTAGAATACTTAAAATAACTTTTTAATGCCTGCGGTACACCACCTGATAATGCTCCCGAACCGTCTGGTCCGTAATCCATGTCGACAGCAACACCCAGGTGAAATAATAATTGGGCAATATGTTTATTCGGACTGCTCACCAGCATAGAATCCCAATAATAATCGGCATTCTCATAATTAGCGGAAATAAAACCGTAAAGATCACTTGAGTAGCTATGCGAACCCGAACCCTTTGCCGGATGGGCAAAAACAGACATAGCCTGTCCCATAGCAACAGCCACGCAACCTGCATATGCATGTCCACCAGGACCATCCACATCTTCAGGACAAGCATTATTCCAGCCACTTCCCTGGTTCCAGTTTACCTGAATAAAGGGTTCCACATTCGATTGAGTTGATTTTAGTGATAGCCCATTAGGCTCCCAGGCGCTATTCCGAGATAAATCTTTTCTTCTTTTTGCTGAAAGTACCTGTTGACCAATATTTTTTTCAAACCAGAAATTGAAGGGTACATTGGGTAAACTTTCAACTTCAAAACTTCCGTTGAACGAAAAACCCAGCACCGGATACACCACATCATCTGCCGACATTAATACCCATCCCTCGGGACTAAAATTTATAACCCAGGCATATACAACATCCTGAACAGACAGAGGAGAAACATTTCGTACGGACAAATCGTTATCAGTCTTATTTTGGTCTGAAATAAATTCATATGCATATTTGGCTGCAACTGTTTTATCAACATCTGCAGAAAATGCCTTTACAACAAAAAAAACCAGACTTAATATTAATGTAATTCTCCTTATCATTCTATATTTTCCGTGTTTATATCACTTTTTTATATAACGATATCTTACTAAAAAAGTTTAAAAAGGATGTATCGATTATTCCGATACATCCTTTTTATAATCATTTAATTTATTCTGCAAGTATAATCATTATACTTCAGATAAATTATTTTCTCTCCAGCTTCTTATCTGTAGATAGTATCCGTTTTGCAGGAACTACCGGTGATTTAATTGCTGCAGTAGGAGGAGGAACTTCTTTTACCCACTCACTAGAGGTGTAAATATTATACCAGCCAAGTCCCGGCTCAACATAAAAACCCCACCAGTTAACACAGACCATATCTCCAACCGGATCTATCTGACATTCGATCACACCATCATATAGAATTAAAAGTACCTCAGATCCATCACCGAAGATATCGCCCAATGATTGTTCATCAATTGATATAGTTATAGTCCCATAGTCACCATCAAATTCGCCAATAATCGATTCAGTTGAACCGAGAAAACCATTAATGATAATACCGTTATCTGAACCCGGATCGGCTTCAATGGTAATATCAAGTGACTCATCACCTCCATCCCAATAAGAAGTGCCGTTCATAGTATAATTACCAAGAATATGTGTTCTATCGTAACCATAATAGTTACAGGATATATCACCATACGCTACTTCAGATACCGGGTTATCATAAATATCAAGAGCAACACCTTCTTCAACATATAATGAAATGGCTTGTCCGTGATCCGGTAATATGGGGAATTTAATTACCAAAACCGTATCGTCAACAACCTCAAGATAACTTTCGTCAACCAGCGTTTCTGTTACTACATTACCAACAGTATATTTGATTTTAACCATATCTTTGGTATAATCATCATTGATAGCAATTGCCCTACCATAATTTAACTTAAAAGCAAAGTCCGGAGCAGTTATTATTTCACCATCTTCAGGAACCGAAGAATTAAAAGTGAAATCAACCAGACTTATCCTCCAGTATAAGCCTTCAGGTAAATCTTCGGTATCAAGGCCGCTGGTTATTCCGTCATAAGTATTCCCGGTAATATCCGCAACAGCGCCATCTTCAACAGTTAAAAAAACATATTGTCCGTGAATGTTGGTTGCAGCCTGATAAACAATTACATTTTTACCGGATGCATTAGCGCTGTCGGCAGTAACCTCAACGAGGTCAAGTGTTTCCATATCCAGGTATGAAAATATAAACTTTGATTCATCCAGGACTTTTACACTTTCATCGAAATTTAAGGTTACATCAAAACCCAGCGCTTTATTAGCCGTTTCAGAAACAGCAGGAGTTGTACCATCAAGAGATGGGGCAACATTATCACTGGTTGAAAATGCCAGTGGGCCCTGTACATCGGAAACCACACCTTCTACATTTGCAGATATTACAAATATTTCATAGTCAGAATTTGGCATCAAACCCGAAACCGTAACGGTCCCGCTAAGATTATCAGCCGTAACTTTAAAACCACCTTTTTTATCTGCTGATAATGCCGAAGTTAAAAGTTCATCATCCTCAGGAACTGTATTTCCTTCACCGCTAAGTACGCCATAACTGAGCCAACCTGCAACAGATTGAGTATATGAAAATACTACGGTAGAATCTCCTGCACTGGTTAAAGCGGCAGTTAAAGTGGGCGCACCCGGTAAGTCATGTGTAACGGAATCATCAAAAAATTCATCCTTACATGCAGTGAAAAGCACTCCTGCCAGCATAAATACCAAGAAGAGAGCAGAGAGTCTTCTTATACTTTTTTGTTTTATATTATTCATGATCGATTTTTTTTTTGTTATAATTTAAAACCATCGAATAGATTACTGTTTTTAATAACAGTACATCAATTATTTCACCGGTCCTTTATTAATTATGGCTTGTGGCTGTGAAGACATAACTGCCGTTGATCCTTGTTTTGTCCAGTAGGTATTAAACACATCCCAGCAATAAACATAGTTTTCAAGTACCAAACCTACCATATCAATATGTATTGAACCATCAGGATCAATCGTACCAACCAGATTATTTTCCGAACAAGCAGCAATAATTCCGGTAGTAATATAATCACCGGCATTTGCCAGCATATCATCATTTGCAGGATACATTCCGGTTGGTCCATTATTGTAAGGATCTCCTAAGTCAAGACCGGGAGAAAAAGTAATGGTACCAGCTTCAGAGTCAAAAGTTCCGGGTACATCTTTATCGCCGCCGGCAATACCTGAGAACCACAAAATAGTAACATCATCAGGATCGGCATACGTAGTTACAGTCCATGATTCATCCCAGGCACCATCAGGTTCTCCCTGAATAACATCACCATAACTATCAGCTTCTACATCATATGTACCGATCCATGCTTTTAACGGATGTTCATCATCTACAATAGTAATCAGAATACGGTCCTGCGCAGAAGTGTCATATCCGGCAGTATTTGATGTAATGACCAGGTAAAAAGCTTTATTCCCTGTAAATACATCATTATCAACTGAAGTAACTGTAACAGTTTCTGTCCCCGGATTTAAGGGTATTTCTTTAGTTGAAACTGAAAAATCTGCTCCTTCAGTGGCGGCATTGCTAAGACCGTCAGTTGAAACTTCGATAGTAATAGTGGTACCTGGACTGCCAGCACGAGCGCCCAGGTAAAGAATAACAGTACCCTCACCGCCTTCTCCAACACTCAATGCTGTGGAGCTAAAGCCCACAATATTCATAGAGTTGTTGAACATTATAGGGTCATTTTCACAGGAAGATATCACCATGAGAGCGACCAATAATATTGAATATTTTAAAAATATTTTTTTCATAATAACAATTAGTTTTGGATTAATAACCTTCGTTTTGAACAACATTCACATTGGCATTTATTTCAGCCAACGGGATAGGCAATGCCCACAAATAATTTTGTAAGGGTGTACCACCTGCTACAAAATCGATGTCTTTATTCAGGGCGCCATCATAGTCTGTTCTTACAAGAGACCTTTCCGTGCGGGCAAGATCAAACATTTCATTGCCTTCAAAACATAATTCTCTTCTCCGTTCATTATAAATTTCGGCTAAGGAAATGGTTCCAACCGGGGCTAATCCCCTGTGTGTGCGAATGGCATTGATATTGGCCACGGCAGAGGTTCCTGAAATGGAGGCTCCTTTAGTGATTGCTTCAGCACGAATCAGGTACATTTCAGCAAGTCTTAGAACAGGAAGGTTATACTCCCTTCTGGGAACGCCACCCAGGCGTCCTGGATATTTGGAAGTCCAGAAATCTGATGGAAATTCGCTGTCGCTCTGGAATAAATCCGCGCGAACATCACCGGCTTCATACAAACCAATTAAATCCTGTGAGGCTCCAATATCAGCATAACCATCGGGATTTAAAATATAAGATATGGCATCCCAGTAACCGTGGTAAAAATTACCCTCGGAACCGTCAACCTGGAAGATAATTTCACTTCCGGTACCATCTCCACCCCAGTAACCATCATTATCATAGGTTGTATATTCAGCTGCAGAAAACAGCGAAAAACCACCATTATTGATTACATCTGTTGCATAGGCAGCAGCATTCTGCCAGTCTTCCATATACAAATATACTTTTGCAAGAAGTGCTTTTGCAGCATATTTGGTAGCCCAGGCCATTGAATTGTCTCGTGGGTTTACGGCAGGTAATAATTCTTCTGCTGCCTGTAAATCAAGCACTACCTGGTCATATACTTCACCAACCGTATTCCTTGGAGGATATTCGTTTTGGGTAACCAGTACGATTGGTACACCTGGATTATCTCTGCCGGAGCTGTATTGCTGTGCATAAAACCGAACCATATCCCAATGTCCCAACGCTCTTAAGAAAAGAGCTTCACCTTTTAACTGATCAATTTGTGATTGTTCAACACCAACTTCACTAAATCCGCCATCAATGGTATTGATTATGTTACATGCACTGGTAATTGTACGATATGCGTATTCCCACATATTTATGGTAGCATTCGCATTGTTAATCCACAGATATTCGTTTACAAAACGACCTGAAGTTTTGGGGCTGATTTTTCCATTACCGCCTTTCAGGTCGGCAGCAATTACAAAATCTCTTCCATACCATTCGGTAGTACAAAGCGGTGCATAAGCACCAACTGTTGCATTTTCGAGACCGGTAAACGATGAGAGAACCAGTTCGTTGGTAGAGTCAAGCGCAGATTCCTTGACAAGAAAATCCTTATCACAAGACACAAGCGCAAAAACCAGGCTAATTATTAATATTATATTTTTCAACATTGTTTTCATAATTAAGTAAATTTTCGGTTAAAATGATAGTTCCAGTCCAAAAATGATCTTTTTGGTTTGCGGATAAATACCGAAGCCTGTACCATCTTCTCCCCTTTCAGGATCCCACCAGTCCACATCGTGGAAGGTATAGAGGTTAACGGCACTACCATAAATCCTTACATTTTCAAGTTTTATCGTATTTACCCATTTTTTAGGCAATGTATAAGATAAGGTAATATTTTTCACACGGAGGTAATCTCCATTTTGCATATGCCTGGTACTTCTGTAACCGCTTGAATTTGATGAATTAAACAATACGGGTTTGGGGTTCAGTGTAACATCACCCGGTTCTTTCCAGTAATCAAGACTGGTATTGGTCTGGTTGCGGGGCCACCAGTAACCATCAGAAGTTAAATACCTTCCTTCTTCAAGCAACACCTGGTTTCCTGTTTTAAATTCTAAAAAAGCGCTTAACTCAAGTCCCTTATAATTCACAAGGGCATTAAATCCACCTGTAAATTTAGGTTCGGGTGAACCGGCTATTATTCTTCTTGCATTAGCATACAAGTTGGTAAGTTCACCATTTTCATCCCACCAAAGAGCTTCTCCGTTGGCCGGGTTTACACCGGCATAATCATAGAGATAGAAACTATAAAGGTGTTCACCTTTTCTGTGAATAATTCGGTTATTGTCCACATTTATAAATTCTTCATCCTTTCCAAGATCGATAATTTCACTATTGTTATGTGCCAGGTTAAAGCCAAAATCAACAGTAATATCAGATGTTTTCAAGGCATTTACGTTAACCAGGACTTCAAATCCAGTATTGTCTACCTGCCCGATGTTTGTTCTAACTGAAGGAAATCCAGAAGTTAAGGACAATGGATAGTCAAGCAACATATCAGTGGTTGATCTGTGATAATATTCAAATGTACCGGTAACACGTTTCATCACTCCAAAATCCAATGCAAAATTGTATTCGCCATTATTTTCCCAACCCAAATCCGGATTAGCAACCTGACTTGGAGCCATACCACTTACGCCATTATACTGATACGAAGAATATAACCCATATTGATCGTAATTACCGATATTGTAGTTGCCGCTTAAACCGTAACTGGCTCTGAATTTTAACAAATCTATCTGGCTTATATTTTCCATAAATGATTCATTGCTGATATTCCAGGATGCGGATACGGAATAGAATGTACCCCATTTGGTATCGGCTCCAAACCGTGAACTACCGTCTGAACGGACACTTCCCTGTAAGAAATATTTATTATCGAAGTTATAATACAATATTCCGAAATAGGATAACAAGGTGTATTCGGATTGAGCATAATCTCCATCATCAGCATCAGATGTTGCTGTAGTAGGGAATGGAATTTCAGGATCCACATCGGGTGATGAAAGATAAAAATAATTATAATAGTAAGTGGACGCTTCCTGCCCTGCAATTGCCTGTATGCTATGTTTATCAATTAATTTCCGATAATTAAGGGTATTGGAAGTTGTCATTAATTGGTAAAATCTGCGCGAAGTCTGTAAGGTTCCTTTATCAACTGTAGGATCTGCTGCAGCTGACCAGTATCTTCTTCCTTCACTACCTGTGTATTCATAAGAGTTAATAGTTTTGAATGACAAACCTTCAATAATTTTCCAGCCCAACGATATATTACCATTCATTCGATACTGTTTTTCCCATTGCTCATCATAAGCAGTATTTGCTGCAGGATTGGTATTTGCCCAATAGCCAAAATCATCCAGATTATAAGATCCGTCATCATTTTTCATACGGGTAAAGGGTGATAACGCTATACCTGCAAAAATAGGGTTTACATAATACAAACTCTGCATAGCCACATCATTGGCATAAGTATGGGCTGCGTTTATTTTAACACCCAAATCCAGTTTGTCATTAATTTTATGATCAATATTAGATCTGAATTGAAATTTCTGGAAATCCACTCCATAAAATGCTCCTTCATGTTTATTATAACTTCCTGAAAAATAGGTTGTAGTTTTTTCATTTCCTCCGGATGCGCTTAATTCAACATTGAAGATTTGTCCTGTCCTAGTAAATTCTTCGAGCCAGTTTGTGGTTGGGCCCTCTAACATAGAATAGGGTAAATAATACGGGCTGGAAGGAAGATCAGGATCCAAGCCGGCATTCACAATAGCATCCCTGTAATAGTCGATATACTGAACAGGCGACAACACACCAAATCCATTATCGTTAGCCAGTTTTTCCATACCAAAGGAGGTGCGAAGATTAAACTGGGATTTACCGGATTTACCGGATTTGGTCGTAATAAGAATAACCCCGTTGGCAGCTCTTGAACCGTAAACTGAAGCTGCTGCAGCATCTTTCAGAACAGAAATTGATTCAATATCATTCGGGTTAATTGCGGAAAGAGTATTACTGGTATTTGTAAAAACAGATTGGTCTCCTTCCATAATTGGAATACCGTCTACAACATACAGAGGCTGGTTTCCTGCATAAATGGAACTTATACCCCTGATACGTACCTGTGAGTTACTACCCGGCTGACCAGTGGTTGAGGTAACCTGAACCCCTGCAACTTTTCCTGATAATAACTTATCTACACTGATTTCAGGAATATCTTGAAGGGCTTCACTTGAAACTACTCCTACCGATCCAGTGTTTGCTTCTTTCCGGATAGTACCGTAAGCCACAATAACCACTTCATCAAGTCCAATCAATTCCGGTGCCATAACCACATCAATCTGTGTTCTGCCATTTACCGGTATTTCCTGGCTTACCATCCCTACGGAACTAAATACTAAAATTGCATCTGAAGGAACTCTCAATGAAAATTGTCCATTGATATCCGTTGCAATTCCTGCTGTAGTTCCTTTAATTACAACCGATGCACCAGGCAAAGGACTTCCATCCTCAGAACTGGTAACCGTTCCAGAAATTTGTATATCCTGGGCTATTATAGCCTGGAGGCTAAATAATAACAGGAATACAAAAAGACTTGTAATTCTTTTCATAGATTAAAATTTTAGGTTTATAATAGGTTAACAATAAAAACTCAACAAAAATACTATTATTCGCGATTCTCAGGCTCAAATCTATAAAAAAATCTTAAAAACAAAAAACCTTCATGTGTTTTTTAAGTCATTAATAATTAATAAAATAGACTGAATATTTATAATTTTTTTATGCATACACATACAGACTCATATCTAACTATCTCAATTTATGATTTTTATCTGTGATTAAAATCATGTTTTAAGATGGATCATTTCAAATCATTCAATACAAAGACATTATAAATAAAGAATAAATAATTTAGAAAAATTATGAGAAAGCTCATTTATTTATATTGTTAATACAATTTTATCATGTTAATTTTTTTAATGAGATAAATCCAACCTAAGGGCTATAGCCTTTTTGTTATGTCAAAAATATTCAATCTCATTTATTTCTGTTTTGATAATGGTTTCCGACGGGAAGTATTTCATCCTAAAATTTGTATTTTAGTCCCATAAATTAGACCTCGATGATTAAAAAAGTTCCCAATACCTTTGTAATTGTTTTTGCAATTATTCTTTTAGCAGCAGTAATGACATGGATTCTGCCCGGCGGAAAATATATTGAAGTAAATCAAAACGGGCACAAAGAACTGGTATTTCAAAAACTGGATAACCAGGCTCAAACCTGGCAAATATTTTCTGCATTTTATAAGGGGTTTGTCAGGCAAGCCGGCATTATTGTATTTATTCTTCTTATTGGCGGGGCATTTTGGGTAATGAATAACAGCCGGGCAATTGATGTGGGCATTCATTCTTTTTTAAAATTCACAAAAAAAATCGAACATTTCAGAATGCTTCGTTTTATAGGGGTAAATAACATAATTATAATCCTGATAATGCTAATGTTTAGTGTATTTGGTGCCGTTTTTGGAATGAGTGAAGAAACGATTGCTTTTATTATTATCCTGGTACCCCTGGCTATTTCTATGGGTTACGATTCCATTACCGGGGTCTCAATGGTTTTTGTTGCAGCCGGACTGGGATTTGCAGGCGCTATATTAAATCCGTTTACAATTGGCATTGCACAGGGTATTGCAGAACTCCCCCTGTTTTCAGGAATCGAGTACCGGCTGATTTGCTGGGTAATTATAAATGTTGTCGGTATAACTTATATATTATTTTATGCCCGTTCCATAAAAAAAACACCGGAAAAATCGAGTGTGTATACTGAAGATGAATATTGGAGAAATCACAATGTCAATAATTTGGATTCGATAAAATACTATACGCCAAAAATAGCCTGGGGAATATATATCGGTATATTAGTTGCAGAAATTATTTTTTCAATCCTCTACCCTACTTCAGTATTAAAAATCGGGAACTCCGGTTACAAAGTAATTACCTTGCCTGTTATTACTGTTTTATTTGCCTTTTTTGGCTTTTTCAGTCTTCGCAGGTCAGTACATTTTTTCCTGCTAACAATTCTTTCATTTACTATTATTTTTTTAATAGTGGGTGTGATGGGATATGATTGGTACATTATGGAAATCGCCACCCTGTTTTTTGTGATGGGATTACTCTCGGGCATTGCGATGAAAAAATCAGGTGATGAAATTGTGAAGCTTTTTCTGGAAGGTGTTAAGGATATACTCCCTGCCGCATTAATTGTAGGATTAGCTGGCGGCATAATTATAATTCTGGAAGACGGACAGATAGTAGATACCGTTTTATATTATTCTTCAACCCTGATGAAAGATATTGGAAAAGTCGGTGCAGTGAGCATTATGTATGGTATCCAAACGCTAATAAATATTATTATTCCTTCGGGTTCTGCAAAAGCAGCATTAACCATGCCGATTATGGCCCCCTTTTCCGATTTAATCAATATTTCGCGACAGGCAACCGTAATGGCTTTTCAGTTTGGGGATGGTTTTACGAATATGATTACTCCAACTTCCGCGGTTTTAATCGGTGTGCTTGGTATTGCCAGAATCCCTTATCAAAAATGGGTGAAATGGATTACCCCTTTAATTCTGATCCTCATCTTTCTGGGTTTTCTTTTATTAATCCCGACCGTATTAATACCCTTAAACGGATTTTAATTACCCCAGGCTTTGCAGGAAATATGCTAAAATCAAACCTACATAGTTCCCAATGGCATATCCAATAATGCCTACAGTTAATCCTGATACGACAACTTCTTTATTGCCTAACGCACCAGCGACAACAGGCACAAATGGCGGTGAGCATATAAGGGCTGTTGAGGTAACCATCACTGTGTCTCCATCAACCTTAAACAGTTTTGAAAGGAGGATATGTAATACTAATGATCCAAAAACCGCGAATGTGATATAACTGAAAAGGTGAAGTGAAATATTGGCAAGCCTGCTAACATCTGCCATTGAAGCAACAACAACACTAAATACAAGGATAAAATATATGCCCAGCTCAAAAGTTTTTTCAATGCGGTTTATTTTAGGAACCAGTGAAAAAAGGATACTAAGGGTAGTAATAGTTAGTATTACAACAGCCATTACTGAATTTTGAGAAACGAATAAGCTTAGCACACCTCCTGCTCCAAAAATTAATGTTGAAATCCCTAATGCACCCAATAGCGGAATAAAATATTTTTTTTTGAAAATTCCTTTGTATGCATTTTCAGTAAAAGATACATGGTTATTCTTGATATCCATATTTTTGCGGGGATAAGGAAGAAGAAATTTCCCAAGTACCCTTTTTCCGGCAGCTATAAGAAAGAACAGGTAAAAAACACCAATTACCGTATCATAAGTATGGGTTAAAATATAGGTATTGGCATCCACATTGAGCATCATTTTTAGAGATGCCAGATTAGGGGTACCCCCGGTATACAAACCAATAAGCATACCTGAAATTTTCCACAAATCATAAATTTTGGTATTGAAAACCAGAAAACCAATACTTACAACCGTAATTACCGAAATCAATCCCAAAATTAACGATAACATGGTTTTGCCGGCCATCCTGAACCAGTCGCGAATGTTTAAAGAGAAAAGCAAAAGCGGGATTGCCAGGGGTATGGTGATTGTGGTGAATATATCCTGTAATTTTCTTATTTTAAAAAAATAAATATCATTACTGCTTAACACGCCCTGAGCCTGTAAATCAAGAAGCTCTTTAATTTTTAAGGAGGGTTGCGATTGCATAAGCTGAAACATGTTTTCGCTGGCTGAAGGAATTAGGCCGGCATTTCCAAGGATAAGACCAAAAATATAGGCAATTATAATGGCACCGATCCTGTTTGCGATTTTGTTTTTACCGGTAATATAAATAATAAGTACTGGAGAAAGAATATATACACAAATAAGGAGTATTGTAATTTGCATTGGAAATTTCAATTTATAACATAAAAAAAGGCATCGAATTGATGCCTTAAAGTAAGTAAAAATATTTTAATCAGGGCAATCTTTAAAACTCTTATCATATTGTGTCATTGCCCTAAGACTCATCCCCATACTCGAGAAACCTCCGTCATGATACAAATTCTGCATGGTTACTTTCTTAGTTAAATCAGAAAATAAGGTTATACAATAATTTGCACAATCTTCAGCATCTGCATTTCCCAATGGAGACATTCTTTCTGTAAAATCGATGAGTGAATCAATTCCCTTTACTCCGCTCCCGGCTGTTGTCATAGTAGGTGACTGGGAAATTGTATTAATTCTGATTTTTTTCTCGGTGCCATACATATACCCGAAACTACGGGCTATAGATTCAAGTACAGCTTTTGCATCGGCCATATCGTTATATCCGTACAATACCCGTTGGGCTGCAATATATGACAACGCAACCACCGAACCCCACTCATTTATAGCATCCAGTTTTCTGCATACCAGTAATACTTTATGAAACGACAGGGCTGAGATATCGATGGTTTTTAAGTAATTGTTGTAGTCTAAGGCATCATAGGGTAATCCTTTTCTAACATTGGGGGACATTCCAATGGAGTGGAGAATAAAATCAATCTTTCCTCCAAAGATTTCCATAGTCTTATTTACCAGATTTTCCAGATCTTCAACATTTGTTGCATCAGCGCCAATTACTTCGGCATTACATTTTTTGCCTAACTCATTGGTATCGCCCATTCTTAATGCAACCGGAGTGTTTGATAAAACAAACTCGGCGCCTTCTTCATAAGCCAGTTCTGCAACTTTCCAGGCAATGGACTTATCATTTAATGCGCCAAATATTATACCTTTCTTACCTTTTAATAAATTGTAAGCCATTATTATCGATTTTAGATTTATGCTGCAAAGATATGCCTTGAAATTGATTTGAAAAAAATTATTTAGAATTATTCAAATTAAAAACATCCAGTGGGCTGTAAATCAATTACTGACTCTTTAATAATTCTTTTGCATTCTCAACAGCAGCATTGGTAAGTTGTTCACCGCTCAGCATTTTGGCTATTTCCAGTTGACGTTCATCACTATTAAGCTCTTTAATAAAAGTATGCGTACTCGATTTGTTATCGGCTTTATATACGAGGTAATGATAATCTCCCTTACTGGCAACCTGGGGTAAATGTGTGATGTTAAATACCTGCATGCGGGTTGCCATTTTTTTAATGATGTTGCCCACTTTATCAGCTACCTCACCCGATACCCCGGCATCAATTTCATCAAGAATAATAGTTGGAAGACCTGTGGAATCAGAAAGTAATGTTTTAATACTTAACATTAATCTTGATAGTTCCCCACCCGATGCTACTTTTGAAATTTCCTGCAGCGAGACATTTTTATTTGCTGTAAACAAAAACTGGATGTGATCTTTTCCATATACACCAGGTATTTCCTGGATTTTATTATCAATAGCAAACCGCGCATTGGGCATGCCAAGATCTTTTAACAGTTGTTCAATAATTTTTTCTATGGCTGCAAAACCTGAAGTGCGTTTTTCTGACAATTCTCCGGCAAGCAGGTTAACTTTTTCCTTCGACTCATTTAACCTGTTTTTGAGTTTCTCCAGGTTTGAATCGAAATTAATAATATTGTCAATTTTTTCTTCGAGCTCATTTTTTATCTGAATAAGCTCATGAATATTGCCTGCATTATGCTTTTGCTGCAAGGTGTATATGGTATTTAAACGATCGCTGACAAATTCCAGGCGTTGCGGATCCATCTGAATGGATTCGTCCAGGGATTCGAGTTCGCGGGCTATATCTTTTAATTCTATTGAAACACTGTCAAGCCTTTCAAAAATTTCAACAGATTTTGAAAGATATTTATTAACTCGTTGAACGGCCAGAACCGCTGTCTTTAATACCGGTATAACAGATTGCTCTTCACCAGACAGCACCGAAGATGCCAGTGAAAGTTGTGTTTTGATCTCCTCGGCATGATTTAGCTGTTTTAGTTCTTCTTCCAGTTCTTCCTGCTCATCCGGCAGAAGTTTTGCCTCATTCAATTCATTCCACTGAAACTGCCAGTAATCAAGGTCTTTTTTCGATTGTAGCGAATCTGCTTCCAATTCAGCGAATTGTTGTTTCAGGTGCTGATACTCAGAATAGTATTGCTGATAGGTATTTCGTAATTCAAAGAGCCGGGCAAAATGGTCCACCACATTGAGCTGAAACTCGCTATTATTTAAATTCAGGTTTTCATGCTGCGAATGAATATCCACAAGTTTTATCCCGATTTCACCGAGTATATTCAGGGTAACCGGTGTATCGTTTATAAATGAACGCGATTTTCCATTCAGGGCAATTTCGCGCCGCAATATTGTAACAGGATCGTAGTCTATTTCATTGGTTTTAAAAAAAGACCGGAGGTTATAATTGGAAATATCAAATTCGCCCTCAACAATACACTTTTTGGTTTTATCTTTCAAAACTGCAGTATCTGCCCTTTTTCCAAGTATTAAGGAAAGCGCGCCGAGCAGTATGGATTTTCCCGCCCCGGTTTCTCCGGTTATTATCGTGAAACCCGGTCTGAAATCAACTTTCAGCTTTTCGATAAGTGCATAGTTCTCAATATATAAGTTCTTAAGCATAGGTGAAAATTTCACTTAAAATTGAATTCCTAAAAATATAAAAAATGGAACGTCAATAAAAATTAAACAGGATATACTTATCAGACTAAAAATTAACAATGATAAATCAAAATAAAAATGTGAGTTACAAATTACCCGACTAATAAACTAACTATTGATTTTCTTTAATTTTTTCGTATTTCTGCTTGTTGGACGGATCAATTTCATTTAACATGGCATATACTCTGGTTTTTTCGTCTTGTGTGGTTTCAGAAAAAACATTTACAAATTCATCCGATTTGGCATCAAGGGCTACCTGCAAAAAATGCATATACGGATCGGGTTTTTCTCTCTTTACTGTTTGTAATAATTTTAAATCTTCAGCAATTGCAGCCCTGGCTACATTTGCATTTTCATCCATCATATCAAGTCCTAACCTGTGGTATTTATAATAAAATTCCCTTACCGGAGAATAATCCACATTTAAAATATTCTCCACCAGCCAGTACCTGTTTTTACGTTTTACATTGTCTCCGGGACGCCAGCCTGTTTCAGGGGCATTCTGAGCATTATTGACAATTCTTTCAGCTTGTTCAAAAAATGGCGTTCCTCCTTCGGGTGAAAAAGAATCATAATCAAATCCCAGGATTATGTAAGCATAATACGCGAGTATGGATGTTAGATTTGAAATATGGGATGTTTCTGAAAATTCAAGAGGCTGGAATTCCACATATGAAAAGCTCAGGTCATTATCCATATAATTAAACAGCACACTGTTATATGAGCTATTATACACCGGCCTTCGCGCCTGCACCTGCAAGGTGCCTCTAAAACCATCGGCTCCAACCTGTTCCTGCAGATTTATAAGCAAATTGCATTCAATACGTTCATTAATTGCAAATACATTGTTGGTCCAAACTGTGTTATTCACAAATTCCCTGATGGCATTCTGAAGGGTTTGAAAAATTTGCTTGTTTGTACCCTGTATCTGATTATGCACAATGGATACGTTACAATTTAATTCCTGGGAATAAATTTGTAAAGTAAAAAAACTCAGAATGAAGAAAATCTGTATTTTTCTCATGACAAAACATTAAAGGATTTCAGCCAGTTTCTCAACTATATCCCTGGCTACTTCCCGTTTAGATTTTAACTCAAAATTAGTTAAATTATTGTTGCTGTCAATTATCGAAATTTTGTTTGTGTCAAACTGAAATCCGGCTCCTTTATCTCTTAGAGAATTTAATACAATAAAATCGAAATTTTTAGCCTTTAATTTATTATATGCATTTTCCTGCTCATTATTTGTTTCCAGGGCAAATCCTACCAAAAACTGTTTACTCGTTTTTATTTTGCCCAGTTCCATAGCAATATCAGGAGTATTTTCCAATTCTAAAGTCAAATTAGCTTTTTTGCTTTTAACCTTTTCCGTATAGGCAGATTTTGGCCTGTAATCCGCAACCGCTGCAGCTAATACAGCGCCATCCGCATTCTTAAAATGCTGCAGGCATGCTTCATACATTTCTTTAGCTGAGATAATGTTCACTCGATTTATGGCAGGATGCTCAACTATACCCGAGGTAGGCCCTGAGATTAATATAACATGCGCCCCGGCAATGGCAAGTTCCCCGGCAATGGCATAACCCATTTTTCCTGATGAATAATTCCCGATATACCGCACCGGATCAATGGCTTCATGAGTAGGCCCGGCTGTTACTAATACTGTTTTACCTTTTAGTTTCTCGTAAAGTTTTTTTTTTGAATCTGAGCGTGAAAAATAATCCCGAAGAGCAGATAACAGTTGTTCAGGCTCTTCCATCCTCCCCTTGCCAACCAGTCCGCTTGCCAGTTCGCCAGTAGACGGTTCAATAATAATATTTCCGAATGACTGCAAAATATTAATGTTTTTTTGGGTGGATGGATGCTGAAACATATCCAGGTCCATTGCCGGTGCCACAAACACCGGACACTTTGCTGAAAGATAGGTTGTAAGTAATAAATTATCGGCAATGCCATGAGACATTTTGGCTATTGTATTTGCTGTAGCCGGGGCAATAATAAAAGCATCTGCCCAGTTTCCCAAATCAACATGGCTATTCCATTCGCCATTTTCAGGATTAAAGAATTCAACCAAAACCGGTCTTTTTGACAAGGTGGCCATTGTAAGGGGAGTAATAAATTTTTTTGCCAGATCCGTCATCAATACCTGCACCTCGGCGCCTTCTTTAACCAGGGCCCTA
The DNA here is from genome assembly GCA_016934395.1 of Bacteroidales bacterium. Taxonomy (GTDB): domain Bacteria; phylum Bacteroidota; class Bacteroidia; order Bacteroidales; family UBA10428; genus JAFGSZ01. The sequence continues at coordinate 28,768 of JAFGSZ010000092.1, forward strand.
ATAAATATAGCAGCTTTATATGCTGCTATACTTCCGGTAATACCCAATATTATTTTTTTGCCTTTTAACATCAGGCTGTTTATTCTGGTTGCCTTATATAAATATTATCATTATCATATTCTTCGAGAGCAATCAAAGTAGGCTTTGGTAATCTTTCGTAAAACTTCGAAATTTCAATTTGTTCCCTGTTTTCGAAAACTTCTTCAAGATTATCAGTATAATTTGCAAATTCTTCAAGCTTGCGGTTCAACTCTTCTTTCATCTCCACGCTAATTTGGTTTGCCCTTTTGGAAATAATCATCACTGCTTCGTAAATATTGCCGGTTTTAGCATCCAAATTTGCCAAATCTCTTGTTATCGTTGTAACTGAGGCTTTTGATTTCTTGTAATCTACCATGTTGTATATTATTGTTGGTTATTTAATTTACTATTTTATAAAATCATTAGAAGTTTCATATATTCTATCCACTTCTTTTTTAAACTTACTTTCAGGAAATTCGGTAACAAATGAATAGTATTCATCCACCGTATCCTGGTACCTGTCGCGTTGTTTATTAATAATACTATTCTCGGCGAGCAGAAAACTCGATTTCAGGATAAGAAATTTAATATCTTCCCTGAACTTACTGTCGGGGTATTCATTCAGACTGTTATTTAATGCAACCAGGGAGGCTTTGTAATCTGCAAGATCAAAATACAGCCTGGCGCTGGTAAAAGATTTTTCCACCAGCTTTTCCCTGAGTTCGATTACAATTTCTTTACACTCATCAGCCCGTTCACTTTTCGGATATTTAATTAAATACAACTGAAAAGCCTGAATTGCCTTCAAAGTATTGCTCTGATCGAGACTGGGCCTTGGCGATTGTTTGTAAAAACAGTATGCGGCTTTATATTCAGCCTCTTCCACAAATTCACTTCCCCCGTATGTGCGGGCAAATGTTGAGAAATAATGACCGGAAAGAATATAATCCCTCTGGTTAAAATAACTCATGGCCTGGAAAAAATATACCGAGTCAGCGTTACGGGTACCCTGGTATACGTTTGCAATCTGATCAAACAAAGTGGAAGCTTTCACATATTGCTCATCGTTATAATACTCGAACGCCTTATCATATTTTAGTTTGTAATCGCTGCTTTTAAGCAATTTTTCATACCCGCTGCAAGAAGCCAGCAATACAAATGCAATTAATAAAGATGTGATTTTCATTTTATAAAAATTATGCAAAGATATTACAAAATAAAGAATTAAAAAAAGAGTATACAAATCTTTTATGTAAACGAAGGTTGAAGCAAAATATTTCTTTTGTCAGATTATTAAAAAAGACTACTTTTGCACGGAATTTTTTAACTAAAATTTATAGATGTGGATATTTTTGATAAAATAAAAAAGAATAAAGGGCCTCTTGGACAATACCAGAAAGACGCTCACGGATATTTTATGTTTCCGAAACTCGAAGGAGAAATTAAACCCAGAATGAAATTCAGGGGAAAAGAAGTACTTACCTGGAGTTTGAATAATTATATCGGATTAGCCAATCATCCGGAAGTTCGTAAAGTAGATGCGGAAGCCTCAAAAGATTGGGGACTTGCATATCCCATGGGTGCAAGAATGATGTCGGGACAGACCAGTAAACACGAAGAACTGGAAAGTAAACTTGCCGAATTTGTGGGTAAGGAAGATTCGTTTTTGTTAAATTACGGATACCAGGGAATGGTTTCTATAATCGACTCTTTGCTGAACCGTAATGATGTGGTTGTTTATGATTCAGAATCTCATGCCTGCATACTTGACGGATTAAGGTTGCATATTGGAAAACGGTTTGTTTTTCAGCACAACAATATGGAGAGTTTTGAAAAAGATATGGAAAGGGCAACCAAACTGGTTGAAAATACCGGCGGCGGTATCCTGGTAATTACGGAAGGAGTTTTTGGAATGGCAGGAGATTTAGGGAAATTAGATAAAATCGTAGCCTTCAAAGATAAATTCAATTTCAGATTATTGGTAGATGATGCTCATGGTTTTGGTACTATGGGAAAAACCGGTGCCGGAACAGGAGAACATTTTGGAGTTCAGGATAAGATCGATTTATATTTTTCCACTTTTGCAAAAGCAATGGCCGGCATAGGAGCCTTTATTGCCGGGGATGAAGAAGTAATCGACTTTTTAAGGTACAATATGAGATCGCAGACTTTTGCAAAATCATTACCAATGCCTATGGTTGTAGGTGCATTAAAACGGCTAGACCTGCTTAAAAATGAACCCGGTCTCAGAGATCACCTCTGGAAGGTAGTAACTAAACTTCAAAGCGAATTAAAAGCAAGAGGTTTTGACCTCGGCGATACAGAATCACCGGTAACCCCCGTATTCCTGAAAGGAACTGTGGCAGAAGCTACCAATGTGGTTATGGATCTAAGGGAAAACTACGGAGTGTTCTGTTCTATGGTGGTTTATCCTGTAGTTCCGAAAGATGTAATTATGCTTCGGATTATTCCTACTGCAGCACATTCAATAGAAGATGTGGATTATACCGTTAAGGCATTCTCCGAAGTGTTGCAAAAACTTAAAGCAGGTAAATATTCCTCCGAAAAAATGGCTTCTATTTAGAATATTACAATTAAAGCTTATATAATATAAAAATCCCGGACTAATATCCGGGATTTTTTGTTTGAGGAAAAATCCGAATCAGGAAATATGATTTTTATCATATTGAAACCTGCTATTTATGCCTATTTTACTAAATTAACTTATGAAATAATAATTTTAAATCGACAATGAAAAAACATCATTTAATATTATTTAGTCTGCTGGTTTTTTATGCAACAGTATGGGCTAAAGAAAAAAAAGATGATATCAAATTATCACCTGAAATTGATTCAACAGTTTTTAGTGGCTTAACGTTCAGAAGTATCGGGCCGGCATTTACATCGGGACGAATTGCTGATTTTGCCGTGAACCTGAATAATTTTGCTGAATATTATGTAGCTGTTGCCTCCGGTGGTATCTGGAAAACAAATAATGCAGGAATTACCTGGGAACCTGTTTTCGACAATTACGGATCATACTCTATTGGTTGTGTGGTTATGGATCCGGGTAATCCCAATGTAGTATGGGCAGGTACCGGCGAAAATAACAGCCAGAGGGCGCTCGGATATGGCGATGGGGTGTATAAAACCATGGATGGAGGTAAATCCTGGAAAAATATGGGGTTACAAACTTCGCGTCAGATTGGTGAAATTATTGTACATCCGGAAAACAGCAATATTGTATATGTAGCCGCCGAAGGTTCTTTATGGGGACCAGGCGGTGAGCGCGGACTTTACAAAACTATTGACGGAGGAACCACATGGAGCGCCATTCTTACTATTAGTGAAAATACAGGCATTTCCGATATTGCCATGGATCCCCGCAACCCGGATATTATTTATGCTGCAGCACATCAGCGACGCAGGCATGTTTTTACAAAAATTAACGGTGGTCCGGAATCGGCAATTTATAAAACTACTGACGGGGGAAAAAACTGGAGAAAACTGGAATCAGGGTTGCCCAAATCACATCTGGGTTCTATAGGATTAGCCGTTTCTCCGGTGAATCCGGACATCGTTTATGCCATTGTTGAAGCTGCATATGAAGAAAGCGGCTTTTTCTGCAGTACCGACAGGGGTGAATCATGGGAAAAAAGAAGCAGTTATATCGCATCCAGTCCCCAATACTATAATGAACTATTTTGCGATCCGTTGGATGTTGATAAAGTTTATTCTATAGATACATACACCAATGTTACTTCAGACGGTGGGAGAACATTTATAAACCTTGGAAATGAAAGACGCCATGTGGATGATCACGCCGTATGGATTGATCCCACACATACTTCGCATCTGTTAATCGGAGGCGATGGGGGAATATATGAAACATACGATGCCGGTAAAAACTGGCATTTTAAATCCAACTTACCCGTAACCCAGTTTTACAGGGTAAATGTAGATCAATCAAAACCTTTTTATTATGTATATGGTGGAACCCAGGACAACAATACTTTGGGTGGGCCGTCACAAAACCTGAGTACATCCGGAGTTACTAACGATGAATGGTTTATTACCCTTGGCGGAGATGGTTTTTGGGTAGCCGTAGACGCGGATAATCCGGATATTGTATATTCGGAGTATCAATATGGAAACCTTTACCGGTATGACAGGAAAAGTGCAGAGGCTCTTTTTATTAAACCACAGGAACGAAAAAATGAGAAAACCTATCGCTGGAACTGGGACTCTCCGATGATCCTCAGTTCGCACTCAAATACTAGAATATATTGCGCAGCCAATAAAGTTTTCAGGAGCGATGACCGTGGAAATTCGTGGAAGGTTATTAGTGAAGACCTAACCCGCAACATGGACCGGAATTCCTGGAAAGTTATGGACAAATACTGGAGCGCCGATGCTATTGCCAAAGATATATCCACTTCCCAGTATGGAACCATCGTATCCCTGGCTGAAAGTCCGGTCAAAGAAGGATTGATTTATGCAGGTACTGACGACGGAGTAATACAGGTTACCGAAGACGGAGGAAAGAACTGGAGAAAAATAACTAGTTTCCCGGGAGTACCTGAGTACACTTATGTAAGCGATGTTTATCCTTCACGCTTCAGCGAAAATGTGGTATTTGCAACCTTCAATAATCATAAGAACAACGATTTTAAACCTTATGTACTTAGAAGTAACGACAAAGGAATTACCTGGCAATCTGCCAGCAAAGGATTACCTGAAAACAGCCCGGTGAATACTATAATACAGGATTATCTTCAGAAAGACCTGTTATTTCTTGGCGCTGAATTTGGTGTCTATTGTTCTGTAGACGGAGGCAATTCCTGGAATGCACTAAAATCAGGAATACCAACAATATGCGTAAAAGACCTTGTTATCCAGGAACGTGAAAACGACCTGGTTGTTGCCACTTTTGGCAGAGGATTTTATATTCTTGACAATTATTCCCCGCTTAGAGAAATTACTCCTGCCACTCTTGAAAAGGAAGCTTATATTTTCCCCGTTAAGGATGCCCTGATGTATATCCAAAAATCTGAAAGGTATGGCCAGGGAGCCACTTACTATGCAGCAAAAAATGCTGATTTTGGAGCAACTTTTACCTATTATCTGAAAAATGCCATTAAAACCAAAAAAGAAGAGAGACAGGAAATCGAGCAAAAACAGTTTGATAAAGGTGAAAAAATAAAAGTTTTAACATGGGATGAACTTCGGGAAGAATCAAATGAAGAGCCCCCTTATTTGATTTTTAGCATATTTGACAAAGACAACCAGTTGGTTAGGAAAATAACTGCTAAAGCTGCAAAAGGGATGAACAGAATAACCTGGGATTTACGGTATCCGCCGGTTGATCCTTTAGCATCTTTAAAGGACAATAAATTCGATCCTTTCGCCAAAACCAATCCGGCATTATTGGTAATGCCCGGGGTATATTACGTATCTATGTCATCCAGCATTAATGGCGAATTGAACACACTTACTGAAAAAGTTCCTTTTACGGTTGTACCCTTGAATAATGTTACTTTACCAGCAGAGAACAGAAGCGAAATGGTTAATTTCCAGCAAAAAGTTGCAGAACTTACGCGGGTAATGTACGGTATATCTCAGTTTAATAACGAATTAACCGAAAAATTAGAATTTCTAAAACAGGCGAATTTGCTGGCCAGGAACCAGTCGGCTGAAATAAATAGAATGATCAGTGAAATTTCTATTAAACTGGATAGTATCGAGTTCAAAATGCAGGGACATCAACCCCTGGCCAGCAAGGAAGAAATTCCGCCTTCTGAGGTACCCTTGTTGCAACGGTTGAACTCAATTATTGAAGCTCATTACAGTTCGACATCCGATATTACTATCACCCAGAAAAAAACACTGGAAATTCTTCTGGAAGAATTTCAGCCGCTTTACATGCAATTAAAGCAGGTTGGTGAAAAGGATCTTCCCATGCTGGAAGAAAAACTTGAAGAAGCCGGCGCTCCCTGGACACCAGGCAGATTGCCGAAATTTTCAATCAATTAATAAAAAAGAGGGTGTCCAAAAAGTCAGGACACCCTTCTTTTTTATTTATGTGATTTTTTGACTACGAACCTTTTTCCGATAAATACCGTTCGGTATCAATTGCTGCACGACAGCCAGTACCCGCGGCAGTAACTGCCTGCCGATATACGGAATCCATAACATCACCACAGGCGAATACTCCGGGAACATTCGTTTTGGAAGTATCAGGTTTTGTTTTAATATAACCCACTTGATCTGTTACGATATATGCTTTAAAAATTTCAGAATTGGGAGTGTGCCCGATTGCCAGGAAAAATCCGTCGATCTTTTTTATTACCTCAGTTTCTTCCGGTGTACCCTTTTTCTTAATTAAAACCACTTCTTCCACCACTCCGTCACCCCTGAGTTCTTTTGTATTATGCTCAAACAATACTTCAATTTTTGGAGAATGCATAACACGTTCCTGCATAATTTTAGATGCCCGTAAATGATCTTTTCGCACAATCAAATATACCTTATTACACAGACCGGATAAGTAAAGTGCTTCTTCACAAGCACTGTCACCCCCACCCACAACAGCCACGTCTTTTCCTTTATAGAAAAACCCATCGCATGTAGCACATGCCGATACGCCGGAACCTTTATATTTTTCTTCCGATTCTAGTCCCAGATAACGGGCAGTAGCTCCGGTTGCAATAATTACAGCATCCGCTTCTATGGTTTTTTCCTCATCAATGGTAACTTTGTGTGTTGGCCCGGAAAAATCGACTGCAGTAGCCAATCCCCAACGACAATCAGTACCAAAACGTTCAGCCTGTTGTTTCAATTGCACCATCATCTCCGGACCTGTAACACCTTCAGGATAACCCGGGAAATTTTCCACTTCGGTAGTTGTTGTTAACTGTCCCCCAGGCTGCAATCCTTCATACAATACAGGCTCAAGGTTAGCCCGGGCTGCATATATGGCAGCAGTATATCCGGCAGGACCGGAACCAATAATCAGGCACTTTACACGCTCAACATCCTGGCTAACTTTAATTTCTTTCTTAGAATTACCCAGGTTGTCTAAGGGTTTAAATAAACTCATAGTATAATTTTTATTATGTAAAAATATTATTTTATTTCATTAATTTAGGAATGTTTACAATCCCTGTGCCAGCGGTCGTAAACCGGTAAAATTTAAGCGTATTTAACAGAATACCAAAGCCTTTATTCACAGACAACTGTTGCTGACAAATTTACAGCCCTTTGGCGGATGTTGATAAACCAATTCTGCAAAAAGTTAAGATATAAATATAAAAAATTTTATATTTGAATAATTATTATTCAATATTTTTTCAATTACCACGATAATAATTTCAATTATAAATAAGAACATTCTTAATTTCTAAATTTAAATTTTATTTGAACAAAAAATAGCAAGCTAATCCATCCATTAAATGAATTTTGAAGACCTGATTAAAAAGAACAGAAGTTACAGAAGATTTTACGAGGATCAGAATATAGAAACAGAAGTTCTGTATGAATTAATCGATTATGCCCGTTTATCGGGATCAAGTGGAAATATTCAGGGATTAAAATTTTTCATTTCAAATTACCCTGAAACAAATAACAAAATATTTCCAGCCATTAAATGGGCCTTTTATTTAAAAGACTGGCAAGGGCCCGAAGAAGGTGAACGTCCCAGTGCATATATAATTATTTTAGGGGATACGGAAATTCATGATACCATTGATGTAGATGTGGGAATTGCAGCACAAAGTATTTTACTTGGAGCCGTAAATAAAGGCTTGGGCGGTTGTATGATCGGATCAGTTGATCGAAAAATGTTGCGAAGTCAATTGCGCATTCCCAGGCAATTTCAGATTCCACTGATTATCGCCCTGGGCAAACCAAAAGAAACTGTTATAATTGAAGAAGTCCCGGAAAGTGAAAACATCATGTACTGGAGGGATGAAAATCAAATCCATCATGTGCCAAAAAGAAATATCCATTCATTAATTAAACTTAAATTTGACTGATATGAAAAAAGTAACCCCAATTATTAGTATCCTGATTTTATTCTCATTATGCATTTCAAACCTGAACGCTCAGGATGTAAAACCGCTTACCGATGAAGAAATACTTAAATTATATGATGGCCTGCGGGTAGCTGACGTATCTGATGGAATGGATATGGTAGGCCTGAGAGATGTAGGATTGATGGACCAAAAAATTGAAGCCCTGTGGAAGGATATTGATAATTTCGATCATTGGTTTTGTGGTATTGCAGTTACTGCACGGTATGTTCCAACCAACAAAGTTGTAAAAAACCCTATGGACGCTGATGAATACAGAAAATGGGAAGGTAACTGGTATAATACCTTATCAGCCGAACCCTGGGTAGAACTTATTAAAGAAGGTACAGCAGTTGTTCTTGATGTGGAAGGTGACGGAGATACCGGATCCATAGGATCCTATAATAGTATGTTGTATATTATGAAAGGTGCAAGGGGACTGGTGTCTAATGGCGGTATACGGGATACCGATGAAATTATTAAACAACGAATTCCTATTTATTTGGACCACAATCAGAGAGGCAGGGGTATTCGTCCGGGCCGTAACGAACTTGAATCGTACAACAAACCAATAACTGTGGGTGGTGTTTTTGTCCGTCCCGGTGATGTTATTGTTGCCGATGGTGACGGCGTAATTTGTGTTCCGCGGGAATATGCAAAACCTGTAGCTGAATTTGCAAGAATAGTCCTTAAAGGGGATAAAGCAGGACGCAGAAACTTATATGAACAATTAGGGAAAGAAATGGACCATACTGTGGAACCCTAAGGGAAAGAATACAAAATTATTCATGAAGAGGACATCATTTTTAATGTCCTCTTTTTTTATATGTTCATTACATCGGTACAATTCAGGAATTATTCATTATTTTAGATCACCCAAACCTTAATATGGCAAAGCCGGTCTTAATATACAGTCAGAAATTTACACCACGCCTTGAATATGTACTGGATTTTGTATTTAACAGCGTATTGGGCTTGCCCTACAAAAAAACCGAAATTATAAATAATCCGGATAAGTCTGTTCCATTGATAAATTATTCCGACAAAGAAGTGCCCGGAAGTTTTTTTATTTTTCCTGCCGGACTGGTTTATGAATCCGGGATAAAAAACTTAAAGCCAAATCTTTCAGATTGGGAAGGAATCCCCGTACTTTTCCCAACAACAAATAATGCAGATATTCCATTCGATGTTTTTTCTGCAGTATTTTATTTGTTATCACGCTACGAAGAATATCTGCCGTTTAACCAGGATTCTTTTAGTCGTTTTGAGGCCGGCAGGAGTTTCGCAAAACAAAATCACTTTCTCAATAAACCGGTAGTTGATTTATGGATATTAAAACTGAAGGATCAACTATTGAAAAGATTTCCAAATCTGAAATTTGCCGAAAGAAAATTTAAACATATCCATACAGTTGATATAGACCAGGCATGGGCTTACAAACATAAAGGAATTTTCAGAAACTTCGGCAGGTTAGCGAAGGCCCTTTTTCAATTTAACTTTAAGGAAATAAAAACGATGATTCGTGTTTTAAACAACCTGGAACCGGATCCCTTCTTCAATTTTGAATATTTACAAACACAGGAAAAGAAGTTCAACTATCGGTCAATATATTTTTTTTTACTGGGCAATTACACTAAACCTGACACAAATATTTCATACAGAAATAAATATTTCCGCGATTTGATCAAAACTATAGCCGGTTATGCTGAAGTAGGCATTCATCCGTCATTTCATTCAAATAACAAACAATATCTGCTTAAAAGTGAAATAGCCAGGCTAGAGGAAATTATTAATATTCAGGTACATAAAAGCAGGCAGCATTATTTAATGGTGAGGTTACCGTTAACCTATATCAACCTTATCAAACATGGAATTATACAGGACTTCTCGCTGGGTTTTGCCCAATTACCGGGATTCAGGGCCGGCACCTGCACCCCATTTAAGTTTTATAATCTTATTAGCGAAGAAACTTCCGGTTTGGAACTCGTACCTTTTCAGGTAATGGATGTAACTTTACAAAAATATATGAATCTAAATCCGGAGCAGGCAATAAAAATAATTAAGGATCTGGTGGATGAAATCAAAAGGGTTAATGGTACTTTTGTAAGTCTCTGGCATAATGAATCCTTAAGTGACTCGGGAAACTGGAAAGGCTGGAGAAAAGTCCACGAGGAAATGTTAAAACATATTTATGGTTGAATATATTCAACATAATGAAATAGACAAAAAACGCTGGGACCAATGCATAAAGTCTTCCGGAAATGAATTGCCCTATGCCTATTCCTGGTACCTCGACCTGGTAAGCCCCGGCTGGGATGCATTGATTCTTGACAATTATAATTATGTAATGCCTTTGTGCAGAAAATCAAAATTTGGCATAAACTACCTTTTTGTTCCATATTTCACCCAGCAACTTGGAATTTTCTCCAAATCTAATATTTCAGATGATCTGGTTGCCATGTTTTTAAAAAGCATCCCGGATATTTTCCGGTATGCAGATATAAACCTGAATGAGCATAATCCGCTGTCTGATGTTTTGTTTTCAGGCAAAAGAAATATTAATTACGAGGTGGATTTAAACCGTGATTATCAGGATATTTTCACATCATATTCAAGAAACTGTAAACGCAACCTTAAAAAAGCAAACGATGCTGCACTTGAAGTGAGAGAGTATTACGATCCCAGGTTATTTGTGGACTTTGTAAGGAAAAACCTGGAACCTCAGCTGCGCGGACTAAAAAGTAAGCATTGGCGAACCCTTTTTAATATACTAATAACTGCTGAAGAAAAAGATACAGGTGAAATTTATGCTGTTTATACGCCAAATGGAACGCTTTGCGCTGCAGGTTCATTTTTAAATACAGCTAACAGATGTATATTTTCTGTATGTGCCTCCACAGCGCTTGGAAAAAATCAACAGGCAATGTATTGCCTAGTAGATTATCAAATTAATAAATATGCACAGAAAAAAGATATTTTCGACTTTTCAGGTTCAAACCTCAGTGGTGTAGCGTATTTTAACAGGAGCTTTGGTGCCGAGGAAAAATTTTATAACACAGTCAGCCGAAATAATTTACCCCGGATTTTAAAAATCTTAAAAAAATAAGTTTACAGTGTTTGACATTAAATCACTTATATATTCAAAATTTAATTTTTTACCTTCATTTTGTTCGTTAGGTACTTATATTAAAATTACAGGTGAACGGATAATTATACCGGTTTATCACGTGGTAAGCAACCAGTATCTTCCGCATATAGCCAATTTATATCAATACGGGGGAGTAAAAAAATTTAAAAAGGATTTGGATTACCTGCTGAAATACTATAAACCTCTCGATGTCTTTGATCTTATGCGTTATGTTTACGGTGAAAAAAATTTACAATACAATTCTTTCCATTTGACCTTTGATGACGGTTTACAGGAATTTTATTCTGATATAGCGCCAATACTGAAACAAAAAGGTATTCCTGCCACCTGCTTTATAAATTCGGATTTTTTAGACAACAAGGACATATTTTTCAGATACAAGGTTAGCCTGATTATTGACGCCGTTAAAAACGTAAAATTATCGGCAGACAGGGAAACACAATTAAAATTATGGTTCGAGAAAAACAATCTACGTAGCGCCCCTCCTGCCAAAAGTTTTTTATCCATTGGATATAACAAAAAACACATACTTAATGAACCGGCAGAAATTCTTGAAATAAATTTTGACACTTATTTAAAAACCAAAAAACCGTATTTATCAATCCAACAGGTAAACGAGTTGATAGGCGATGGCTTTACTTTTGGCGCCCATAGTATTGATCATCCGGAATACCGGTTTCTTACCTTAGCTGAACAGCTATTTCAAACTACCCGGAGTATAGAGGCTATTGTTAAGAAATTCGGACTCAGTTATAAATTATTTGCCTTTCCGTTTACAGATTATGGCGTTTCTTCTGCATTTTTCCAGCAAATAAAATCCCGGTCTGTTGCAGATCTTACTTTTGGCTGTGCAGGCTTAAAACACGATATATTTTCTTTTAATCTGCAGCGTATTCCAATGGAAGATTTTAATCTTCCGGCTTCAAGGCGACTAAAAACAGATTATTTTTATTTTATCATCAAAGCTCCATTGGGAAAAAATAAAATACACCGGAATTAAATGATAACCATAAAACATATTACTATCCGCGAACTTCCTGAATGGATCGAATCAGAAGAATACAGGGCTCTTGATTATTTGCCCATAAGCCGGCACCGGGCCCTGTCTCATTATAACAATCCCCGGGCCGATAAAAATGATACTTCGCTTTTTTTAGCCTTTGATGGTTTGCTGTTCATTGGTTACCTGGGCGCCCTGGCAGATCTGTTGTTTCTAAACAATGTGGAAAAAAAAGTAGCCTGGTTAAGTTGTATGTGGATCCGCAAAGAATACCGCAGAAAAGGAATAGCGCAGAAACTGCTGCAATATGCCATGAAAGAATGGCACGGAAATTTGCTGATTACGAATTTTATTCCTTCATCAAAGGCTACCTTTGATAAAACAGGTCAATATCAGAGTTTTAGAGTTCAGGACGGATTGAGGGCCTACCTCCGTTTTGATATTGTTGAAATACTTATTGCGAAAAAACCTGCACTAAAAAAGATCCGGTATTTACTTACGTCAGTCAATTTCATTTTAAATGTCTTTAACGACCTTCGACTGCAATTTTATAAAAACCAGTTTACCCTGAAAAAACTGCATCTTGAATACTTGGACACTATTGATGCGGAAACTGACAAATTCATCCAAAATCATCAACAGAATCATCTTACATTAAAAAATAACACAGATTTCAACTGGCTGAAAAAGTATCCCTGGATAATACCCGAAGATGATGGTAACAATTATCAAAAACGTTATGCATTTTCAGCAATAGACAAAAGCTTTGAGCAATTTTTTGTTAAAGTGTTTGGGCCGGATAAAAACCTTATCGCGTTTTTAATTCTGACTATCAGAAAAAATCATCTGAAAACACCGTTTTTGTATTTTGATCCGATCCACACTGACCAGGTATGGAATGTGTTGTTTTATTTTTTGAAAAAAAACAATATCCGAACGTTTACTACATTTCATCCGGTTTTAACAAAAACGATTCATAAAAATAAAAATCCATTTATTGTTGTCAGGAAATTTTCGCTGAAATCTATAATAAGCAAAACACTGGCCCGCGAGCTTGGCAATATGGATGGTTTTACTCTTATGGATGGTGATGGAGATTGCGCTTTTACCTGAAAAAGGTACACTTACAAACATGCCTTTCATTGAATTTTGCAAACAAAAAAATATGGGGTTAATGCACCCCATATTTAAGTTAAAGTAAAATATTAGAAAATCAGACTGCTAAAATTTTCCACAATAACACGGATTCTGTATTAATGAAAATGTTGAATTTCCATGAACACATCCACAGGTCATCTCAGATACTTTTTGTTTGTTTGCCTGGTTGATTACAATTAGTATTATAATTGAGACTATAGATACCATTACAGATACTATAAGAAAATTTATAAGTGTAAAAACCATGGGAAATGAATTTAGAATGTTAACATCACACAAACACATTAAACGGAATACAGTTTACGAAATAAGATCCTGTTTAACGAAAACAGGCCTATAATCTAAATAAGAATGACTGTAACACCCTTATTTGAAATTAAATTCATCTGTTGTGATGTATTTTTTCTAATTATATTTTTGTGGTTAAAAATTATGTTGTATGAATTGTTTGAATACACAAATTAAGCTTATTCAATAATTTAGGTCGGCGCTATAAAATTCCAAAATTATAATTCAGGTGTTGTAATTTATTTTTCTCAGGAATATTTCATTCCGCAGGGACATTATCCGGTTTTATAAACAAATTTTCAAAGTTACCTCTTAGCGGATTTACTTTAAAAGTAAAAACCAGGTAAAAACCAACAAATACAAGGCCTTCCAAAACCGACATCCATATATTAATATCGATTCCCATTATATTTCTTAGAAAATAATCCGCTACAAATTGAAGCATTAGAACACTTCCCGCTACTATAAGTATTCGCTGTATTTCCCGATTTTTTAAATAGGGATTTGAATCTTTTAAATACATAAAAATTACAAGGAACATATAAGATCCCAGCGTGGTGAGTGCCGCAATCCTGTAACCGTAAACCGGTATAAGTAAAAAATTCAATACCACATTCAGAATTGCTGTAAGTGCAAATCCGCTAACAATTACCCGGTATTTTTTAGCAAATTTTAATTTTGATTCATGAAAAAGGGATATTCCATATAAAAAAGAACTTGCCATAATCCAGGGAATCATGGTATTGGCTACCCGGAATTTTTCGCCCAGCAATACAAAAGCAATCTGGTCTTTAAATATCGCGAGAAACACCGTTACCGGAATTAACAAATAAAAATATACCATCAGGTACTGTTGAAGCCACCGGTTGGCCTTATCAAAATTATTTTCCAGCTTATGAAGCAAAACAGGGCTAACAGCCATCTGAAAAACATACACCAAAGTCACAATACTGATTTCACCCAGGTTATATACCTGGTTATAAATACCCACCTCATCCAGTGTGCCAAAAAGCCTGATGATATACCTGTCGCTTGAAATGAGCACCAATATGGAAATGTTCGTTAAAATACCGGTGATCCCATATTGCATAAAGTCTTTAATCTCTTTTAATTTCGGCCATATGAGCATTATTTGTAATCGTTTCCGCTGATAAATAATAATAAAAAACAGGAACAGCATATTTATGATCACGTTGCTTAACAGCAAAGCTTCAATACGGTAATCTAAAATAAACGTCAGATAGAGTAAGAAACCGAAACTTAGCAGTGCTTTAAAGGATTGTATCATGCTGTAAACCTTTGAATACCCTTCCATGCGGAGCGGAATCAGACTGATGCCAACCATTTGCAGAGTTAAAAAATAAAGGAAACTATATAACACCAATTGTTGTTCAAGCCTGTTGGATGCAAAATTGTACCATGTTAAAGTTGGAATAAGCAGGACAATTATTGAAACCAGAAACAGATAAAACGTCAGTGTATTTAACCGCTTAAGGTTATTCTCTTTTTGATATTGATGGTAAAATCTGAGGTAACAATTCGCCAGGTAGGAGAAAAATGCTACAGAAAGAAAGTTAAACACATAATACACCAAAGAATAATAGCCATACTCAGCCGGTGTAAATATACGGGTAAAAATATGTGAACGGAACAATCCGGCAAGCAAAGGAATGGAGGCTCCCAGGAGATACCAGAGCAATTCTTTGATTAGTGTACTTTCCTGTTTCTTTTTCAATGATAAAAATTAATACAACAAGGATTACATAAAAAGTATCGGGTAAAATTCAAACTATATTTACCAAATATGAATATTTAATAGAGATTGGTAAAATCAATTTCTGAGGTTTGTTTAATTTCTGTCAATTTCCCCTTTTCACATTTTAAAGTCCTGGCCTGATATTTTTTTACCAGGCTTAAATTATGTGTAGCCATAACCACAGCTCTACCGTTGGCGCTAATTTCATGTAGTATTTTCATAATCCCGTCAGAAGTTTCAGAATCAAGGTTTCCTGTAGGTTCATCTGCCAGAATAATTTCAGGATCATTTAATAGGGCCCGTGCAATAACAACACGTTGTTGTTCCCCTCCTGATAATTGATGGGGCATTTTATACCCTTTAAAATTTAATTCAACTTTTTCAAGCACTTCGTTTATTCGGCTGCTGATATCGGTTTTTGATTTCCAACCGGTAGCTTTCAATACAAACTGAAGGTTTTCAAATACCGTACGATCAATAAGCAATTGAAAATCCTGGAATACAATTCCCAGTTTTCTGCGAAGTTTCGGTACCTGTTTGGATTTTATCTTTTCGAGATGGAATCCGGCAACCGTAGCAGTACCTTCATTTAATGGCAACTCGGCATTTATAGTTTTAATCAAACTTGTTTTGCCGCTTCCCACTTTTCCGATAAGGTAAATAAACTCACCTTTTTTAACATCAAGATTTACATCTGATAATATCAAATTATCAGACTGGAAAATTGAGGCATCCTGAAAATGTATTGAGCTTTCCAAAGATTTTATTTTTTTGAAAATTATATACTGACCCTGAAATTATTAAAAATTCTTTCTTACTGAATTCTTAAACAGCAGATGCAAAAGAATATTAAAAATCAAAGATCATGAATCCTGCACTATTTTTCTGCCTAAAATAAAAATAAAAATAGAAATTAACAGTTTTATGTTTAAATAAATCAAAGAATGTTGTTAACGCCTGTTTCTAATAATCTGTACCTTTACAATTCAAAGAAAGCATTAAATCGTTTCATTGCAAATCCACAGGATAAAAATCAGATTTGCTTTGGATCAATATTTATTATATAAAAAGCTAATATTAATTAAAAATTATACTAGTGAAATACAGGTCCCTTTTTCTGTTTTTCGGTTTTCTAACTGCCCACCTGGTTGGTTTTTCACAGCAGTCCATAATTCATAATCATGAGGATGTAAATTACAAAACAGGTATGGAGCTTTTTCAGAAAGAAAAATATGTAACCGCCCAGAAATATTTCGAAAAAGCAGAAGAAATTTATGCTGACCAGAATACCGAATTAAAGGCAAAAGCACAATATTACCAGGCTCTGTGTGCCATCAGGCTTTTTAATGATGACGCAGAATACCTGACGTTTACTTTTATTTCTCAAAATTTCGGCAATCCCCTGGTAAACCAAGCCCGGTTTGAACTTGGCGGGTATTTTTACGGACGCAAAAGATACAGCAGCGCCATTGAATATTATAGTCAGGTTGATCCTTATAAATTAAGCAAGCCTGACCAGTCTGAGTATTATTTTAAATTAGGGTATTGTTATTTTAGTAAAGACGACCTGGACAATGCCCGTCTGGCATTTTATCAGATAAAAGATATTAAATCGAAATACACCATTCCGGCCTTATATTATTATTCTCACATTAATTACAGCCAGAAAAACTATCAAACCGCGTTGGAAGGTTTTTTGCGCTTATCCGATGATCCGACTTTTGCTGATATTGTGCCCTATTACATTACACAAATTTATTACCTGCAGGAAAAATACAATGAGGTAATAAGTTATGCCCCTTCAAAACTTGAAAACGTCAACGAAAAGAGGATAGCCGAAGTATCCCGAATTATTGGTGAATCTTATTATATGCAAGACAGGTTTTCTGAAGCTATTCCCTACCTTGAAAAATATATGGAAACAGCTCCTTATGTGAATAAGGAAGACAAATACCAGCTGGGATACGCGTATTACAAAGCCGGCGAGTTGGATAAGGCAATCGATATGTTCGAAAACATATCCAGCGGTAACAGCTTATTAAGTCAGAATGCTTTATATCATCTGGCCGATTGTTATCTCAAAAAAAATGATAAATCAAAAGCCAGAATGGCATTTTCGTCGGCTTCAAAAATGGATTTTGATGATGACATACGAAAGGATGCCCTGTTTAATTATGCGATGGTAACTTACGAATTGTCATTGTCGCCTTTTAATGAGGCCATTATTGCATTTAATGAATATATCAGGTTGTATCCTGCTTCTCCCCGTATTGATGAAGCTTACCGCTACCTGGTAATGGCCTATATGAATACAAATAATTACAGTCTGGCCCTGGAATCGATAGAGAAGATACAGAATAAACCACCCGAGATTAAGGAAGCTTATCAGAAAATTGCATTTTACAGAGGCCTGGAGCTTTATAATAATCTGAATTTTTCAGAAGCGATTATTTTATTTGACAATTCACTGAAATACGGGATCATAAACAGGGATCTCGCATCTAAATCGTATTACTGGAAAGGAGAAGCGTATTATCGACTGAATGATTTTGATAAAGCAATTCTCAATTATAAAAAATATATCGATTCTTTCGGTTCATTTACATCCAATGAGTACAATCTTGCGCATTATAATATCGGTTACGCTTTTTTTAAGAAAAAGAATTATACCGAAGCTGCAAACTGGTTCAGAAAATATACAGGAATGATAAAGAGTACAAACTCCCAGACTCTTGCCGACGCATACATCCGAATAGGAGATTGTTTTTATGTGCAAAGTGATTATTATTCAGCAGATGATTTTTATAGCCGGGCCATTGAGTCGGGACTCTCCGATCCGGATTATGCACTGTTTCAAAAAGGTTTTTCACTCGGTTTGCTGAATAAAGATGAAGAAAAAATTAAAAACCTTTCCAGCCTGCTCAGCCAATTTCCACAATCACCTTACGCCGATGATGCCCTTTATGAGATCGGTGAAAGTTACGTGAAACTTCAGAACCCGGAAGCTGCCATATCACGTTATAATAAAATCGTTGCAGATTATCCAAACAGCGATTATGTGCGCCGGGCCCTTGTGCGACTCGGATTGATTTACTACAATACCGATCGCAATAATGAATCATTGCAGTATTATAAACGGGCGGTTAACGAATACCCAAATACTCCGGAAGCCAAAAATGCACTTACAGGAATAAAAAACATTTATGTGGATCAAAACAATGTAGACGCATACATAAAGTTTGTAAACAGCCTGGGAGGTGTGGCAAAAGTTTCAACTTCGGAACAGGATTCGTTAAGCTATTATACAGCCGAAAACATTTACCTTAACGGCGATTGTGTAAATTCCATGAAAAGTTTTGCTTCGTATATTCAGAATTTCCCGGAAGGAAGTTTTATACTAAATGCCCACTTCTATAAAGGAGATTGTAACTACCAGATGCAGAAGTTTAGTGATGCCATGCAATCTTTTGATTATATAATTAACCAGCCCAGAAATGTTTTTACCTTACAGGCCTTGCTTGGTGCTTCAAGAATACAATACAATGAGAAAAACTATGATAAAGCGCTGGGGTACTATCTAAAATTAGAAGAAGCGGCAGATGTTAAAAGCAACCTGCTTGAAGCCCGTATTGGTAAAATGCGGTGTTATTATTATTTAAACAACTGGGATAAAACTATTGATGCTTCAAGACAGGTAATTTACGCTGAAAAATTAAAAAGTGAACAGGAACGCGAGGCCCGTTTTATGCTTGCTAAATCGTTGTTTGCCCGCGACCGGCTGGTATTGGCGCTTGAAGAATTTACCCAGGTAGCTAAAGACCTGAAAAGCCTTGATGGCGCTGAATCAAAATTCAGGGTGGCTGAAATTTATTTTAAACAGAATGAACTTGAAAAGGCTGAGAAAGAAATCCTCGATTTTACTGAAAAAACAACACCTCATCAATACTGGATGGCTAAAAGTTTTATTCTTTGGGCAGATATTTTTGCTAAAAAAGGAGACGATTTCCAGGCTATTCAAACACTTCAAAGCATCATCGATTATTATGAAGAAAACAACGACGGTATTCTTAAAGAAGCCCGAGAAAAACGCGCAAAATTTGTCGCCCGGCAGGAAGCTGACGAAAAAGTGGTGGCTGAGCCCGAAATTGAAATAAATATTGATGATGTAAATTGATGTTAACATTTTAATTGTATTGAAATTATGAATATTATAAAATATCTTCCGGCGCTTTTTGTGTTTTTATTCAGTGGTAGTGAATTTCTATACTCACAGAACATAAGTAAGGAAATTGTGGTTGTAAATCCGTATGAACCTACACTCAGAGATGTTCAGAAATTTAATATCCAGCCCAGGGTAATCGATACAGTAATTATCCAACCTGATTTTAAATACGCTATACTTCCTACAAGGGTAGAAACGAGTTTTGAGCTTAAACCGATTAATCCGGCAAAAATGGTAGCAATGCCTGCATCAAAACTTTATAAAAGTTACCTGAAACTGGGCATGGGGAATTATTTTACCCCCTTCGGATCTTTCAGTATCAGCAATCTAAGATCAAAAGACTATGCGATAGGCGCCGAAGTTTTGCACAAATCCTCCCTGTCGAAAATTAAACTTGATAATGATGATAAGATCAATGCCAATTACAGTCTGAATAAAGCGAAAGTTTATGGCAAAAAGTTTTTTAGTAATGCCGAATTATCCGGTGATCTTGAATTTCAATCTAACAGTCTGCATTATTATGGGTACAATACCGCTAATTTTACAGATTCCTTTCCAACTATAAACAATAAAGAAAACAAGCAGCATTTTTCGCGTTTCAGCGCCGGAACAATGCTGAATTCAACGTATAGTGATTCATCACATCTTAATTATAAAACAAGCCTGAATTATACCTACTTTAACGATAAGTTTAAGAACTATGAACACGTGTTGTTTTTAACCGGTGATTTCTCCAAAGCCTTCCGGATATTTCAAATGCAGCTTAACACAGGATACCAGATGTTTAATACCGGGGAATCAATGGATTCAACACATTCCGGAATTTTGGAAATTAGCCCGAAAATTAGTAAAAGTGCTGCCGAATGGAATTTTGTGCTTGGATTAAATACATTTTATGAGCATTTTAAAATGAATGATAAGAATGCTGTTCTCTATATATACCCGGAAGCATACCTTGAGATTACAATAATAAAAAATGTATTAACACCTTATTTTGGTATTACAGGATTTCTTGAGCCAAACTATTATCAGAAAACCGCATACGAAAACGAGTATATAGTACCTGGTTTGCAGGTAAAAAATGCCAAACATAAACTTGTAGGTTATGCCGGATTAAAAGGTCAGTTTGGAAGACATTCCGGTTTCAGGGCAGATGTTACCTATTCAACTATTGAAGATATGCATCTTTTTGTAAATGATACAAGTTCTGTACTCATGAATCAGTTCGGTGTGGTTTACGATGATGTTGAAATAATTAAATATCATGGGGAGATTTATTTTGATATCGCTGATAAACTAAATTTCCTTATAAAAGGAAATTATTACGATTATACTACTATTCTTGAAAAATATGCCTGGCATAAGCCCGAATATGATCTTACCTTTTCGACCAATTATAACTTAAGGGATAAAATTCTTGTTAATTTCGATATTACCGGAAACGGTAAACGATATGCTAAAAATTTTTCCGATGAAACCAATCCATACAAACTTAAAGCGTTTGTAGATTTAAATCTGAATGTAGAATACCGGTATTCTAAAATTTTATCGGGTTTTATAAACCTCTATAACCTGTCTGCAAGCCGGTATGAAGTATGGAATTATTATCCGTCTCAGAGGCTAAATGTAATGCTTGGCTTCACCTATAAATTATAAACTTCTCATGCCGCTGTAAAAAATTAATTTTCTGATATTTACAGTGTTAATTTTTTGTTGATAAATCTCTCTTTTAGTGATCTGAATTCAAAGATAAACTGGAGGTTTTTTACTATATTTGTAGCGTGAAAGGAATTTGATGATGAATGATACTATCGCTATTTGCACGCAGATTAAAATTAGAAAAAAACATGATCCAGTCTGAGCACATTTTTACCCCCGGTGTTCGGCCAAAAATCAACTCTACAATATAAAAATGATTTTATTCGACCGATGGAATTGAGTGATCTCAAAATGGATTATTAATTTGAAGTTAATGTAAAACATATGAAAGAGAACGATTTGAATAATAACGTGGAGAAAAAAGCAGAAAACGGATATTCGGCAGAGAGTATTCAGGTACTTGAAGGTTTAGAAGCAGTTCGCAAAAGGCCGGCAATGTATATTGGTGATTTGAGTACCAAAGGTTTGCACCACCTGGTATACGAAGTTGTTGATAATTCTATCGATGAGGCATTAGCAGGATATTGCAGTAATATTGATGTCAGTATTAATGAAGACGGATCTGTTACTGTTATTGACGATGGCCGGGGAATACCTACCGATTTTCATGAAAAAGAACAAAAATCGGCTCTTGAAGTAGTTATGACGGTACTGCATGCCGGTGGTAAATTTAATAAAGAATCCTACAAAGTTTCAGGCGGATTACATGGCGTGGGTGTATCTTGTGTAAACGCCCTTTCCATAAAGCTTAAAGTTACAATTTATCGCGAGGGAAAAATATTTACCCAGGAATATTCAAAGGGCAAGCCCCTGGCAGATATTCAGGTTGTTGGAGAAACCGAAAAAACCGGTACGGAAATTACCTTTACACCCGATGACTCCATTTTTATAACTACAGATTATAAGTTTGAAATAATTTCATCAAGGCTTCGCGAATTAGCTTACCTGAATAAAGGTATTCGATTAACAATTACCGACCTGCGCGAACTTGAAGAAAATGGTAATGGTGGCCATTATCGTACCGAAGAATTTTATTCCGAGGAAGGGCTTAAAGAATTCGTGGAATTGCTTGACGCTTCGCGTGAAAAACTTACGGATAATATAATAAGCATCTCTTCTGAAAAGAACGATACTCCTGTTGAAATTGCTATGCAATACAATACTTCCTTCTCTGAAAATATACATTCGTATGTGAATAACATAAATACAATTGAAGGAGGAACACATCTTGCGGGATTTCGCAGAGGATTAACCCGTACCTTAAAAACCTATGCTGAAAAATCGGGAATGTTATCGAAACTTAAATTCGACATCAATGGGGATGATTTCAGGGAAGGGCTTACGGCGATAATTTCCATTAAAGTTCAGGAACCACAGTTTGAAGGCCAGACCAAAACCAAGCTTGGAAACTCCGAAGTTATGGGTGCCGTAGATCAGGCAGTAAGCTCAATGCTTGGCAATTATCTGGAAGAAAACCCTAAAGATGCAAGAACTATTGTTCAAAAAGTAATTCTCGCTGCTACCGCTCGACATGCTGCCAGAAAAGCCCGGGAACTGGTGCAGCGTAAAAATGTACTTTCAGGTTCGGGCTTACCCGGCAAACTTGCCGATTGTGCTGACCGTGACCCGGCAGTTAGTGAGATTTATCTCGTTGAGGGTGATTCGGCAGGTGGCACAGCCAAACAGGGACGCGACCGGCAATTTCAGGCTATACTGCCGCTTCGTGGTAAAATACTGAATGTTGAAAAAGCCATGCCGCATAAAATTTTTGATAACGAAGAAATAAAAAACATTTTTACAGCACTCGGAGTTTCAATAGGAACTGAAGATGATAGTAAAGCATTAAACCTTGAGCACCTTAGGTATAATAAGGTAATTATCATGACAGATGCCGATGTGGACGGAAGTCATATTACCACGCTTATTATGACCTTCTTTTACAGGCATATGGAAGACCTGATTAAAAACGGCCATTTGTATATAGCCACTCCTCCGCTCTATTTAATTAAAAGAGGAAAACAGGAAAGATATTGCTGGAGCGAAGAGCAAAGGCAACAAACTGTTGAAGAATTCAGTCAGGGTAAAGAATCCGGTGTTCATATTCAGAGGTACAAAGGGTTGGGAGAAATGAATGCAGAACAGCTCTGGGATACAACAATGAATCCTGAAAATCGAACATTGCGTCAGGTAACCATTGAAAGTGCAGCTGAAGCCGACCGGATTTTCGCCATGCTTATGGGAGATGATGTGCCGCCACGCAGAGAGTTCATTGAGACACACGCCAAGTATGCCAACATTGATGTATAAAATTGCAAAGCCGCGGATTCGCGGCTTTTTTTAAAATAATTATTTACATTATGAGAATTTTTTCCGCTTTAGTAAGTTTATTTTTTCTTCAAAATATTACTTGTCAGCAAACTCCGATAAATACAGTTTCTGAAATGACCTGGAAGCTCGATTACGAGATCTATCTGGAATTGAGTAACGATTCAAGCTATACATTCGATATTCGGCAGTTGTTCCATATCACAGAAAACAAAAATAATTTTAGCACCGATTATATTTATTATCCGGCAAATCTTGGAAAAGATTTTATTTCTGATGTAGAATCAAGAAACTCAAATACCCCATATGATCCTTCCGGCTCCAAAACTCTTTGGAGCGCCCTGCATGGAACTTTAGGGGGTGGCTGGGTACATTTCACCAATTGTATGATGTATGCTCTTGAAACCGGTAATTTGAACCCTACGGCGCCATTAATGAAACGTCCGGAATCAAAATGGAAACCCAACCCGGTAACAGAAACATATCTGCGAACAAAAAAGTGGAAATATTATGTTCCAGTAAGCCAGAAAGACGCGCACAAAGAATATCAAATCAGGGCCAAACAGAATTTACTCGGCGATCTTACCAGCTTTCCTTCTGAATATACAGAACTGTTTCTAAAAACAAAAAACAAAGAATACAACAAATTAAAAGACGCAGGACAAAATAATACTACAGCTCGTATCGACCTAATTAAAATTTTACTGGGTGCCAATTATCTTGGCGAAGCGCAAATAAGTTATATTCGGAGCGCTGTTTTAAAAGCCGTAAAAAATTATTCAATAAATAAATTACCATCAGTAATAATCTTCGATGAATACGATGCAGCTGTTGTACTGGCGCTCGATACGCAGGGGTATACAATCGAAAATGTTATATTTAAGGCTTCGGCCAACATATCTGAGACTGAAGCCAAAAAAAGAACCAGTCAAATTTACAGTATTATAAAGACCATAAATGAGTACAACCAGAACACATTTCGAAAACAATTGGGCAACTATTACAAATGAGAAATACCTATCTGATTCCTCTTATTGAACAACTAAAAGAGCATACAAATTCCGTTAATGCAGAATTTATGTGCCGGTATATGAAAAACAAATTTCCGTTTCTGGGTATTAAAACACCGGAACGAAAGCAAATTGTAAAAAATTTTATTCATGAATCCGGATGGCCGAAACAGGAGCAGCTTGAAACGATAATTTCTGAATTATGGTCCATGCCCGAAAGGGAATTTCAATATTTCGGGATCTTTTTTCTTGATCATTTTAAAAATAAATGCACTCAAAATTTTATTTCAGTTTACGAAAATCTTGTTGAAACAAAATCGTGGTGGGATACTGTCGATGGCCTCGCAATAAATGAAATCGGAGCTTATTTTAAAAAGTTTCCTAAGGAAATAAATCCGGTTACACGCGAATGGATGGATTCAGGGAATATTTGGCTGCAGCGCTCTTCGTTATTATTTCAGCATTCGTATAAAAAATCAACAAACAAAGAATTACTTTATAATTATATCAGGGAACTGAAACATAGTAAAGAATTTTTTATAAGAAAAGCGATCGGCTGGATATTAAGAGAATATTCAAAATCGAATCCTCAGTCTGTAATCGATTTTATTGAAACCACCGATATTTCAAATTTCAGTAAAAAGGAAGCCTTAAAGCACATAGAACGCAATACAACAAAAAACTAAAGAATTCTATCTGTATCTATAGCGCCTTCAAATACCAGATTGGCCTGACCTTCGAGCCAGATATTAAAAAATCTCTCCCCTTTCCTTTCGAAACTCACACTTAAATTTCCACCCAGCGCTTTTACTTGTATTGAATTTTTATTAGTGTCCATTCCAATTGATGCAGAAATTGCCGAAGCAACAATGCCAGTCCCACATGCAAGGGTTTCATTTTCAACTCCACGTTCGTAAGTCCTCACAAAAATGCTTTTATGCTGCCTTTCAACAAAATTTACATTAGTGCCGTGCTCCTTAAATTGAGTATTGTATCTTATTTTTCTTCCCTCGGTATAAACATCCATCTGTTTAAGGTTGTCAACGAAAGTTACAAAATGCGGTGAACCTGTATTTAAAAAATAACTTCCATTAATCTTCAGGATATTTTCAACATCGATCATTTTCAATCGCACAAATTCGGGCTGAATAATTTCTGCGTCATGCGGCCCATCAACTGCAATAAAGCTTGTTTTATTTTTAATAATCCCAAGTTTATGGGCAAAAGCAGTAATACATCTTCCTCCGTTACCGCACATTGATCCTTCAAATCCGTCTGAATTAAAATATACCATTCTGAAATCAAACTGATCATGTGGTTGCAAAAGCATCAATCCATCAGCCCCGATTCCAAATTTCCTGTCACATAACCTGGCAATCAGCTTATTGTTCTTTGTTTCCAATACATTTTTCCTATCATCAATAATAATAAAATCATTTCCGGCGCCCTGGTATTTTGAAAAAGAAAGATTCATCAATTACAGTTAAATAATGTTAAATTAAAAGCAACAGAAAAACTTTCGTTTTAACTTTGCCGTTACTTATTTGATTGTAAAAATACAATTTTTTGTTTACGCATTAATTTTTTATAAAGAACAGATTTGAAATATAAATGTTAGATATTTAGAATAAATTGTAAAAGTTATGAAAACAAAACAAATATTCAGTTCGGTAATTTTGGCGATACTTGGTGGATTTATTGCCCTGTTTGTATATACCCGGTTTCTGGAAAAGAAGAACCTTGTTATAACAGAACGATTAGCACAACCGGTTGGAATGGTCAAACTTACACAGGATGAGAATAGTCCCCAGTTGGATTTTACTTATGCAGCCGAAAAATCCATACATGCGGTTGTAAACGTACGTACGGAAACTATGAGTCAGACAGCACGAAATCCTCTGTATGAATTATTTTATGGCGAGCGTTATAGTGAACCGGAACCGGTTCTGGGTATCGGGTCGGGTGTAATAATTTCAGACAACGGTTATATTGTAACAAACAACCACGTAGTTGATAATTCGGATAAAATATATGTTACGTTAAATGACAAGCGCGAATTTGAAGCTCAGGTTATTGGTACCGATCCCAGTACAGATTTAGCGCTGCTCAAGATTAAATCAGAAGATTTGCCTCACATTCCATTTGGTGATTCTGACAATCTGAGAGTTGGAGAATGGGTTTTGGCAGTGGGCAATCCGTTTAATTTAACATCAACAGTAACAGCCGGAATTGTTAGCGCAAAAGGAAAAAACCTGGGGATTATTCAGGATCAGTATAGGATGGAGTCATTTATCCAGACGGATGCAGCCGTAAATCGCGGAAACAGCGGTGGCGCTCTTGTGGACCTGCGTGGTAATCTTGTTGGAATTAATACGGCCATAATTTCTCCTTCTGGCGGTTACGCCGGAATTTCATTTGCTGTGCCGGTAAGCATTGTTGAAAAAGTGGTGTCTGACTTGCAGGAATTTGGAGTGGTTCAGCGAGCTATTCTCGGTGTAACTATTGCGGATGTAACATCTCAGCTGGCCAAAGATGAAGGACTAGACAAAATTGAAGGTGTATATGTTACTGATGTTCGTGAAGACGGCGCCGCAAAATCAGTAGGAATTGAAAAAGGAGATTTAATTCTCGAAATAAATGGCGTGAGTGTGAACAGTCCGGCCGAGCTTCAGGAACAAATCAGCAAATACAGTCCTAATGATAAAGTAAGTGTATTGGTAAAAAGAAAGAGCAAAACGAAACTTTATGAGGCTACATTACGTAATTTACAAGGCAACACTAACTATGTTAAGACCGGGTCCTATGATTCCATTCTTGGTGCCAGATTTGCTGAAGTGGATCATGAAACCAGGAAAAAATTAGGAATTAAAAACGGTCTACAGGTTACCGACCTACGAGCAGGAAAACTTAGAACAGCAGGAGTAAAAGAGGGTTTTATTGTTACCCAGATTAATAAAGTTCCAGTAAATACTATTGAAGACGTAAATAAAATAATTAACGAGAAAACAGGAGGTATATTTATAGAAGGCATATATCCTGATGGATCGACCGAATATTATGCATTCGGTTTATAGAAAACAAGTCAAATTAAAAAATTCAAAAAGGCTTGCATTTCTTTGCAGGCCTTTTTTATGAAAATACAATTAATATTGAATATAAGCAGAAAATAGTCTAAATTCGCAAAAAATTTCACACAAGGTAATGAGACAATTAAAGATAACCAAATCGATAACAAACAGGGAAAGTGCTTCACTTGACAAGTACTTGCAGGAGATAGGTAAAGAGGAGTTGATCACAGTTGAAGAAGAAGTTGAATTAGCACAGCGTATAAAAAAAGGCGACAGGGCTGCATTGGAAAAACTTACCCGTGCAAACCTTCGATTTGTTGTTTCAGTTGCTAAACAATATCAGAATCAGGGATTAAGTTTGCCTGACTTAATTAATGAAGGGAACCTCGGACTTATTAAAGCTGCTGAAAAATTTGATGAAACACGAGGTTTTAAATTTATTTCATACGCCGTGTGGTGGATCAGACAATCCATACTTCAGGCGCTGGCCGAACAGTCAAGAATTGTCCGATTACCTTTAAATCAGGTTGGATCACTCAACAAGATCAATAAAGCATTTTCAAAATTCGAACAGGAATTTGAACGTACCCCTTCCCCTGAAGAGCTGGCAGAAAAACTTGAACTCCCCAAAG
Organism: Bacteroidales bacterium; assembly: GCA_016934395.1. Lineage (GTDB taxonomy): Bacteria > Bacteroidota > Bacteroidia > Bacteroidales > UBA10428 > JAFGSZ01. The sequence goes on from JAFGSZ010000092.1 coordinate 57,124, forward strand.
AAAAAGTTTCAGATACCTTACGCGTTTCAGGAAGGCATGTATCTGTTGATGCGCCTTTTGTTGACGGTGAAGACAACAGCCTGCTGGATGTGTTAATTAATTCAGATTCCCCAAAAGCCGATAAAACCCTTCTAAATGAATCTCTAATCAAAGAAATTGACAGGGCCCTGGCAACACTTACCGAAAGGGAAAGAGATATTATTAAACTCTTTTTTGGAATCGGAATTCAGGAAATGACTCTTGAAGAAATCGGGGAGCGTTTTGGGTTAACCCGGGAACGTGTTCGACAGATAAAAGAAAAAGCTATTCGCCGGTTAAGACATACTTCGCGCAGTAAGCTTTTAAAAACATATTTAGGATAATATTAAAAAAATAAAGCTGCTTTTTCAGGCAGCTTTTTTTTGGAAAAAGGTGAACCGATTTATTATTGTGACCGTTCCTTTAATAATTTTTTATAGGCTGACATTTCATCTCTAAACCTTGCCGCTTCAACAAAATTAAGTTCTGCGGCTGCCTTTTCCATCGATTTTCTGGTCTTTTCTATTACTTCTTCAAGCGCGGTGGCATCCATATATTGAATTACCGGATCTGCTGCAAAATTTATATTTTCCGGTTCTATATATGCACGTGGTTCTCCTGTTTTCTTATGTACTTCCTGCATAATTCTTGAAATCCCTTTAATAATTTGCCGTGGAGTAATATTATGTTCTTCATTATAGGCCAACTGCTTTTCTCTTCTTCTGTTTGTTTCATCAATAGTTTTTTGCATTGATTGTGTAATTTTATCTGCATACATAATAACCTTCCCGTTAAGGTTTCTGGCAGCCCGGCCGGCAGTTTGGGTTAGCGAACGTTCCGACCGGAGAAAACCTTCTTTATCTGCATCTAAAATAGCTACAAGAGAAACTTCCGGCAGATCTAAACCTTCACGTAATAAATTTACGCCAATTAATACATCAAACTGCCCATTTCTTAATCCTTCCAATATTTCCACACGATCAAGCGTATCGATATCCGAATGGATGTATCTGCATTTTACATTAAATTTCAGAAGATAATTAGTCAATTCTTCAGCCATACGTTTGGTAAGCGTGGTAACCAGCACCCTTTCTTTTAATGCCACCCGCCGGTTAATTTCAATTAATAAATCATCTATTTGATTCAGACTGGGTTTAACCTCAATAACAGGATCGAGCAAGCCTGTAGGACGAATCAACTGCTCCACAATTACCCCTTCACTTTTTTCAAGTTCAAATTCGGTTGGAGTAGCGCTAACAAAAATTGTCTGATTGATGAGTTGATCAAATTCATCGAATTTTAACGGCCGGTTATCAATTGCTGCAGGTAAACGAAATCCATGTTCAACAAGAGTTTGTTTTCTTGAATGGTCGCCACCATACATGGCACGAATTTGCGGAAGGGTAACATGGCTCTCATCAATCACCGTTAGAAAATCATCCGGAAAATAATCAAGCAGACAAAAGGGACGTGTACCGGGCGACCTGCCATCAAAATAACGTGAATAATTCTCGATCCCGGGACAAAAACCCAATTCTTTAATCATCTCCAAGTCATAAGTTACTCTTTGTTCAATACGTTTGGCCTCCAGCATTTTTCCCATATCTTTAAAGAATTGCACATGTTCGAATAAATCATCCTGGATTTTTTCGATAGCCTGTTGTATCCTGTATTTTGTAGTAACAAAAATATTTGCAGGATAAATAACGGCAACATCAGGAGATTCAATCACATTCCCGTTTAGGGGCTCAATCATCTGAATTTCATCAATATCATCTCCCCAGAAACTAATCCTGTAGGCATAATCGTTATAAGCAAGAAAAACATCCACGGTATCACCCCTAACGCGGAAATTACCTCTTAAAAAATTAACTTCACTTCGAGAATATAAACTGTCAACAAGTTTTCTCAAAAAAGTATTCCTTCCTATATTTTGTCCTTTTTTAATAGTAATTGTATTCGTATGAAAATCATCCGGATTCCCAATTCCATATAAACACGAAACAGAAGAGACAACAATCACATCCCTCCTTCCTGAAAGAAGTGAAGAAGTCGTGCTAAGCCTGAGCTTTTCAATTTCGTCATTAATTGAAAGATCTTTCTCGATATAGGTGTCTGTAACGGGAAGATATGCTTCCGGCTGGTAGTAATCATAATATGAAACGAAATACTCAACAGCATTTTCGGGAAAAAACTGTTTGAATTCACCAAATAATTGGGCGGCCAGAGTTTTGTTATGACTCAACACGAGAACCGGTCTTTGAAGCTTTTCTATCACATTAGCAATAGTAAAAGTTTTACCAGAGCCTGTAACCCCTAAAAGTGTTTGAAAAGGCACGTTCTGTTTAATACCGCTTAATAACTGCTGAATGGCTTCGGGCTGGTCTCCGGTAGGAATATATTCACTATTAAGTTTAAAATCCATCAGATAATTAAAATATTTTTAAAGCTTCTATAGAAACAGCTTATTTGAGAATTAGTTTTTATAAATAATTGTCTGCCACCTTCTTATTATTTCATATAATATTTAAATTTCTTTTAGAGAAAAATGAAGTAATCGAACATTACAGGTCATACACCATAAAATTTATAGTATATACCAAACTTTTCATAACCTAAAAATTTGAACATCGTATAAAATTAATATTTTTACTATGCAATCGACACATATATTAATGGAAAAGAAAGTTAGTTTTTTAAAACACCTTTCAGATTTAATGACGCAGAATAAAGGCCTGCAGGAAGAAAATGAAAGCTTAATACATCAAATAGAAGAACTCACCAAAGAAGTCGATCGCTACAAAAAAATCCTGTACAAAGAAAAAATTCTTGCCGAAGAGAAAAAATTCAAATCCAAAAAAATAAAAAAATACAGGATTGCTACTGTATTGTTCGCAGATATTCAGGGATTTAATGATATTTCTGAGGCAAAAAACAGTGAAGTTCTGGTAGATCATCTGGATGAAATTTTTATTGAACTTGAAACTATTATTAAAAAATATAATATTATTCAGATTAAGTCAATCAGAGATTCCATAATGTGTGTTGGCGGAATTCCGGAGAAAAATATTACTAATCCTCTTGAAGTTGTACTTATAGCCATTGAAATGCAATATCATCTAAAAGAGCTACAGCGCTCATTTGGTGGTGATAAATTCTGGAGCCTGCGTATAGGTATCCATACCGGACCATTGGTAGCCCAGGACTTTGGTAAGAACAAAAACAATATTAAAATTACAGGAGAAACAGTGAATCAGGCTACCCGTCTTCGTTCATTCTGTTCGCCGGGTGAAACCCTAATTTCAGAAACAACATACATAATGATCAAAGATCTTATAGATTGTGAATATTATGGGAAAATGCCGGTGAAATATAAAGGTGACCTCCAGTTATATAATATAAAAGGAATAAAAACTGAATTTTCATTACTTAACAAACGCTTAATTCCGAACAAGAAATTCAATATCCGATTTGGTTTACTTCAATTTACTGATCTTGAAGAATTAATTCTCGATAAGCTTGAAAAAGAATTGCCAAACAGCTTATATTATCATAATGTAAAACATACTGTAGATGTTGTTACACAAGCAGAATTAATCGGACTTGGTGAAGGGGTAAGTGAAGAAGAACTGTTATTATTAAAAACTGCCGCATTATTTCATGATGCAGGGCAGATATATACATACGATAAGCACGAAGAAGCAGGTGCTGCCATGGCCAGAGAGGTTTTACCGGATTACTATTATACCCCGTCGCAAATTGATAAAATTTGTGAATTGATTATGTCTACGCAACAGCCACCTGATCCAAGAAATAAACTTGAGGAGATTATGTGTGATGCTGATCTGGATTACCTTGGCAGAAGTGATATGATCCCTGTTTCGAATACTCTCTACAAGGAATTAAAGGAACACAATAAAATTGCCTCCATGGAAGAATGGAATATGCTTCAAATCAAATTTATATCCAATCATCAATATTTTACAAAAACTGCCAGAAGCATGCGCGAAGTAAATAAACAAATGCAAATTGAGCGCATTAAAACTCTTCTTGTAGAAGCATAACAACTTAATTCTGTATTTTTATATCCCAAACCGGAACAACAATAAATTAGGAGAAATTTAGTTATTAATCAAATATGTTAAATACCAATTATAAAATTATTTTTAGCGCATAATCCAGTAAATTTATAGTAGTTCAGTTTTATTTTCAATAAATCTTTGTATCTTGGTCATGAATATTTTTATCGAAAACCAGAGAAACTGACGCAATATTAATACACTAAACAAATTTGTTTTATCCATATTCAAAATTATTATTAACCCTGTTTTCCTCAATTGTAAAATATAACCACACAATACTAAAAATTATACTATTTATTTAATAAATCGATTATGAACATTTTTGTAGGTAATCTTCCTTTCCGTTTAGAAGAAGAGGATTTAAAAGAAATTTTTGAAGAGTACGGTGAAGTAGATTCAGTTAAAATTATAACTGACAAATACTCCGGAAAAAGCAGAGGTTTTGGTTTTGTTGAAATGTCAAATGAAGAAGAAGCAAAGAATGCGATCGAAGGCCTGAATGGTGCTGAAATAGAAAGTCGCACAATTGTTGTAAACGAATCCGAAAAAAGAAAAGAAAACGACAGAAAACGCAGTTTTAACGGCGGCGGCAGACCAGATCGCGGTGATAAATCCAGGAGAAGATCAAACTATTAATTATCCATTATTTAATAGTTTTTACTTAGTCAGCTTTTAGCTAGAGTGTAGTGTATTATTTTTTCTGTATACTATTACAGACCTAATGTTAATCTCCACTCCATAATTAATTTACAATATCCCGGTTCGGACATCATTTTATTTGAATATCCAACTGGGAGTTTTTTATTATCTACAAACGGAGACCTAAAATGGTAATATCATCCGTTTGTTCATAGTTTCTTTTCCAGTCTATAAAAGTTTTATCCAGGATTTCTTTTTGCTCATGCATGGGTTTCTGATGATTAAAAAGCAAGATTTCCAGTAACCTTTTGCTTGTGAATTTTTTATCTTTTTCTCCGCCAAACTGATCCTGAAATCCGTCAGAAAACATATACAATACATCACCTTTGTTTATCTTTAATTCCTTCATCGAAAATTTCCCATATTCGTAAAGCGATATACCCACGGGCATCCGGTCAGCTTTTAAAATATTAAGATTTCCGTTACTAATATGCACCATATTATTCAGGGCCCCTGCATATTGCAGCTTAGTAAAATCCTGATCAATGACACATAATGATAGATCCAGACCATCAAAATTGCTGCTCTCCTCATTTTGACGTAAAGCTGTTATCACTTTTTCTTTTAGAGTGTCAAGAATTATATCTGGTCTGATTTTCCCTGGGCCATTTACTATCTCATTTAAAAAAGTAATCCCCAGCATACTCATAAATGCACCTGGAACGCCATGCCCCGTGCAATCTGCAACTGTAATTATTATTTTATCTTCTTTTTTTGCTAACCAGTAAAAGTCGCCACTAACTATATCCTTTGGTTTACTAAGTATAAAATTTTCATTAAAAATCCGGTTTAATAGTTCTATTGGAGGTATTATTGCTGATTGAATACGACTTGCATATCTAATACTATCCGTAATTTCTTTATTTTTATTTTTAATTAAATTACTCTGTTTCTCAAGTTCATCGTTCTGACGCTGAATTTCTGCAGTTCTTTCTTGCACTTTTTCTTCAAGAATCCTGGTTTTTTTCAAAAGATTGTCTTCACGTCTTTTAATATAAATATATATTATAGATAAAATGGTTAAAAAAGTGAGAACATAAAACCACCAGTGTTTCCAAACCGGAGTTTTAATGATAATCGTCTTACGCAATGGAGTTAAAGAACTTATTCCATCACTATTGATAGCATTTAACATAAACGTGTACCTGCCTTCTGATAATCCGGGATATGTTACAGAGTTAATTTTAGTAACCTCCGACCATTCATTATAGCCCTCTAATTTATATTGATATTTTACAAGATCGGGTTCCTTAAGACTTAATCCCAAAAACTCAAGATTGATAGTATATTTTCCCGGTTTAAGTACCAGCACATCTTCAAAATTAATTTTTTTATCATTGACTTTCAGTGATGTAATGCTTAATAAAGGAGGAGGGACAATTTTATTATCGGATCTAAAGTCGTATGAAATAATCCCATTATTAGTACCAAACCATAACATTTCATTATGATCGATAAATGCTGCATTTTTGTTGAATTCTATATTGCTTAAAATTCCTTCCTGTTGTTGAATAGGCTTTACAGTATAATCAATTGTTCTTAGCCGGCTTACCCCACCTCTGTGACCTACCCAGATATTATTATTTTTATCACCAACAAGTGAATAACAGAAATTAGAAATTAATCCATTCTCAGTTGTAAAATTTGTAATAGAATCTTTCAAAATTTGAAATACACCACTTCCAATTGATCCAACCCAAATATTTGAATCATTATCTTCAGCAATAGGACCTAATGTGAAAATTCCCCTATCATTTGTTATATAGATTTTCTCAATACGTCCTTTCTGTATATATGCAAGAACGTTACTAAGTGTGGAAATCCATAGCCTGCCTTTTGTATCAAAGAACAAATGATTCACATAATTATGAGGTAATCCACCCTGGTGAATATTATACCAGATTCTTTCATTTGTCTGAGTATTAATATTACAAACGCCTTTTTTTGTCCCCACCCACACCTCAGCGCCTTTGCCGGCTATAGTTGTAATAGAATTTTCAAGAATTCCTTTGCCTATATAAATTTTTACAATTTTATCCTGTTTAACCAACAATCGATACATTCCGCTATTTTCTGTACCAATCCAAAGATTTTTATCGTTTTGAGGGTATATAGCTGTAATTCGGTCTTTGGGCAAACCATGTTCTGATGAATAATTTCTGATTGGTTTTGATGATAATTTATCAACTTTAAGCAATCCCTTATCTGTTCCCAACCATTCGTATTTATCACCCACAAATAGAGCATAAATGGAATTACTATAATTATTTTCATCAAATTGTTTTAAAATAAATGATTTCTGCGTTATTCTGGTTAAACCAACAGAAAAGTTACCGCTCCATATATTTCCTTCCCGGTCTTCGTATGCTGTTTTCACATTTTTTGTCGGGAATCCATTTTCAGGATTAAAAAAGGTCGCCTGGGTAAACTTTCCCGGAAAAGAATACTTTAATTTTATCAGACCGCTTCCAAAAGTACATATCCATAAATTCGACTGGCTGTCTTCAAAAATATCCTGCACTCCTGCGTAATTTAAATTAAGGTTTGCACCAATTAACTCAGCCCTGTATCCTAATGAATCTGGAGTTAACTTGTAGATACCTGCATTTTCAGTGGCCACAAAAAAACCCGAATCAGATCTCATTTTGATAATAGTCTGAACTTTAGAATCAGGAATCTTATCCAGATGATCAATATCCTCAATAATACCAAAACTATTTATTTTGTAAAGGTCAATGCCGGAAAGCGTTCCTAGGAAGAATTCATTTTCCGAAATAAATTGAAAGGAAAACACAGGATTATCTTCTTTTGTCACAATATATTCCGGCTTTCCCGCCGGACCATCAATTCTTACAAGTCCTTCAGTATACGAACTGGCCCATATTTGTCCATTCGGCCGCCTAGTAATAGCGGTAATATTTCCAGAGTTTTCACTAAAAAAAGATTTACGCGTAAAACGTTTCCCGTCAAAATGAGTAATCTGACCGTTCATATGACCAAACCAAATCCCATTATTATCCTTAAAACTACAGCTAATAAAATTATCAGCTAGTGAATCGGCAGTAGTATAGGAATCAAAATGAAAACCATTAAATTTTAATAATCCGTTTTCGGTTCCAACCCATAAATATCCCTGATTATCCTGTGTAATAGTATAAACATATCGTTGCGACATACCCTGATCAACACCATATTCAAATAAATTGTATTCCTGGGCAAAACCCTGGCCAAACCATCCCAGGATTAGAACAAGTATCAGTTGTTTAAAATATTTCATCACTTTATGCACCATTAGAAAATTTAAAAACATTAGCGAATTCCTTTCATACGAATTTTAGGTGAATATACCGGTATACCACCAATAGGTACTACAAAAAACGGTAAGGATATCCCGTATTGATTTTTAACCACAATTGCAACGTTATTATTTTTTATAAGCATTTTTTGATTTTTTATAAACTGTATCTCTACAGTGGTATTCTTTTCTTCTTCAATAATTGGAAATTCCTCAACTACCCAGTTATCTTCATTGGAAACATTGCATAATATTCCATTTTTTGCCACTGAAATAATTCGAATAATTCCGTCATTATCCCAATCAAAATTCGATACCTCTATAGAAATAGTCTTATCGTCAACAAAAGGATAAATTTGAGATACATGGTTAACATCATTTGCAAGTCTGAAGGTATACTCATAGGTGAAAATATTACCACCCTCAACTTCAATGTTTTTATCAGGATTTATACTTAAGAAATATTTATACAAATTACCATCATCTCCTGAAACACCCTGGGCAATAATTTTAAATACTCTGCCATTGAATTTTTCCACATATTCTCCTTCAAAAGGATTAAAAGGACCTAATGTGTACCAATTATTATCGTATTGTAATTCTGAACCAAAAGACTTTGAGGCAAGCAATATACCGCTATTATAATTACCTTTTTGATCGGTTCCCTGTGCAGCCTCCTCTGACCAGCATTTATTGCCACCATAAACCTTATATGAAATAACCGTATTAAACTCACCTTTATTTTCATCATAATTATTACCGGTTTCGGGATCAAAAATACGAATATATACAGGGTCTGTATGAGCAGAAGGTACGATGAAAAAGAATATCTGGCAGAAATCATCATCACCCCATGAAGTTTTTGAATCGGCACCAAATGTCACAAGAAAAGGTATATTTTCATCATCTGCCGGAGCAGACTGTGAAAACAAAATAGTTTCAACATTTATAAATATAAACAATATCAATAGAATACTTCTCATTATCCTTGCCTCCTGTTTATGTTATTCCCTATTAATATTCATTAATTAAATACTATTTACGCTATTCTTTAATAAATATAAATTCCACCCGTTTATTCAGCCTTTCATCGCTATTGGAATATTTTGAAAAAATGGGTCTTGATTCTCCAAATCCTTTATATTCTATCCGATTCTTTTCGATACCCATACTTAAAAGTTCAGAATAAATAGCAACAGCCCATTTTTCAGTAATTTCAAGATTATTCCCTGCACTTCCTTTGGATTCAGTATGCGTAGCAACAAAAAGTTTTATCTCCGGATATTGCTTTAGTACATCTACTAATTTATCTATTACTTTATGCGAAGGCGCAGTTAACACCGCATCTTTAAAACCTATTATTTCTCCTTCGAGGTCAAATATTTCTTCATCGATACTGGTCATTATAAAAGTAGACTGATCAGCCAGAAGATATATTTTTACAGGTAAAATTTCAGATTTATTTTTATCGGCGCCAGAAATACTTTCATACAAAGAATCGATAGAACCATTGCCAATATTATAAAATCTATTGAATACTTCTCTTTCTTGAAGTTCCCATTTTTCCTGTTCAGATACCATTGCCAATTCCTGATAATCATCAAAAATCCGTACATTTTTCGAAATACAGGATTTCTGAATAACTTCCGAACTGACATTATCTCCAATCAAACCCAATTGAATATTGTATTCCCCTTTTTTATTAAAAATATAATTTGCTTCAGGTCCTCTTATTGAAAACCCCTTGCCAAAATTCCAGATATAATCAGAAATTTTAAATTCCGGAAGATTGCTGTTTAACCCGCTAAATACATATGTTTTATTAATTATTCCGGTATTTATTGAGGTAATATACGGTTGTTTCACATCTTCCAGCTTAAATGAATTTGATGTTACGCTAATAACAGTATCGGCAGCCAGACTGTCGGTTATCCTAAGTTTTACGGTATACTCCCCTGGTCCGGAAAAACAATATTCCACTTCCCTGCCGGATTTAATAATACCATGTCCGAAATCCCATTCATATCGCACAGGCAGTGTATCGTATAAACGAAAATGTTCATCATAGAATACATAACAATAATTATTTTCCTGCATACTATCGCATTGGTCAAATTGTATTAAATCGGTTGTAAACTGAAAAATATCATCAGTTTTATTCCTGTTGGATGAAAAATATCCATACTGAAAATTTTTATCTGTAATCAGGCCAAAATCATCTGAGGGTGAATTAATTTCCGTATCGAGATGTATAGGTTTAATCCAATCTCCATTAATTTGCTGGCTATAAAATAAATCTTTACCTCCAAAGCCCGGATGGCCGTCAGAAGAAAAAAAGAGCTTCCCGGATTCTGATATAAATGGATAGGATTCATTTTTATCCGTGTTAATCTTTGATCCCAAATTTACCGGTGACTCCCAGTCATTCTTATTTCGAATACAATAATATAAATCTGTTCCTCCAAATCCACCGGGCATATCAGAAGCGAAATAGATCTTATCACCTTCTTTTGTCAGGGAAGGTGTTAAAACAGAATATAAAGAGCTGTTATAAGGAAAAGCTTCAATATTTTGCCACGTTCCATCAATATTTTCAGCTGAAAAAATACCCATTGTATTTGTTGAATCGGAAAATTCCCTTAAAAGATTATTTACAAAATTATTTCGTGAATAGTATATCTTAGTACCCTTGTCATTGAAGGTTGCAGGTCCATCATTAAAATTTGTGGTTAATTCCTTTGAAAATATTCTGCTATTTTCCCAGTTTATACTATCCTTCTTCCCAACGTAATTGATGTTTACCAACTTCTGATTTTGAGTATTATATGTTATAAAGGAGTTGTTTTTAAGGTCGGTACAAAAAACAATTCCATCCTGATAATATACCGGCGAAAATTCATTGTTCAATACAGTACTAAATGATGTAAGATTTACTGTAAAACTTTTGGTCTGACAGAATAAATTAAATTGAATAAGAATAAAAATAAAAAGTACAAAAAATAATCGTTTTAAAACATGATTATTTAATTGCCTGATTAAGACAATAACATTATAAAAATACCGCTCTATTTTATAATAAATTATCATTAACAAAACAGCTTTAAAATTGTCTCGGCCCGGGTATATCTATATTATAATTAAACCGGTAATTCATTGATATTTCATGTGATCCATTATTAAAACGTGATGTTCCACTAATATTAAAGTCATAGGTATATGCAATTTTTAATTGATTGTTTACCTGACACTGTAACAATCCGACAATAACATTATTACTTCTATAAGTAGCTCCAACTCCTAATTTATTTTTTAAAATAACCAATGCGTTTAAATCAATCTGACTAGCATTATTTGTATGATATTTTAATAATATGGAAGGAATAAATTTTATTTCTGAATTGCTTTTAATAATATATCCACCATTTACAAAATAGCCATATTCCGAAATATTATTCTGAAGATTCATTTTACCTGTTTTAATATCTGTATTATAACTCAGGAATAAAGGTATTGAGAAACCGATAAAATATTTTTTTGAATAGTAAAAAAGCCCAAAACTAAATTCAGGTCTTATTGCCTTAACATTATCTTCAATAATATACTCATCATCTATATTGGTTGCATCCAGTTTATTCCATTGTTCATTAAAGAATGTTAATCCAAAACCCAGCCCAAAAGCAAGCTTACCGGATGCCACATTAAATCTGAATGCGTAATTACCGATAACACTCGTTTCAGAGGTAATGCCAATATTGTCATGAAGCAGCATTAATCCAAGCCCGATTTTTTCATTTAAAAGCGGCGTATGAATTGTAAGGATTGCTGTATTTGGAGCCCCTTCTATTCCTACCCACTGGTTACGATATGCCATAGAAATGCTTAATGCTTCATCACTTCCTGAAACAGCTGGATTTATTGCCAGATTATTAATACTATAGTGCCCGGTTAGGGCCTGTAGTTGTCCGCTTAAGCTAAAAGGAAGCCAAATTATCCATATTATTAATATCCAAATTCTCATACTACCGCTTTATCAAAAGAAATCCTTTTTTTGTATATCCATTTGCTAATCGAATAAAATAAAAGTAGGTACCTTCCGTTATTTCGCCTCCCTTATTATTTTGTCCATGCCATTCATTCTGATAAAATTCATTACTATACACTTCGTTACCCCATCTGTCGAATATAATCAGTTGGGCAGGATGCTGATCATCTATTCCATTTATTTCAAAATAATCATTTTTAAAATCTCCATTTGGAGTTATTATTGATGGAATAAACAATTCACTCACATTAATTATTACTTCATCTTCCGATTCACAAATGCCGTTTGTTACTAACCAAACAAATATATTTTCTCCTATCGAAAGATTTGTTACTAAAGAATTGGGTGATCCAATGTCATCTATAATTCCTGAACCTGTTATTACTTTCCATTTCCCGGTTTCTTCATTTAGAAGCTCTGCATTTAACCGGGCCTCAAGATTTAGATTCAAATCCTGATCGCCACCTGCGTTTGCTATTGGTATTTCCTTAAATAAAACAGATATCTCAGATTCTAAATAACAAGCTCTGTTTTCAACTTCCCAGGTAAAATAATACTCGCCATAATCAGATACAGTAACAATTGCATTTGGATCATATTTATCAGGATTAAATCTTACAGTACCCGGACCTGATGTATTTATCCAGGTTCCTGTGCCGGAACTCAGGGTGGCATTCAGCGTAAATTCCAGTCCGCAAACATTTCCCCCTGCTCCGGGATCGGCATCCGGGGATTCATAAAAAGTGACTGTTATGGTGGAATCATCGCTGCAGGGGCCGTTGGTTTCGGTCCAGGTAAAAGTGTAACTTCCGTATTCACTTACAGTGACTATGGTGTTGGGATTTGTGGCATCCGTATCAAAACCTGCTGTGCCCGTTCCTGTGGTTTTTGTCCAGGTTCCTGTGCCGGAACTCAGGGTGGCATTTAGCGTAAATTCCAGTCCGCAAACATTTCCCCCTGCTCCGGGATCGGCTACCGGTGGCTTATAAAAATTAACCGTGATGGTGGAATCATCGCTGCA
>JAFGSZ010000093.1 GCA_016934395.1 Bacteroidales bacterium
GCACTCATTCAGTGCTTTAATGAGTTTTTCTGCTCCAAGTATAGAGATGCACCTTGTTAGGTTATACCCGATAAACATCAGGCCAACCTCTCCCAGTACATTTTCTTTCTTTCGCATCAGGGTATGGGTAACATATTTATATGGCAATGTTTTTATTCTATTAATGACCTATAGATTTTTTTTTCAAGAAAAAACAGTTTTATAAATAAGTCAAAATATTAAAATTTAGACGTTAAACTTTGGTATACCTTTTCATATCTTGTCTTTCCGATAACCATTGGCAATTTATAAAATACCTGCTGTATAAGCAAAAATTATTTACCTAATTTTCAGGCAAATAAAATTTTAACTACAATTGGAAAAACTTATAGTTATAAGTTCCCAAACTTATAGGCATAACTTTAATAATCTATAAGCATAGTTTTAATACAGACAGGTACAGAGAGTTCGTTGCCTATTATACTAATTCTAATAATTTGTCCTGTTCAATAAACGTCAGGAATTATGGTCTGATCACTAAAAGGAGGCCGCACATAACTATGGCTCTCCTGGCGGGGAGGAAGTTTTATCTTTTTTACAGGGAGTTCTTTATAAGGGACCAAAGTCAGTAAGTGATGTATACAATTTAACCGGGCCCGTTTTTTATTATCGGCCGGTACCACATACCAGGGCGACTGTTTCGTGTCGGTATATCTGAACATCTCATCTTTGGCTTTTGAATAATCGATCCACTTTTCGCGGGAGGCAACATCCATAGGGCTTAACTTCCAGCGTTTTGTGGGATCATCGAGCCTGGCCTGGAAACGCAGCTCTTGTTCTTCGTCCGATACGGAAAACCAGTACTTAATCAGAATAATTCCCGATCGTATAAGCATGCGTTCAAATTCGGGACATGAACGCATAAACTCCTGGTATTCATCTTCGGAGCAAAACCCCATTACACGCTCTACTCCGGCCCGGTTATACCAGCTGCGGTCAAAAAGTATCATTTCACCTGCAGCGGGCAGGTTGTTTACATAACGCTGGAAATACCATTGTGTTTTTTCCTTTTCTGTAGGAGTTCCCAAAGCAATTACTTTGCATATCCTGGGATTCAGGCATTGGGATATTCGTTTGATAACCCCACCCTTACCGGCAGCATCTCTTCCTTCAAAAATTACCACTACCCGCAATCCTTCCTGCCTGATCCACTCCTGAAGTTTTACCAGTTTTATCTGAAGCTTATTTAATTCTTTTTCGTAAAGCTTTTTGGCAATTTTTCGCTCATCGCGCTTTTCGGGTTCAATGTTTTTATGGGGAGCCATAATTAAAAGCTAAATTGTAAAACTATGCTACTAAAATTACGCAAATTTATTAAATCCAAAGGATTCGGACGGTTCTTTTTGAAATTAACCGCAAATGGAAGAGTGGTTTAGGCGGGTTTATCGTCCTTTGTTAAACTAAAAGGCGGGGTAGTTTTATTATTAACCACCCACGCCTCTATGTTTTACACCAGGTTAAAAACTCCGGTTATTGTTTTACATAATCCAGCGGATTTACACTGTTGGTATTCAGCCGGATTTCAAAATGTAAATGTGGTCCTGTGGACAGCCCGGTATTTCCTACATGCCCTATTGTTTCTCCTTTCCTGACTTTTTGCCCCAAAGTCACACTAAAATCTTTTAAATGGGCATACCAGGATTCAACACCGTCGCCGTGGGCAATTATAATCAGGTTTCCCCATCCTTCTTCATTAGAGGCTTTTATTACTTTTCCCCCTGCAGTGGCCATTACGGATACACCTTCGACTGCGCTAATATCGAGGCCGTTATGGATCACCTGCTGCTTGGAGAATGGATGGATCATTTTCTGACCGTGATACACCGTGATTTTTTTATATTCATTTTTGTTTACCGGAAATAGTTCGGGCAGTTCACCGCTGTTTTTTGAAAACGACATGGCTAAAAAAGCAATTACGGGCAATAATACAGCATACCGTAACAATTGTGTTTTTGAGGATTTATTTTTTGTTATCATGTTTATTCGGTTTTTAATTGTTTTACCATTAAAATAATTGTACAAACCACTCAATCTGTAATTTGATTCCAGATTATCAAGCATCAGCTTCAGGTAAAAAGATTTTTGAAGCGTACTTTTTACCATTAGGGCATCCACCTGGTACTCATGCACAGACTTGAGAGATTTGCGAAAGAAAAAAACAAAAGGGTTAAACCAAAGCAGGGCAATACACAATTCCGTAATTATCAAATCTAGGGTATGTCCCAATGTAGCATGCAGTTTTTCGTGTTCAATAACCGGGTCTTCGTATCTGCCGGGATCATGTTCCGGCACAAAAATCCAGTTGAAACAAGAGAAAACCAAAGGGACCCTGGCAGATATAATATAAAAACCATTATCAATGCTGACTTGTGATTGACGTTTAAGGGAAATTAATTTTAAAACACTAAGAACAAGTCGGAAAACATAAAATCCCAAACCCGCAAAATAAAGCATTATAAGAAATCTGCTGATACTAAATTCAAATATTAAATCTGAATTTGAAACTATTTCCGGCTGATTCAGCAAAACAAACTCTTCAAATCCCGGGATCGCCAGCTCACCCGCAATTGAAGGGCTCAATCCTAAATTTAACACCGGGAAAATAAATGACAGGGGCAGCATGGTTAAAAGAAAAGTCCTGTTTAACCTGTGATATGTAAGCCGCCTGAAAAAAAGATAGTAAACTAAATAGAACACTGAAAATACAATGTTTACCTCTGTTAAATAAAAAAGGAAATTACTCATCTTCGTTTTTTAATTCGTTGATCTTTTCTTCAATCATTTTTCTCATTTTTTCAAGTTCAGACAGGTTCAAATTTTCATCATTTGTGAAGAATGATACAAAATTACTCACCGATCCGCTAAAGAAGTCCTTCACAACTCCTTTAAAGTGTTTTCGGAAATAGTCGTCTTTTGATAATAACGGAAAATACTCGTGAATTTTACCATAGGTATTATAATTGATAAATTTCTTTTTTACCAAAACACGTATCACTGTTGAAATAGTGGTATACGCAGGTTTAGGTTCGGGAAACTGATCAACTATGTCTTTCAGGAAGGCTTTTTCAAGCTTCCAGATGTATTGCATGACTTGTTCTTCTGCTTTTGTTAATTCTTTCATGAAACAAATATAACTATTTATTTAATAATACAACTATAAATATAGTAATAAAATTATTTTTGTAGTTACATTTTATGGATTTATGTATTCGGCGGGGGTTATGGGCTTCCAAAAATGAAAGTATTATTTGTTTAACTGGACAATTCGATTTTTTAAGAAAAAATTTCAGTAATTAAAAGCTGATTAAACATTATATAACGACATTTTTGATGTGTTCAACGAAATAAATTGTTTACCATTTTTAAATGGAATTACTTTGATAACGAAATCATTAACGATAAATTTGAACATCATGAAAACTAAATCCCTATTGATAACAGTCTTTGCGATAATTATTCTTATCAGCAGTTGTATTCCTTCTTTACACCCCTTGTATACCAAAAAGGATTTGATACTGGACAATAGTATTGTGGGCAACTGGATATCCGGGGAGTCGGATTCAGATCAAAGCAACTGGAATATTACAAAATATCAGAAGAAATACAGACCCGGCCCCCAGTTGAATAATCCTGATGATGATGAGGATAAACTGTACCGGCTTGAATATATAGAATGTGGTGATACCATTGGATTTAATTTGTATGTATTAAAACTCGGCGATTATGTTTATTTTGATTTTTACCCATTTGATTATGAATCGAAAAATGACATGAGAAACATGCATTTATTCCCGGTACATACTTTTGCCAAAGTAGAAATTCAACAGGAACAAATTATTTTACATCAGTTTGATATTGGGTTTTTGGAAGAACTTATCAAACAGAATAAAATTAAAATATCACATGAAAAATCAGGCCTTAATATTATACTTACAGCTCCAACGGAAGAGCTGCAAAAATTTGTGAAAAAATATGCTAACGACGAAAATGCGTTTATTGACCCCACAATTTTAAGCCGTAAGATTTGAAACCCGGGAATGGCATAACATGTATCTCAAAGATTTTCCGGAACAGAATTATTCATCATGTTCTGTTCTGGTTACTTTCTTTTTACGTGTTGTTAAACCTCTTTTCAAGCTCAAGTGAATTATATAAAGTTGATTATTTATACACGCTGATTTTTCTTTTTACCTTACTAATAGTGGTGTATATTAATTTACTATTGCTGGTTCCGAAATTATTAAGGTTTAAGAAATATTTCCTATACGGCATAATCCTTCTGATAATATTATTTGCTGGCTCTCTTTTTAATGTATTATTGTTTAGTCGCTTTATAGATTTTCTGTTGCCCGGGTATTATTTTATTTCCTATTACTCATTTTTTGATATTGTAAAATTCTTCTCCGTTTTTTTGTTTATAACCACACTTTTAAAGCTATCGAAAGAATGGTTTCAATTAATAGAATCCAAACAAAAACTTGTTGAAACCGAGAAGGAGAAAGTTGAAATTGAACTTAAAGCGTTGAGGTCGCAGGTTAATCCGCATTTTTTATTTAACAGTTTGAATGTGCTATATGCTCTTGCTTTAAAGAAAGCTAAAGAAACACCCGAAGCAATTATAAAGTTATCGGATATATTGCGCTATGTAATTTATGATTCAAACACGGATAAAGTTAAAGTAAGTTCAGAGGTTATCCTTATTCAGAATTATCTGGACCTGCAAAATCATAGAATTGATAACACTTCTAACGTTGTTTTTGAGACCGACATTCAGGATGATCTTCAAATACCTCCGCTGCTTTTTCTTCCGCTGGTTGAGAATAGTTTTAAGCATGGTATTAAAGCGGATGTTTCCGATACCTATGTGTTAATTAAGCTTCGTTCAAAAGGGCAGGAAGTAATTTTTGAAATAGAAAACAACAAGGGTGTAACGGATAAAATTGAAAAAAAATTAAAACACGGAATTGGTATCGCCAATATAAAACAACGACTATTGTTGTTATACCCGCATAATCATGTATTTTCTATATCCGAAAACGAAAAAATATTTAAAGTATTCTTAAAAATAAGAAATGAGAATTAATTGTATTGTTGTAGATGATGAACCTGCCTCAAGAGATATTCTGGAAAAGTATATTTCAGATTGCCCGGCAATAAATCTGATTTGCTGCTGCAGGAATGCTATGGAAGCCTCCGGTATTTTAAACAAAGAAGATATTCAACTGATTTTTCTGGATATTAATATGCCAAAAATTTCCGGCCTGAAGTTTTATAAATCATTAACCAATCCTCCTTATGTTATTTTTACTACTGCCTATCCCGAATATGCTGTTGAAGGATTTGAGGTTGATGCTATTGATTATCTGCTTAAACCTTTTCCATTTGAACGGTTTTTGAAAGCTGTAAATAAAGCCTTGGATAAGTTTAATAGCATTAAACAGGAAACCCGCCAGAATGCTTTTATTTTATTTAAATCGGATAAAAAACTTTACCGGGTTGTACTTGATGAGATAAATTATCTTGAAGCCCTTGGGGATTATGTCAGAATATATTATCAGGATAAATCGATACTGGTACATGAAACTTTTCAAAATATATTTGGTCAGTTACCTGAAAAAGAATTTGTAAGGGTGCACAAATCATTTGCTATTGCATTCAATAAACTTGAGGTCATCGAGGGCAATATGATAAAAATAAAAGGCAAATCCATACCTATCGGACAAACTTACCGTGCCGAATTTTTAAACCTTGTCAAATCCCGGGGTTAAATAAATAAAGTAAATTTATAGCAGCGATTGCATACGGCTAAAACCACAGCAGTGCTGTAATAGATGGTATTGGGGCATAACGAAAAGCTCTTTTATAAACTTAAGTTTCAACTTGAGTATTTGACATATACATGTGCTATTTGTGATTTGAGTTTTTAATCTGCCCTCGAGTATTTTTCATATGATACAAATAATAAATTACCAGGATACCGGCAATTATTCGCAAAAGTAGTATTAGTATGTAAATAATCAGTTTGATTTAACTAAAGCCATAATCTAAATCCAAAAACCGGAAGTTCTCCTTGTTTAAAATCCAAATCTTCTGATCTTTTAAAGCCCAACTTCTCATACATTTTCCATGCAGTCTGCATAGCCTTTGTGGTATGGATAATTACCTGAGCATGCTTTTGATCCCTGGCTTTACTGATACACTTGTTTGTTAAAAGTTTACCTATACCTTCTCCCCGGACAGAAGGATCAACAGCCAACAACCGAAAGCCTGAAGCATTTTTTTCCTGAGTGGCTGTTCCACCGGAACCATAATACTGCATATCGTTAAAATAGACTACTCCTCCTGCTATTTTTGCATTTGATGAAACGGCTACCAGGAGTTCGGTTTGGGGCTTTTTTGTCAAATCCCCTATATTTGCAAGCATTTTATAATACTCCGGTTGTTCAGATTCTTTTGGAAATCCTTCAAGCTGAGAATAAACCCGGACCATTAATTTCCCAACCTCCGCAAACTCATTTGTCCTTGCATTTCTGACTGTATATTTCTCATTTTCCATAGTTATATATTTGTTAGCCTTGCTGCTAAATGTAAAAAATATACGGTAATTATTAATGAGTATTGATTTTTATCTTTACCGGCCTGCAAGTCCGGATATAATACAGAATTCCGGAACAGTAAAGTTTAATCTCATGATTGAGTATGTTAATCTTTAGGTTATGGCGAGTCTATGATGATTAAAACATTGCATACACTTTGCTCCTAGTATAAATATTTATTAGGTGCTACCTTAAAATTTTTTTCCTTGTGATTTTTTTAGTTCTTTTTATGCCAATTTTGTTTTTCCAGTTTTGGTATGCGTCAATCTGTTTTGGAGATAGAATTTGATTAATAATATTTTCATTCAGACTTTCATTCCAAGTATTATCTATTCCGAATTTTATATGTATTTTTTGTTGCATTTGCGTTTCCAGTTTATTTAAATCAGGAAAGATGTTAATATCATTTTCATATTCTCTGGATTCCCTGTAATTCAAATAATCCGTATCTACAATAAATTCATTATTTTCTTTATAAAGGAAGTTATAATAGCTTCCATAATCTTCAAGATTCGTTAATATTTTGGCAATCTCTGTATGATTAAAATTTATCTTAATGTTCCAATTCAGAGTTACAGGCTTATCTTTGTTTAACGTTTTGCAAGAATTACAATAATCATC
The DNA here is from genome assembly GCA_016934395.1 of Bacteroidales bacterium. Classification (GTDB taxonomy): domain Bacteria; phylum Bacteroidota; class Bacteroidia; order Bacteroidales; family UBA10428; genus JAFGSZ01. The sequence goes on from JAFGSZ010000093.1 coordinate 7,257, forward strand.
CAGTTGAGTTGATAACAATTCCCGTATGATCGAATCCCTGGTATAAAACATAAATAATTTGTAATTATAGAAACTTATTTCTTGCGAGTAATCGCAACCGGCTAATCCTGTTGAATTTTTATAATTTTCAAAGTTTATAGTCTTATTTTCATTGGAAAAAGAACCAAATATTATGCTTAATATTAGAAATGCTATTTTATTCATAGTCATGGAAGTTTAGGTATATAAGCTTAATTTGCTTTCCATGCAAATGTAGTAACTTCAATAAGCTATAATTTTATCCAGTACTTATTAAAACAAAAATAATTCTTATTTTTACAGCTACCTCATTTTTAAACTAAAGATCATGAACCTGAAAAATCTGCTTATTATCCTTTGTATCGTATTATTTAATTCATTTTTTCTAACCGCCCAGCCTTCGGGAGGGCCTTACGGTCCTGTAGACCAAACCTGGGAAATCCCGGCCGATGTACTCAAAATATATTATGCAGCTGTGGATGGGGATGCCGGTTCTGAAGGCTTGTCAATAGATAAACCGACAACCATTGAAGCGGCAGTAAAAAAAGCAAATACCGCCGAAGCCATTATACTGCGGGGAGGTATTTACCGGACCGGGATGCTTGTATTTAACCAGGGAATAATTATGCAGCCCTATAAAAATGAGAAACCGGTTTTAAAAGGCACTTATGTTGCCAAAAATTGGGATAAGGAAACGGACGGATTATGGGTTACATCCTGGGAATATCTGTTCCCAAACGTACCGGAGAGCTGGTGGCGCAGGGATCGGGAAGAAAAATATACTCCCATGCACCGGTTTAATGGAGATATGGTTTTTATTGACGGCAGAATGTTACAATCCGCAGGAAGTAAAGAGGAACTCGATGAGAATACTTTTTTTATCGATTATGATAATAAGAAAATATATATCAGGATAAACCCAATCGACAAACAGGTAGAGATTACTGCTTTTAACAAAGCGATATACCGTGTTACCCGGGAATGTAATGGTAAACAGCCCGACCACAGGGGGCCTCAGATACGGGGATTGGAGTTCACCCAGTATGTGGATACAGCCGTACATATTGACGGTTTTTATCCGCAGGGAATATCCCCTGAAGCAGAACACGGCAAAGATGTGATTGGAACCACACTGGAGCATTGTAAAATATCCTATTGTTCGCGTATCGGTTTTTTCCTGATCGGCGACAGCCTTACCGTAAGACATTGTGACGTGAGCAATACCAGTACAGAGGGTGTGTATATCGTAGCATCATCAGATGTATTGCTTGAGAAGAATATCTTTTCAAAGAATAATATTGAAAATATTACCGGATTTTTTCCTGCAGCGGTTAAGATCTTTAACCAGAGCTATCGTGTAACCTGCCGTGACAACCTGGTAACCGATCTGCCCAATTCAAATGGCATATGGTATGATGTGGGAAATGTAGACGGAGTATTTGTAAATAATTTTGTTGAGAACGTAGGAAAAGGGAAAGAAGAAGGAAAAAGATATTATAATTTTCAAAGTGGTTTTTTCTTTGAAATATCAAAAGGTGTAATTTGCGCAGGGAATGTATTCGTCAATTGTGATATCGGTTCCCGGATACTGAACAGTTCCAATGCCAGGGTATATCAAAATACCTATGTAAACAGCGCAGTCTCATTTATGCGTACAGAGAGAAGTGCCGTAGGGGATCATTTTGACTGGCACCCTGCAACCGGACCCGGTGTTGATGAACGTTATGGTCATGTATTTGAAAATAATTTAATCTATAAAGATGATCTTTTCTATTTTCCGGTACACATTTTCCAGACCGATAGTGTATGTAAGATGTTAAAAAATCCGCAGATGAAAGAGTTCGATTATAATGTATATGTGCGTAATCTGGATGCGGATACTACTGCGCTTATTTTATGGAGACCGGCTGATAATCCATTATGTGAACTCTTATTACATTCACCGGCGGAGCTGAATAATTTTTATCCGGAATTCGAGGCAAACAGCAAACTTTTTAATAATTATAAAAAACCATTGTTCGAAAATCCTCCGAAAAAGAATTACAGTCTGATTCCGGCATTTTCAGAAATACTGACCGGGAAAGAACTGCCTGCTAACATAAATATTTTATTGGGCAATAAGCAGGGAAGTAATGCTTATGTGGGAGCCTATCCGTTTAAGTGAAAAGTAAACAGTGATCATCGAAGGCTAAGGAAGAGGAACGGGGACAAAAGCACGGGGAATTCAGCTACTTTTTAGGAAGGATAACACTAAAACATGCCATTAGTGTTCATTCCGGCATACTCCAGAGCCGTATATTTAATCCGATTATTGCCAATAGTAAAAATTCATTATTTTTCATATCAAAGGAAGGAGCAATTTCCAGAACAGGATAGACTTTTGAATTCGTAAATAAGGCCTGTGTATATCCCAACCCAACAACCGGAGTACCTTCAATTGTGCTTTCATCCAATTGAGTATAGGCAATCTGAATCTCAAGAGTTCCGGTAATTGAAAACGGATAATTCTCAACCAATGAAAAGTACCTGATATATCCGGCGCTCAGACCAAAAAATCGCGTTGGGCCAATTTCTGTATAATTGAGACCCAAAGCTGCATTTGGGTAAATACGTTCATATCCTGATTTAACATAATATACAATTGAAGCAAATGGATAGTTGAGCGTGCCTGTTTGTTCTAAACCACCCCCCAATGATAATCCGTTCTTAAAATACATACTGCCTCCTATACCGTATATGGGCCTGATTTCATGGTGAATTCCCCGCATATATAGAAATGAGAGACCGGGTTCATTACCAAAAAATTCTTCCTGGGCATGTATACAGGGAAATAAAAAGAGAAGAAAAATATATACAAGCTTTTTCATAAACAAGAGATTTTGCGAATAAACATCAGGTCTTAATATGCTGTTTATTAATTTTCCTGATCAATCTGTTTCAGCGTAACCTGATATGCATCAAATGTAAAAAATATCTGTTAAAAACCAAGAAGTTGTTTTTCTTTCCGCAAATGATTGTTTCTGTATATTGGATAATTAAATACTCATATACGCGATTGCAAATGCAATCTATAAATCTTCAGGTTAAATATATTGCGCTGTACAAGCATATTACTATTTTTATGGAAGAATAACCAACTCAACCTAAAAATGAACAAGCTTTATATTTTATTCATACTGCTTTTTGCAATACACAATTCATATTCACAACATACCGAGCCAGTTTACAATGTATTCGATTTCGGGGCAATAGGCGATGGATTAACAAACGATCAGCCGGCCATTCAGAAAGCTGTTGATGCCTGCCGGGAATCCGGAGGGACTATACTTTTATCCAATGGTACTTTTCTTACCGGACAAGTAAAGTTGGTCAGCAATATAACCTTATTTATCGATTCTTCAGCTATCGTTCTGGGCATACAGTCAGATCGTGAAACCGATTACCCTCATCATTTAATCGAAACCATTTACCCAAATCGTATGAAAGACGACTGCCAGCGCCGACTGATTTATGGAGACCGTGTTCAAAATGTTACCATTACCGGCGGTGGAACCATTAATGGGCAGGGAGATTTTGAGCCCTGGATGCATGTAAAAGAACTGGGTACCGAAAAAGACCGGCCTTCTATCCTGGCTTTTGTGGGCTCTGAAAATATTACGGTTTCCAATATCACACTCCTGAAACCGGCCTGCTGGACACAGGTGTACATAGAATCGGATAATATAACGATTCGTGGCATCACAGTGCATACCGGCAATCTTACTCCAAACCGGGATGGGATTGATATAGTGGATTGCCACAACGTACTTATCGAAGATTGTCTGATTCACTCTGAAGATGACGGTATTTGTTTTAAGAGTGGCAGTGAGTATGGCTGTAAAAATGTGATTGTGCGCAGGTGTGTAATCGATAAATTGAATGTACCGGCCGGAAATTGTTTTAAATTAGGGACTGACGGTCTCGGAAGTTTTTTGAATTTTGAGGTTTCCGAATTAACTTTAAAAAATGCCCTGCAGAATTCTGCAATTGTTATTGAATCTATGGATGGGGCGCTTATCGATAACCTGAATTTCAGCAATTGTGAAATATTGAATTGCGGGCAGGCATTTTTTATATTACTCGCCAACAGAAAGCGCACAGTTCCCGGAAGGAAAACCAGGATCGGGACGATTTCGAATATTTCTTTTAAGAATATCAGGGGAGAAAACTTCACACAACAATATCCATCGATTATTACCGGGATAAAAGGGCACAACATTCAGAATGTGACTTTCGAAAATCTTGAATTTAAACTTCAGGGAGGTATCACAAAAAACAACCAGACCGTTATGGAATACGATGGGAAATATCCTGAGGGAAGCAAGTTTGGGAATACTAATGCCTGGGGTTTTTATGTGCGTCATACGGATCAGGTTTCTTTTATTAATTGTAATATCTCCCCTGAAAAACCCGATGCCCGTGAATGGTTGATTACTGATAATGTGGGTGAACTTATTATCAAATGAGACAAACTATAACGATATTCTTGATAGCCTTTTTCTGTTTCGCTTGCAATACAGAAAAAATAAACCGGAATTCGGTTGTTAGCCGTCATAATGTGGAAATGAAGGAAGTAGATACTTTAAATTCCCTTAGCCTTGGGAATGGAAGGTTCGCCATGACCATGGATGTTACGGGATTACAAACTTTTCCAGTGGAGTACAGTAAAGGAGTTCCACTGGGAACCTTGTCGGAATGGGGATGGCATAGTTTTCCGGCTACCCGGGAATATACCATTGAAGAAACATTACAATCCCTGGAATCTTCTGGGAGGCAAATTCCTTATGCCCGGCAATGGCCAGCCAATACACGTGCAGGTGAAGCAGCCGATTATCTGCGTCAAAATCCGCACCGGATCCATCTGGGAACCCCGGGATTATATTTTATAAAATCAGACGGGAGCCAAATGACAATTTCAGATATTAAGAACATCGATCAGCATCTGGATCTCTGGAACGGGGAGCTGATCAGTCGTTTTACGGTAGAAGGAATCCCGGTTGAGGTGACATCCTTAATTAGTCAGGATACCCTGAATTTGCTTGGTGTTAAAATTAAAAGCAAACTCATTGCTGAAGGAAGGTTTGGGTTGCAGATCCGGTATCCATACCCAACCGGACAGTTCCTGGATGAAGCTGCTAATTATAATGCAGGAGAGCCTGAAAGGCTCAGTTTTCAAATGAATGACCGGAAAAATCTTTCGATCATCAGGAATCTGGATAGTACCCGGTATTGGACAAACCTGTCTTCATCAGAGGAAATTGTTTCTGTACTTGCTACGAATGAAGGGTTCATGATTATGCCTGATACGAGTCAGACAGAATGGAATTTTCTTTTAAATTTCTCCCGGGAAAAAATCAACTTGCCGGCAGCGGATTTTGAAAAATTCAGACAAAATGTACATGCTGATTTTAATAAATTCTGGAATTCGGGAGCAATGATCGACTTTGGTAAAGTCAGTGATCCCCGGGCAGCAGAACTTGAACGAAGGATGATCCTTTCGCTTTATCTGACAAAAATTAACTGTGGCGGTAATTCACCCCCGCAGGAAACAGGTTTGACCTACAACTCATGGTATGGTAAGCCGCACCTGGAAATGGCATGGTGGCATGGTGTACATTTTGCCCTGTGGGGCCGGACTGAAATTTTGGAACAGCAAATGGACTGGTATCTTCGAAATGGTAAAACTGCCAAAGAGATAGCAGAAAGGCAGGGCTTCAAAGGTATCCGCTGGCAAAAAATGACAGATAATAATGGGGGAGAGACAGCTTCTTCAGTAGGGTCGTACCTGATCTGGCAACAACCGCATATTATTTATTTTGCGGAGTTACTATACCGCATAAACGGGAACAAAAAACCAATTGATACATACAAAGAAGTGGTGGAACAAACGGCAGAGTTTATGGCCGATTTTGCCTGGTATGATTCTCCATCTGACAGGTTCATACTCGGTCCGGGAGTAATGCCTGCCCAGGAACGTTTTAATCCTGATACAACAATCAATCCTGCTTTTGAACTGGCTTACTGGCGGTGGGGATTGGAAACTGCCCAAATGTGGAGAGAAAGAGCAGGTATAAAACGCAATAAAAAATGGGATCAGGTGCTTGAAAAATTATCTCCTTTGCCTCAAAAAGATAGTCTTTACCTGGCCACTGAAAGTACGCCGGATTCATATATAACACAACTATATATGACGGACCATCCCGGTGTACTGGCAACCTGCGGGGTGTTGCCCGCCACCGAAGATCTTGATATACAGGTGATGTCAAATACTTTTGAGAAAGTTTGTGATAACTGGCAATGGAACGATACCTGGGGCTGGGACTTTCCTATGACGGCCATGACAGCCTCACGATTGGGCTATCCTGAAAAAGCAATAGAAGCCCTTTTAATGCCTGTCACTACAAACACGTATTTAAAAAACGGGCACAATTATCAAAACAAAACCCTGCGGATTTACCTGCCAGGAAACGGAGGCTTACTCACAGCCTTAGCTTTAATGACAGTGGGTACATTAGAACATCCTGCATCAGCCCCCGGATTTCCGGAAGATTGGGAAATTGTGTACGAAGGATTTAACAGGATGCCTTAAAAGTTTTAATCAATCTTTATTTGTGAAGAATCAGTTTTGATGAAATTAAAATTTTTATAAAAATTAATGGATATCAATAATAAAGTATAAGCCCCGTATTTTTGGGGCTTATACCTTAATTAGCATATTGTTATTGTTTCACAAGTCTGAATACTTTCCTTTCTGATGGGGAGATTATTTCAATAATGTAAAGTCCTTTGGATCCTCCCATATATAAATTAATATTTTTTGTGTTTTTATAGTTATATTCTTCAATTAATTTACCGGTTATATCCCTGACTAAAATTTGAATATTTTTGAGTTCTCTCTCAAAATCAATATTGTACGATCCATCTGTTGGATTGGGATATAGTAGAATGCCATTCCCCAAAGGAAAATCACCTAACCCTAACCCTGTAATGTTAACACATAATGAGGTATCAATGCATCCGTTTTGTGTTATTTCAACAGCATAATCCCCATTTATATTTGCCGTGAAATTTTGATTGATTTCACCAGAAATAATAACGTAAGAATTATTACAATCTAACCATTGATAAGATGCTCCGGCAGCATTAGCTGTAATCATTAAATCCGCCTGGGTTATTGAAATATCCACGGTATTAACGGTTAAATTAATGGTAATTGTACTATCGCAACCTGCGGCATTGGGTATTACAGCAGTTTTAGTTCCCGATGTAGTATAAATTGTTCCATCAGGCGCTGTATAACTA
>JAFGSZ010000094.1 GCA_016934395.1 Bacteroidales bacterium
AATTTTTTCCAATATCTTTCAACAATTGTTCAAAATTACAAATAAGAATAATAAAATCACATCATTGTCATGAAATTTAAAAAAATTCTGGGAATAGATATCGGGGGTTCAGGAATTAAAGGAGCGCCGGTAAATATTAAAAAGGGTACTTTAATTGGCGAACGGTACAGAATTCCGACACCCGATCCGGCAACCCCTGATGCAGTGGCTGAGGTAATAGTGCAGATTATTAAACATTTCAAATGGGAGGGCCCAGTAGGTGTGGGTTTCCCGGGAGTAATCCAGAGCGGGGTTGTTCGCACTGCAGCCAACATAGATCATGCATGGCTTGACCTTGATGCCCAGAAACTTTTTAAAAAAGTTACCGGCTTGCCTGTTAGTGTTTTAAATGATGCGGATGCGGCCGGATTAGCCGAAGTTAAGTATGGGGCCGGACGAAAAATAAAGGGTGCAATTTTATTAACTACGGTGGGTACGGGAATCGGAACTTCATTGTTTACCCGGGGAAAATTATTCCCGAATTGTGAACTGGGGCATATCATTTATAATGGAATGGATGCGGAAACCTGGGTTTCTGATGCGGCACGAAAACGGGAAGCCCTCTCATGGGAAGAATGGGCACAGCGGTTTAATGAATATTTACTTGAACTGGAGCGTTTGTTCTGGCCAGAGCTGATTATTATTGGCGGGGGTGTGAGTAAAAAAGATAAAAAATTCTCGGATTTTCTTTCTGTAAAAGCAAAAGTAGTGCCCGCAACATTATTAAATGAGGCCGGTATTATTGGTGCTGCATTATCCGCTAAAGTAAACAGTGATCAAATTATGTAGCGGGTTAAGTCTACGTTGACAGATTAAAGGTATGCAAGGATTATTTACTTATTTACCCCGAACCCTAATGGGAGAAAGTAGAAAAATCAACCTGTTCCCTTTAGGGATTAAGGGTAAAAACAGGTTGATATTAAAATATGTTAAAGTAGATTTAATAAATTAAGAAGAAAACGTGGATTCAAAGGGCAACCGGTTTAAAATCGACCGGCCCAGCGTAATTTCATCAGCATATTCAAGTTCGTCGCCAATAGATACACCGCGGGCAAGTGTGGTGATCTTTATATTATAATCCTTAAATTTTTTATACAGGTAAAAGTTTGTGGTATCTCCTTCCATGGTGGTACTCAGTGCAAATATCAATTCATTAATATCCCCCTGTTTAAGTCTTTCTTCAAGTTCGGTAATCGTCAGGTCCCCGGGCCCTATTCCATCCATGGGCGATATTATTCCTCCCAGTACATGATATACCCCTTTAAATTGATGGGTATGCTCAACAGACATTACATCCTTAACATTTTCAACAACACAGATTGTTGAGAAATCCCTGTTTTTATCGCCGCAAATATTGCATGTTTTACTGTCTGAAATATTCTGACAAACAGTACAATACTGAATTTCTTCACGCAGCCGGATCAAAGTTTTCCCGAAATTTATGGTATCTTCTTTATCCTGCCTCAGTAAATGTAATACCAGCCTGAGGGCTGTTTTTTCCCCTATACCGGGAAGTTTCGAAAATTCCATTACTGCTGCTTCCAGTAATCTCGATGGAAAGTCGGAATAACTCATGCACGTGCTATTAAAAATTTAGAATCCCCTGCTTTTTTTAAAGCGGCTTAAAATTAATATCATTTCTATGAGATCACAATTTTTTTTATATGAAAGTGTTTTATTATCCTTGTACAATGTTTTTTAGTCTTTTATTTTCGCCTTTATGAATCCTTTACTGGTATTATCAATAGTTACTGCCTATTTTTCAATTTTATTACTGATCTCATATTTCACGGGCAGACATTCCGACAACCAGGGATTTTTCCTGGGAAATCGCAAATCACCTTGGTACATCGTTGCTTTTGGTATGGTGGGCGCTTCGCTTTCGGGGGTTACTTTTATCTCGGTACCCGGATGGGTTGGCCCCAGCAGTTTTTCGTACATGCAGATTGTATTTGGATATTTGCTGGGTTACCTGGTGGTGGCGAATATTTTAATGCCTTTATATTACCGGATGAACCTGACTTCAATTTATACCTATCTCGAATCACGGTTCGGGAAAGTATCCTATAAAACCGGGGCATCATTTTTTCTGATATCACGTATTATCGGAGCCTCTTTCAGACTGTATCTTGTAGCCAGTGTTTTGCAGCTTTCCGTATTCGATTCATTTCATATCCCATTTTCAATAACTGTTATTGTCACAATTTTCTTAATCTGGCTCTATACCTTCAGGGGAGGAATAAAAACCATTATCTGGACCGATACCCTGCAGACTTTTGCCATGCTTGTAGCCGTTATAACCACCGTAATTTATATTTCCAAAGAGCTGGGCTTCGATTTTTCGGGAATGATGAACACGGTTAAACAAAGCCATTATTCGAAAATTTTCTTTTTTGAAGACTGGCATGATAAAAAGTTTTTTCTGAAACAGTTTTTTAGCGGGGCATTTATAACTATTGTTATGACGGGTCTTGATCAGGACATGATGCAAAAAAATTTAAGCTGTAAAAATATTCATGAGGCGAAAAAAAACATGTACTGGTTTAGTTTAATCCTGGTGCCGGTAAATTTGTTATTCCTGTTTCTTGGGGCATTATTATTTATTTTTTCCACAAAAAACGGTATAACCATTCCCTCCCAAACCGATGATCTTTTTCCGATTTTGGCTACACAGGGGCATCTTCCGGTAATTGTAGGTGTTCTTTTTATTATCGGGTTAATCGCTGCGGCCTATTCAAGCGCCGATTCAGCCCTTACGGCGCTAACCACATCATTTACCATGGATATTTTAAATACCAGGAACACTTCGGAACAGCGGCTTAAAAAAATAAGAATATTAGTACATGTATTAATTTCAATAGTATTAATTATTGTAATATTAATTTTTAAGGAAATTAATAACCAGAATGTAATCAGCGCCCTTTTTGATGCTGCCGGTTATACATATGGTCCTCTGCTGGGTTTATATGCATTTGGATTATTTACAAAAAAACAGGTAAAAGATCATTGGGTACCCCTGGTTGCCCTGTCTTCTCCTGTTCTTTGTTATATCATTTCCAGAAATTCAGAATCCTGGTTTGGAGGATACAAATTCGGATTTGAAATATTAATTCTTAACGGCCTGTTGACCTTTTTTGGTCTGTTGCTGATCAGCCGTTCATATCGCCGTGCTTAGCGCACATTATAAATACCTTTTAATAATTCATCATATTTCTCATATACAAAATTTCTTCTCAATTTAAGTGTGGGCGATAATTCTCCGGTTTGCGGGGTCCATTCCTCCTGCACCAGCCGAAAACGTTTAATTTGTTCTGTAAGGCCGAGTTGTTTATTTATAGTATTCACTTCTTTCTGATACCTGCTGATAACTTTCTGATCGCAGATTAATTCAAAATTATCACGGAATTTAACATCGTGAAGTGCACACCAGTTATGTAAAAACTGAAAATTAGGGGAAATAATTGCACTGGCAAATTTTTCATTTTCACCAATAACCATTACCTGTTCAATAAATAATGATTCTTTAAGCATATTTTCAATAACCTGGGGAGCTATATATTTTCCACTGGAAAGTTTAAAAATTTCTTTTTTCCTGTCCGTAATTTTCAGATATTTTCCATCCACCATTTCACCAATATCCCCGGTATGCAGCCAGCCATCTTCATCAATGGTTTCTTTGGTGAGTTCGGGTTCATTATAGTACCCTAACATTACATTGGGGCCTTTGCATAATATTTCTCCATCATCGGCAATTTTAACCTCCACTCCTTCAAAAACAGGTCCCACGGTTCCTACCATTATTTCTCTGCTCACCAGGTTATTCACTGCAATTACCGGTGATGTTTCCGTTAGTCCGTACCCTTCAAGCACAGGAATGCCTGCAGCGCCAAAAACTCTTGATAACCGGGGTTGCAGGGCTGCTCCGCCAACAATAATCAATCCTGTTTGGCCTCCCAGCGCTGCCTTCCATTTTTCAAAAACAAGTTTTCTGGCAATTTTTAAACGAAAATTATACCACCAGCCGCGTTTTTTCATATAATCGAATTTTAAGCCGAGGTTTACCGCCCAGAAAAATATAGATTTTTTTATTCCTTTAAGATCTTTTCCAACTTGTATAATCTTATCGTATACCCGTTCAATTAACCGCGGTACGGAAATAAAAACCTGAGGTTTTACTTCTTTAAGATTATCGGCAATGGTACCCATATTTTCGGCATAATAAATACTAACCCCCACCGACTGGAAGTGATAATTGACCATACGTTCGAGAATATGGCACAAGGGTAAAAAACTAAGTGTACGATGCGAGTCGTTAAAGGGATGAATATTCCGGGCGGATAAAAAATTACTCACAATATTACTATGCGAAAGCATAACACCTTTCGGATTTCCTGTGGTTCCTGATGTGTAAATCAAAGTAACCAGCTCTTCGGGAAGAATACCGGAACGTATTTTTTCTAATTCATTTTTATACTTTTCTTCATTCTTTTTTCCTATATCTACAATCTCCTGCCAATTAACGGCGCCTTCAATTTCATTATAAGTATACAATTTTTGAATTGCTGAAATTTTTTCTGCTAACGGCTGAATTTTTTGGAATAATAATTTATCAGAAACAATTACAATTTTAGGTTTTGCGTGGTTTAATATATAGGCATACTCATCAGCGCTAATTGTGGGATAAATCGGAATATGTATAATTCCCGCCTGACTCATGCCCATATCCATAAAATTCCATTCCGGGCGATTATTGGATACTGTGGCAATACGGTCGCCCTTTTTTAAACCAAGCGCCAGTAAACCGTAGCTTACATAATTTGCTGTTTCAACATATTGTTTTGAAGAGTATTTTACCCATATTCCCTGCTCTTTTGCGGCGAGAGCATCTTCTTTATCAGGAAAGTTTTCGAGATAATTGGGCAAAATGTCAAAGGTTCTTTTAATGTTCATAGGTATAAAGGTTAGCAAAGATCAAAGATAAAAAAATATACCAATCTGCAAACTTTTGCAATTAAATACAGATTTTACCTTCCGATTAAAACACATTAAATCAATAGTTTAATTTATGCTGTTTCTGATTTGAGCATGGAAAATATGCATATTAAGATATTAGGGAATTGGTTATATTTGATAATAATCTCAGTATAATATAAACTTTTTACTATGAAGAAATTTTTCGGTTATCAAGCTGGAATCATTATTATTTTCTGCCTTTTTCATTTAAATCTTTTCTCACAAAATAATCAAAATATGCTTGAGGGTTCATGGCTGGGAATACTGGAAGTTAATGCCATTAAACTACGTATTGTTATTAACTTTAAAAATTCAGGGACAGATTCTCCTGAGGTTACCATAGATAGTCCTGACCAGAGTGCATATGGAATACCCGCCGGATTATTATATTTCGAAAATGATTCAATAAGTGTAGGAGCGCCCTCCATAATGGGAAGATATTCCGGAAATTTTGATGCAGGATCAAAAACTTTTAAAGGACAATGGTTTCAGGGACCCTTAAGCCTGCCGCTTAATCTTGAAAAAAGTGATAAGGAGGTAATTATTAACAGGCCCCAGGAGCCAAAACCGCCATTTCCTTACATGGAAAAAGAGGTTAATTTCCGAAATACACTGGCAGGAATTCAGCTAGCCGGTACTCTGACACTGCCTGCCGAAGGAAATAATTTTCCGGCAGTGGTATTGATTAGCGTTTCGGGCCCGCAAAACCGGGATGAAGAAACCTTTGCTCATAAACCCTTTCTGGTAATTGCAGATTTTTTAACCCGTAATGGTATTGCCGTGTTGCGTTATGATGATCGTGGTACAAGTAAATCAGAAGGAGCTTTTGGTGTGGCTACTACGTTTGATTTTGCTCTTGATGCAGAATCGGCTGTAAGGTTTTTACAACATCATCCGGATATTAATTCAGAAAATATTGGAGTTATTGGTCACAGCGAAGGGGCGTTAATTGCAGCCATTCTGGCATCAAAAAAGGAATTAACCCTGAAATTTGCTATTATGCTTGCAGGACCGGGGGTGCCCGGAGACCAGATTATTGTCAGGCAGGGTGAACTAATACAACAGGCTATGGGTGTAGACCCGGAAAAAATAAAAGAGGACATAGGTTTACGTGAACAAATATTTAATATAATTAATTCGGAAACTGACGATCAGGTTGCCCAAAAAAAAATAGCAGGCCTGTTCTATAAGTTTTTTGAGGATTCCGAAATGGATGTCAGTATACAGTCGAGAATTAGCATGGAGATATCCAATATGTTGTCTCCCTGGTTTCGGAATTTTCTTTCGCTCGATCCCTATATTTATTTAAAAGATATCCGGTGTCCGGTACTGGTAATAAATGGTGAAAAAGATCTTCAGGTAGATCCTAAACAAAATCTTCCGGTAATTGAAGAAATACTGAAGGAAGCAGGGAATTTAAATTATAAAATTGTTGAACCTGCAGGACTTAATCATATGTTCCAGCATACAGAAACAGGTCTTCCTTCTGAATATTCCATAATTGAAGAAACCTTCTCTGAAGATGTTTTGATTATTATTGCCGAATGGATTAAAAATATTCCATAAAATAAAAACCATACAGGAATACTATTATGGATGGTTTCTTAAGTTCTAAAACGGGCAGTATACTTATAATATATATTCTTCTGCTTTTTGAAGCGCCCTTTCAATGCCCTCCGTATTTTTTCCTCCGGCTGTGGCATAAAAAGCCTGTCCGCCGCCGCCGCCATTAATTTCTTTTGCCAACTCACGAATTATTGAACCTGCATTAAAGTTTTTTTCTTTTACCAGGTTATCTGAGATCATTACGGTGAGATGGGCTTTTTCATGAATATCGGCTCCCACCACAAGGAATAAATTATCAATTTCGTTGCGCAACTGGTAGGCAAGGTCTTTTACCAACTCGGGAATTTCTGCGGAAATCTTTTCAGAAATATAATTTATGCCATTCACTTTTCTTACATTTCCTTTTAAGTTGTTTTTTATCCTGCTGATTTCCTGCTGAGCAGCTTTTTCTACTTTTTTCCGGAGTTCGGAATTTTGTTCACTTAGGGCCAATATTGATTGCCGGAGATCGCCGGGGCTATCGAGTATTTTTTCAATATCCGATAAAATTCCTAGGTGAGTGTTTATGTATTCTTCTGCTTTTTCACCGGTGTATGCCTGAATACGACGAATTCCTGCAGCAATAGATGTTTCGGAAATTATTTTGAAATATCCGATATTACCGGTGGATTGAACATGAGTCCCACCGCATAGTTCCACAGATTCCCCGAATTTGATTATTCGTACAGTATCTCCGTATTTTTCGCCAAACAATGCCATGGCACCCATCTCATTAGCCTTTGAAACGGGGACTTCTGTAAATTCCTCCAGAGGTTCATTTTCCCTTATTTTTCGATTTACAAGCTGTTCAATACTTCGCAGTTCATCGTCGGTTATTTTTTGAAAATGAGAGAAATCGAATCGAAGATAATCCGCATGTACCAGTGATCCCTTTTGTTCAACATGGTTTCCAAGTACTTTTCTAAGCGCATTATGAAGCAGATGAGTGGCAGTATGGTTATTAGCTATGGATTGCCGGGTTATACTATCCACCACTGCATGAAACGGGGCCTGCAGATCGACAGGTAATTTTTCAGTAATATGAATAATCAGATTATTTTCCTTTTTCGTATCAATGATAGGTATTCGTTCTTTTCCATTATCAATATAACCGGTGTCTCCCACTTGTCCGCCACTTTCGCCATAAAACGGGGTAAAATTAAAAACAAGCTGATAATGTGTTTTTCCCTGTATGGTAATTTTTCGGTACCGGGTTATTTTAATGTCCGATTTCAGATAATGGTACCCTATAAATTCCTGAATGGCATCATCGAATAAAATAATCCAGTCTTCGGTTTCTATTTCAGATGCTTTACGGGAGCGGGTTTTTTGAGCAAGCATTTCCCGGTCAAATTCATTCAGGTCAACACTTAATTTATGTTCCCGCAGAATTAACTGGGTAAGATCCAGCGGAAATCCAAAGGTATCATAAAGTTCAAATGCTTTTTTCCCGCTTACAATTTCAAGTTTATTGTGTTGTGCATCAGTTATTATGGCATCCAATAAACGAATACCGGAGTCGAGGGTTTTTAAAAAAGAAAGCTCTTCATCCTTAATAACTTTTTCGATGAGTTGCTGCTGGCTTTTAAGTTCCGGAAAAGCATCGCCCATATTTTGAATAAGAGCGGGGAGAAGCAGGTAAATAAACGGTTCCTTCTGATCTAAGAATGTATAATAATAGCGGATAGCCCTTCTTAATATTCGCCGGATTACATAACCTGCTTTTGCATTTGATGGCAGCTGTCCGTCTGCAATGGCAAAAGCAACAGCTCTTAAATGATCTGCCACAACCCGCATTGCAGTGTCTGCTTCAGGAATTTTGCCGTAAGGAATACCTGACTTTTCGGAAATAGTATATATTAAAGGTAAAAAAATATCCGTATCGTAATTCGAGGTTTTGCCTTGCATTACCATACATAATCTTTCAAATCCCATGCCTGTGTCTACATGTTTTTGAGACAAAACTTCCAGGTCGCCATTTGCTTTCCGGTTATATTGAATAAAAACCAGGTTCCAAATCTCAATAACCAAAGGATGGTCTTTATTTACCAGGTTTTTTCCATCTGTTTTTTTTCTTTCTTCTAAGGAGCGCAGGTCAACATGAATTTCGGAGCATGGTCCGCAGGGACCTGTATCACCCATTTCCCAGAAATTATCTTTTTTAGAAAAAGCAAGAATTCTGTCTTCATCAAGAAATTTTTTCCAGTATTCAAAGGCTTCATTGTCTTTTTCCAATTTATCTTCATTGCTCCCTTCAAAAACAGTTGCATAAATCTGATCTTTCGAAATTTTCATTTCTTCTACCAAAAATTCCCATGCCCATGCTATGGCCTCTTTTTTGAAATAATCACCAAACGACCAGTTTCCCAACATCTCAAACATGGTATGATGATAGGTATCATGACCAACCTCTTCCAGGTCATTATGTTTACCGGAAACCCTAAGGCATTTTTGTGTATTTGCTATTCGTTTATTTACAGCCGGGGCGTTTCCAAGAAAAATATCTTTAAACTGGTTCATCCCTGCATTTGTAAACATTAAAGTAGGATCACCTTTAACAACCATAGGGGCCGAAGAAACAATTGTGTGAGCTTTTGATGAAAAAAAATCAAGGAATTTTTGACGAACAATCTTTGAATTCATGTAAACCTTTCAATTAATATGATTAAAATCTATTATCTCTTTAACAATCTTTAATTCAAATATTTTGTAAAATTAATTTTTTTCTTTTAGATTTGTTGCAAACGGCCCGAAAGATAATATTATAACATAAATTTCACAATTGGTTTCAAAAAATAAAAGATATCAATTTAGCGAGCAAAATTTAAAATTTGAGGAGCTAAAAAATACTCCAGGGCGGAAAGTAATAAACACCCTGGTTTTTCTGTTTATTACCAGTATGCTTGCTTTAGTGATTCTTGTATTTACAAAAGTTATCTTTGGCTCACCCTATGAAAGGTTACTTCAGAATAAAGTTCAGCAAATAACCGGTAAATTTTCGATATTAGAACAGCGAGTTGACTATTACCATGATATATTAACTCAAAATCATTATGCTAATGACAATTTTTATCGTGGTATTCTGGGATTAGATTCGTTGCCTGTAACCATTCGTGATGCAGGTACCGGAGGTACTGAAAAATATACTAAATTTGATAATCTGCAAAATGCCGAAAAAGTAAAAATTATTTCCCAGAAAATTGACATCATAAAAAACCAGCTCAGAATTCAGGAAAACTCATATAACCTTTTATCAGACAAGGCTGAAATCAGGCTTAAACAAATGGCTCAGATTCCGGCTATTTTACCTATATCTGTTAAAGAATTAATCTTTATAAGTTCATATTTTGGTGTTCGGCAGGATCCCTTTACCGGAAGTCAGAAAGCTCATTATGGAATTGATTATGTTGGAAAAAAAGGAACAAAAATTTACGCTACAGGTGATGGAATTGTAACTTTATCTGAGAATTCACGTAATGGCTATGGAAATGAGATTGTTATTGATCATGGATTTGGATATAGTACCTGTTATGGTCATTTGAAGAAGATCATGGTCAATGAAGGTGAGACTGTAAAACGAGGTCAGGTTATAGGATTAATGGGCAATAGCGGACGTTCAACAGGGACCCATCTTCATTACGAGATCAGACACAATAATAATCCGGTTAATCCGGTTTATTATTATTCAGATGACCTGACTGGGGAGGAGTACGAACAAATTGTTAAACAAAGTAACTAGACTGACGAAATTTTTTGAATTATGGGTAAAAGTAGATTTCGATATAATCCTGAGACGTTGAGCTATGATGAAATAAAACTTTCATTAAAGCAACGCTTATTTAAATACTTCACCTACTTTTTTGCAAGTATAATGCTGGCATTAGCCTATTATATAGTTTTTACATTTTTTTTTGACTCCCCCAAAGAAAAAGGATTAAAACGACAAATAAGTGAGTTGGAGCTTAATTACGATCTGTTAAATAATCATCTCGGACAAATAGAATCTGTGCTTTCTGATATGCAGGATCGGGATGATAATATTTACAGGACCATTTTTGAGGCTGAACCTATACATAAATCTGTCAGAAATGCAGGGTTTGGTGGTACAAACAGGTATAAAGATCTTGAAGGACTAAAAAATTCTGAAATTATTATTTCAACGGCAAAACATATGGACCAGATTGTTCAAAAAATTGCAGTTCAATCAAAATCCTATGACGAGCTTGTTGATCTGGCTGTAAACAAAGAAAAAATGCTGGCTTCGGTACCTGCAATTCAACCTGTTTCAAATAAAGACCTGAAAAGAACAGCTTCCGGCTGGGGTTACAGAATACATCCGATTTATAAAATACGAAAATTTCACTACGGTATGGATTTTACCGCACCCACAGGTACCGAAATCTATGCTACCGGTGACGGAGTAATTAGAGAAACAGATCAGTCTAAGCGCGGATATGGGAATAAAATTGTTGTAGATCATGGTTTTGGATATCAAACACTTTATGCTCACATGACCGCTTTTAATGTTCGACAGGGTCAAAAAGTGAAACGCGGTGATGTAATTGGATTTGTTGGAAATACAGGTCTGTCAACGGCGCCCCATCTTCACTATGAAGTAATATATAATGGGAAAAAAGTAAACCCGGTAAACTATTACTTTAATGATCTATCACCGGAAGAATTCGACAGAATGCTCGATATATCTTTGAAGGCTGGTCAGTCGTTTGACTAGTGGCTGTTGTTAACTATCTTATGAATGATTAAAAGAAATTCGAGGCAGGTATTATTTTTAATCTCCCTTATTATTTTAAGTACGTATTCGTTTGGTCAGATTCCGGAGGTGACCCCTGTAATAAATCCCAAAACTATCTCGGCTATCCGGCCGGTAATTCCTACATTTCTGGGTAATGAACAAAGAAATTATTATGGAAATGAGGCTCCGTCTGAATTGAATATTATCTGGAAACTTTACCTGGGCAAAGGTGAAACTATTATATCAAGGAAACTTGGATCGCGCATCTGGGCAGGGGCAGGCTGGACAGGCCAACCACTTTTGGTGGAAGAAGATACTGCACTGTTTATTATTCAGGGAGCATATGATCATAATTTAAAAAAGATTAATGCGCAAAACGGTAAACTTGTATGGCAATACAAGTATGACGATGTAATAAAAGGTACTGGAACTTTATGGGATAATATTTATTCCGGTGATCTTAAAAACCGGCTTGTAATTTTGCAAGGCAGCAGACTGGGCGTGGGAAATTATTTGGATACAAAACATATCCCAAGTTACAGGGCAATATCATATTTTACCGGGGAAGAACTCTGGCGTCTTGATGTAAAGTGGACAGATAGTTACAGCAGAGATGTGGATGGATCTGCCCTGGTAATAAACGATACTGCATATCTGGGCCTTGAGAATTCATTATTTACCGTGTTTGATCCTGATTATAATAATGCCGTCTTAAAAGATGGTATGCTGCAACCCAAAATTTTTCAGGAGACCAAACTGTATGAGAAAAAGGATGCTGTTTTTCATAAAAATAATATTGTTACAGAATCATCCCCTTCGTTAATTGATGGCATAATTTATATTGCCTCCGGTTCAGGTCACGTATATGGATATGAAATTTCTTCAAAAAAACTGGTCTGGGATTTTTATATAGGTTCTGATATTGATGGATCGGCTGTGGTTACAAAAGATAAATGTATTTTAGTATCGGTTGAGAAACAATACATCAAAGGTAATGGAGGGGTATTTAAACTTGATCCTTCAAAAGCGCCGGAGAATGCCGTAGTCTGGTATTTACCTACAGGCGACAAAAAGTTTTCAAGTTGGGAAGGCGGAGTAATTGGAAGCGCAGGCATTAGTGATTCTTATGTAGATCAAAATGGACCATACCTGGCTGCAGTATCAGCTATAGACGGTTATCTTTATATTGTTAATCATACATCCGTTAATAAAGACAGTCTGGTTTTTGGACCGGACAGTATAACAAAATACCCTGTTCCTGAAATCGTATTTAAAAAATATACCGGCCCCTCCATTTCAACCCCAATTATTGTTGGTAATAAGATAATTTCAGGCGGATATAACGGGTTGTATCTTTTTGAATATGATCAAAACCTGAACATTAGTCTTTTGGCCAAATTACCAGTCCCTTTCGAGTCTACCCCCATTGTGCATAACCGTAAAATTTATGTTGCTTCACGAAATGGTTATTTTTATTGTTTAGGTGATAAATTGTAAACAGTTGGTTTATTATGATTTATTTACTAATTTAGAATCTGCTTTTACGATTTTATCTTTAAGTTATGCCATACAAAGAAAAAAAAGTTGAAAAATTATATTATTCAATTGGCGAGGTTGCAAAAATATTCGATGTGAATACATCGCTGATACGTTTTTGGGAAAAAGAGTTTGATATCATTAAACCAAAAAAAAATAAGAAGGGGAATCGTTTTTTCACAAAACAGGATATTGATAATTTTCATATCATTTTTCATCTTGTAAAAGAAAAGGGGATGACATTAAGTGGTGCAAAGAAAAAATTAAAAGAAAATAAAGAAGATTCTGTGAATAATTTTGAAATAGTAAAATCACTCTCGGAGATTAAAAATCTTCTGAATGAAATAAAAGATACCCTTTAGTTCAAATTCTTTCTGATTAAGCCGGAGGTTCAAAAAATTCTGTCAAAATTCAAGTTATGATCCTGTCTGATATTATCTCCATCCTGGAAAAACATGCCCCGTTAAATTACCAGGAATCTTATGATAATTCGGGCCTCACTGTTGGTGATCCGGCAATGGAAATATCCGGCGCAATATTAACACTTGATGTTACCGAGGAGGTGATAACAGAAGCTATCGATCTCAACTTTAACCTCATTATTTCGCACCATCCGGTTGTGTTTTCCGGAATAAAAAAAATCACAGGCAGAAATGCAACCGAAAAAATCCTGATAAAAGCTATACAAAATAATATTGCACTTTATGCTGTTCATACTAATATTGATAGTGTGAGATATGGTGTAAACTCCAAAATATGCGAAAAGATAGGATTGGAAAATTGTTCCATTCTGGCGCCTGTTAGCGGAGAGCTTTTAAAATTAGTAACTTTTGTGCCTTCAGCACAGGCCGATCAGGTTAGAATGGCCATGTTTGAGGCTGGCGCCGGGCATATAGGAAATTACGATCAGTGCAGTTATAATATTGAAGGATATGGCACTTTCAGAGGGTTGGAGAATACAAAACCATTTGCAGGAAAACAAGGAGAATTACATTTTGAAAAGGAAGTACGCATTGAAACCATATTTCCCAAAAATCTCCAAAATAAAATTACTGAAGCTTTGCTGAAATCCCATCCCTATGAAGAGGTGGCCTATGATATTTACCCCCTGGCAAATGTTTTTGATCAGGTGGGTATGGGGATGAAAGGTGATTTAACAAATCCTGTTGATGAGACGGAATTTTTAAAATTATTAAAATCGGTTTTTGAAACTAAAGTGATCAGACATACCAAACTGTTAGGTAAAAAAGTAAATAAAGTGGCGGTTTGTGGAGGAAGCGGAAGTTTTCTGATAAACAAGGCAATTGCCTCAGGAGCCGACGTTTTTGTAACAGGAGATGTAAAATATCATCAGTTTTTTGAGGCTGAAAACAAACTTGTAATCGCTGATATCGGACATTTTGAAAGTGAACAATTTACAAAGGAAATTTTTTATGATTTACTTAAGAAAAATTTCCCTAAATTTGCGATCCGGTTATCGGAAGTAAATACAAATCCAATAAAATATTATTAGAATATGGCGGAAGTTAAAAATAAAACTGCGGAACATGCAGAGCTTTCTGTAGAAGCAAAGTTAAGAGCATTGTACAGTCTTCAGAAAGTGAATTCAGATGTTGATAAAATCAGGACTTTACGTGGAGAATTACCACTTGAGGTGCAGGACCTGGAAGATGAAATTGTTGGTTTGGAAACCAGGATACAAAATTTCCAGGAGGAAATTAAAAAACTGGATACCAGTATAGCGAACAAGAAAAATGAGATTATAAATGCTCAGGCCCTGATTAAAAAATATGAAGAACAGCAGAATAATGTTAAAAACAACCGGGAGTACGATTCTTTATCAAAAGAAATGGAATATCAGACCCTTGAAATAGAATTATGCGAAAAGAGGATCAAAGAATTTACCATTCAAATGAATGATAAAAAAAGTACAATCGAAGAATCGAAAAAAATTCTTGTTGAGCGCCAGAGTGACCTGGCAAATAAAAAATCAGAACTGGAAGAAATTGTTTCAGATACACAAAAAGAAGAGCAGCAAATTGAGAATAAAATTACTGAAATTGAAACAATTGTTGAAGAACGTTTATTAATTGCATTCAACAAAATTCGAAAAAACGCCCGGAACGGTCTTGCTGTGGTTACCGTTGAACGCGATGCCTGTGGCGGATGTTTTAATAAAATACCACCTCAGCGGCAGCTCGATATCCGGTCGAGGAAAAAAATTATTGTATGTGAATACTGTGGAAGGATACTTGTAGATGAAGATATTCTTGAGGATATTAAAGAAACAAACTAAGGATATTTTGTGAATAAAAAAGCCGGTAGTTTATGCCGGCTTTTTTTATGGGCTTAATTTATAATTCAGATAAAAATTATCTTCCGCCGAATTCTTCAAATGTTCCTTTGTATTGTTATAAAATCTGCTGATCTTATAATCATCATGATCGGAAAAATTAAAAAAATCTTTGTTTTGCTCATACAGCTGCGAAGGTAACACATAAAAAACCGATCCTTCAGGTTTATCTTCACGATATACCCAGGCCGGGAGATAAGTGTATTTTTTTATACTTGTTTTTGAATTTGTTTTAGCCAGTGTCAACTTAATTAGAATTCCCCCATCCCTGTATTGCTCGCGTTGATTGGAGACAAAATTCCCCTGAGAATATGCAACAAGATTATATGCTGATGAATCTGTAATATTTCGGTAATATTCGCGCATTGGCTGCACTACATGCGGATGTGAACCAATAATTGCATCTGCCCCCTGATTTAAAATAAAATCTGCAAGCGATCGCTGTGTTTCGTTTTCAATACGTTCATATTCATTTCCCCAATGAATGGTTACAATAATATAATCAGGATCGGCTAATTTTGCTTTATTCAGGTCTCTTCTGATCTGAGCAGTATCAATACGGTTTATAATAGATGGCAGCGATATTTTTAGTCCGTTTGTTCCATAAGTATAATTGAGGAGTGCAATTCTGATATCATTTTTTTCAACCAGTAAAGGGAAATTATAATTCCGTTCTTCCTGATCGCGGAAAGTACCTGTGCGTATTATTTTTAATGAGTCAAGTACATTATGAGTGCGATTAAAACCGCTTTTTCCCCGGTCCAGTGCATGGTTATTCGCATTAATAAAAATATCAAATCCTGCATCGCGCGCTGCTACAGCCAGTTCATCAGGACTTGAAAACTGTGGATATCCTTTATAGGGTGGCCCGGCTAAGGTAACTTCCAGGTTGCCGATTGCAATGTCGGCACTTTTAATAAAAGGCGCAATATACCTAAATGTGGGCTCGTAATTATAAGCTTTCAGGGAAGGGTTATAAGCACTTTCAATCTGGGCATCATGCCCCATAATGTCGCCGGCAAATACTAAAGTCAGAAAGGTCGTATCCTTTTCTGATGCCCGGATATGAATTCTGAAGCTGAGAAATATTAAAACAGCTATGAATAATAAATTTCTTTTGTTACACATAGGCAAAATTAGTTACCAGCTTCCTCCTGCGCCTCCGCCGCCAAAGCTTCCGCCGCCAAAGCCTCCAAAACCACCGCTGCCCGACGAAAAATTCCCAAAACTTCCTCCTCCGCGGGATGAAGACCCAAGCATAGATAAGGCAATCCAAAAAGGAATACCACGACCAATAGAATTTCTTCTGACATTCCGGGTTCCGCCAAATATTCTTGAGAAGATCACGGCAAAAATAACCAGCATAAAGATCATACTAAAAATACTGCCTCCTTCACTGGTTTTTTCCTCATATTCTTTAGCGCTAAATTCTCCGAGACTTAAAGACATTAACGTGCTGGTAGCGTTATCCAGTCCTGTATAAAATTGATTTACCTTGAATGCCGGAATCATTTCATGTTCTACAATTCGTTTTGCAGTTGCATCGGGTATTACAGATTCTAAACCATAACCTATAGCAATAAATGTTTCACCTTTTGAATCTGCAGTTTTGTTTTTAACCAGGATCACTACACCGTTATCAAAACCTTTTTGTCCAACCTTCCATGTTTCACCAATCTGGTATGCAAAGTCGGCCTTATCATAACCATCAAGAGACTGAACGGTAACAATTACAATTTGTGTAGTAGTTTGTTTTGAAAAATTTACCAGTTTTTCTTCAAGTTTCTCTTTTTCCTGAGCAGTCAATAAGCTTCCAAGATCATTAACTAACCTCGGTGGAACGGGCTTTTTGGGAATATCCTGTGAAAATACGACGAGACCTATACTCAATAAAAAAAGAAATACGAAACTTTTAATCTTCATAATTTTAATTTTTTCCAAATGAAATATCATCAGATAATTCATTTACATCATTTTGTAAATGGGGAAAATGGGATTTTAATTGTTCACCAGCCATGGATATTCCCCGCGCCAGACCTTCGGCAAACTTCGATTCTTTAAAAAATGGAACCATGGTCTCTTTAATTTTATCCCAGAAATTATCTGGCACTACGGCATTTATTCCTGCATCTCCAAGAATAGCAAAATTTTTGTCTTCATAAGAAAGATAAAACAGCACCCCGTTACGCTTTTCTGTTTTATGCATTTTTAATTTTTCGAATAAAAAGGCAGCGCGATCCAGAACATCTTGCGGGCATCTTCTTTCAATATGTACCCGAATTTCTCCGGAAGTATTTAATTCGGCCTCTTTAATGGCATCAATAATTTGCTTCTTTTGTCCGGAATCAATAAATTCTGTCGTTTTCATTCATTTATATTCTTTGGTGGGGTAAACAAATATTTTTATGAGAAAAAATCCACACTATTTCCTGATTTAGAAAGATACTTCCGGTACTCTTTCAGAACCCTGTTCTGCCTGGAAATAGGCTTTTTCATCAAAATTAAAAATATTGGCAAAGATGTTCTGCGGAAACATTTTTATTGTTGAATTATATTGTTGGGCAGCCTCATTAAATTTACGTCTTTCAACAGCAATACGGTTTTCGGTTCCTTCGAGTTGTGCCTGAAGTTCCAGAAAATTCTGATTTGCTTTTAATTCCGGGTAACGTTCAACAACAACCATTAATCTGGATAAAGCGCCACTTAGGGCAGATTGTGATTCCTGAAACTGCTGAAGATTTTCAGCAGTAAGGTTGTTGGCATCAACATTTACTGATGTGGCTTTTGCACGGGCTTCGATAACCTGTGTGAGCGTTTCTTTTTCAAAATTAGCATATCCCTTTACGGTATTTACCAGGTTAGGAATAAGATCGGCCCTTCGCTGATATACATTTTCCACATTCGCCCATTGTTTGGTAACATTCTCATTTAAAACCACCATTTTATTATAGGTGCCTTTTGAACACGAATAGGTCAGCAAAAACAAAACACCTACAACGATTAAAATAATCCAGCCTTTTTTCATATTGATTATAATTTTAAAACTTTATGATTTATTCAAATATAGTTGTAATACTATCTATTTTCAAAGATAACCTGTTTACTTATAAAAATTAAATTAAATTTTTATAATTTTCCCCATTTCAATATTATTGACATTATAAAATTGAGAAAGCTTTTTTTACATAGGCGTAAAGAAATTACTATGGAAAAATGAAAAACATTTTTGAGGTGTTTTCATTTTATCCCTCCGGATTTTAATTGCACATAGAGCGAATTTACAAAACTACGGTATTAAAATCCATCTATGAATTGTTTGTATTATAAATGACTTGTTAAAGTTTCATCAATTAGAATTGGATTTTAGAATATTTTAAAGTCAGCTTTCTGAACAACAACGGGAAAAATATTTTTTTACCAACGATTAAATAGCAACCGGTGCAGGATGAAACTTAGTTGCAAGGCTATTTATCCATATTTGCCGGATACTATTTTTTTCTTTGATTTAAATTCAGATTATTATAAAAGGAAGTTTTTTAGTATTTGAATTTCAGAGGGTTTTTTGTATATTGTAATGTTATTTAACTCAGCTATATCACAATGGAAAAGCCTGATAGTAATAAAATCGAAAATATTCTAGTTCCTATTGATTATTCTGAATATTCGTTGTTGGCATGCCGTTATGCAATAAAAATTGCAGTCAAAACCAAGGCGAAAATTAAACTTTTTCATGCCTATTATTCTCCTGCCCTCGATCTGATTGACCTGGCAGGAACCAGTCATACTCAAATGCAATTGAGAACCGATGTAGTACAGAATCTGGAGGATACTGAAAAAATTTCAATAGAAAATTTTATTAAAGAGCTTATACCCTATTGCAAGGATAGTAAATACGATACTAAGAATGTTACTTACGATATTGTTCCGGGAATAGCGGAAGAAGCCATTGTAAATTACTGCAGTGATTTTAGCCCTGATCTGGTAGTAATGGGAACCCGGGGAAAAGATAAACGTGCCAATGCGATATTGGGAAGTGTAACAGCCATGGTCATCGAACGGATTAAGTTTCCGATTCTTGCAATTCCAGAACAGTACGAATTTATAGGTGAAGAAAATGTAGACCACATTCTGTATGTCACCAACTTCGATGAATCGGATTTTGTATCGATTCAAAAGTTGATGAAACTTACCATACCGCTTAATTTAAAAATATTTTGTGTTCATATCAGTGATCAGCCGGAAAATTGGAATTCGGTTAAAATGGATGGACTGAAAGAATATTTTAAAAAGGCATATGGTGAAACCAGGGTGGAATGTGGTTTTATTGAGAGTAATAATTTATTGCACAATATTGAAGACTACGTACTTCATAATAAAATAAATATTGTCTCTTTAACTTCTCGTCGTCGTAGTCTTTTTGAGAAAATATTTAAAACCAGCCTTACAAAAAAACTTTTTTATCATACCAATATACCTTTACTGGTTTTTCACAGTTAACTCAGGATATTTGCTTCCCAGATTATCCAGGCATATACCCCGAATCTCAGAAATCGTGATGTTGAGAATAACAGGAATTTTCGCACAGGAAATTTTACTGATCCAACAAGCATACTTACTCCGGAATAGGGTAAGGGCGTTACGGCAGCTACTATTATCAGATAAAGGCCATAATCATTTAATCTTCGTTCTAATTTGCTCAGAAACCTTCTGCGCACAAAACGATACAACCGGGTAGTGTTTAAATATGATCCAAATAAATACCCTATATATCCCGCTCCATAAGATAAAAAGGCAAGCATAATAATAAACAGGATGTACTCTGAAACGGAATCGTTTTTCAGGGCCCAAAGCATAAATATTTCAGGGGGTATTAAACCAACGATTAGTTCAGAAAGAATAAAAATTAAAATTACCCAGCCGGGATGTTTATATACAGGTTTGAGCAATTCAAGATAATTTACATCTACTTTTGTTTTGAGAAAAAGGAATATCCCTATAATTATGGCAAACCATAAGAATCCGCGTCCTAAATTTTTAAGAAGGTAAATATGTTTTTCGTTAAATAAGGCCATAATAAGTCAAAATCAAATTTAAAAAATCCTAAAGTTTATTTATAGCTTGAAGGTTAATTTTTATTTATTTCGGTATATAATATAATTGTTACATATCAAAACGAATTGGTGTTTAGCATAACAAGGGCACAATCATATACAGCCTCGATATTATTAATTACCAGCATTTTTTTTAATTCTTCATTTTCGGTTCCCGGATTAAATATTACTCTTTTAGGGTGTAATTCAACTATGTAATTATAATATTCAACTTGTCTTTTAGGGCCAAGGTAAAGCAATACCGTGTGCACATCTTTTACCTGGGGTTTTCCTTTAATTATTTTCACATCCCCAATGGAATCTTCTTTATATCCTACTGCAACTACATCAAAGCTTCTTCGTCCTAAACTTTTAACTGCTTTATACGAAAACCGTAAAGGATTTGGGCTGGCTCCAAGGACAATAATTTTATCCATTTCGCAATTTTAGTTTGATTTGGCAACATTCATAAAATTTATGAGCATAATGAGTTCAGTCAGGCTTTTGAATTCACCAAAGGTAATCAAATATGATATTTATTTCTGTGGTAAGTTTAGCAATACCGAAAATCCTTCAGTATGGATCATATCTACTAAAAAAATTAATAAAATATTTAATTTTAAGGAGTATTCCGGCTGATTAAAACAACAGCAGAGGCTGTTATTCCGTCTTCTTTACCCACAAAGCCCAATTTTTCAGTAGTAGTTGCTTTTATTGATATATCTTCAGGAGCAATTCCCATAGTCTGGGACAGAATGTGTTGCATTTCCGGAATCCGGTCTTTGATTTTTGGTTTTTCAAGGCAAACCGTTGAGTCTATATTTTCTATTGAATAACCATGCGATTTAAGAATTTTAATGGTTTTTTTAAGGAGGATTTTACTGTCTATTCCCTTTAATTCCGGGTCATTATCAGGAAAGTGAAAACCAATATCCCTGAGATTTGCCGCACCAAGCAAGGCATCACAAATAGCATGAATAAGTACATCACCGTCTGAATGGGCAACGCAGCCCTTTTCGTGCGGTATCGTGATACCACCTAATACAAAAGTATTCCCGGGTTTGAGCTGGTGAACATCATATCCAAAACCAACTTTTAGTTTCATATTTTAATTAAAGGCTCTGAATTTATCGAATTGAAATCCCAGGGTAAACCGTATTGTATTGGCCAGCGGATTGTTTCTTCCCGATGTAGGTGCAAGATATGCAAAATCGAGTGAGAATACATTAAACTTCAACCCTATACCAAGGGTAAAATATTTCCGGTTACCCTTTGTGGCATGTTCATGAAAATATCCGCCGCGAACAGCAAACTGGTTTTTATACCAATACTCCATTCCTATTGAATACATTATCTCGCGTATTTCTTCTTTAAATCCATGCGGTGCATCATAAAATGATTGAACCAGGCTTAAAGGTACCGAAATATCATCATCGTAACCGGCAAGAATTACAATATCTCCTGTAACTGTATCTTTATCTGTTATTGGTGGTGAAGGAACTAATAATTTATTAAGATCAGCAGCCAGTGAAATGGTATTATATTCATCGAGATTTATGGACAATCTTCCTCCCAACCGTAAATTCATCGGAATAAATTCTTTGTTCTGATCCTGGGTGTATGAAATCTTGGTACCTATATTAGTGATGCTTAAACCAAAAGCCATTTCAGATTCTTTTTCGTCTATTTCAATTTCTTTCTGGTAATACACACCCAGGTCGGTTGCAAAAGAAATACCGGCATTATACTCGGTTCCGGAACCAATACCGCCACCGGTAATATCTGATCGAATAAAGCGGAATGATAAAGCGCCTGAGAAATGATCGGAAAATAATCGCGAATAACCAAAATCAACAGCAAATTCATTAGGCGCTCGCTGTCCCTGGTAATCTCCAAATTCATTTCTGAAAATAATATCACCCAGGCTGAAATAGCGTAACGATCCGCTTATTACCTGCCGGGTATCAATTCTGTAATACCCCACGAGGTAAGCCAGGTTAATATCGTTTACCAGATTTTTAAGCCAGGGGGTATATGAAAGCGCAACTCCGCCTTCTCCTTCAAGAAAAGCATATTTTGCGGGATTCCAGTGCTGTGAATTAATATCGGGAGAAGTGGCAACTCCAACATCGCCCATGGCACCGGCTCTTGAATCGGGGGCAATAGAAATAAAAGGAATCGCAGTTTTAATGGCATTTAAAGCATCTTCATCTGCCCCTGTAAGACCGGATGGTGTTGTAGGTTGAGAAAAAGTAATTTCAAACAAACATAATATTGTAAAAATCAATAGGGTAATTTTCTTGTACGATGTCATTTTTAAAATTTTTTGTGGAGCAAAGATAAAATAATTATTACTAATACGATTTATTCTTTATTTTATTATCAATAGTTTACCGAACTTTTCAGTAGTTTGATTATCAGTTGTTTCAACTCTAATTCTATATATATAAATTCCTTCACCAACCAGGTTTCCATGTTCTGTAGTTCCATCCCATAATATGGGTTCTGAAGTATAACCTGCTGAGTATGATTGATAGTGCAAAATTTTAACAATTTTTCCGGAAAGGTCTAAAATCCGAATGGTAATATTTTGTTCAGTTCCAGGCTTATTGTGTTCATATCTGAAGTAGGTATTTTCTGAAAAAGGATTGGGATAATTATAGACATTTTCCAGAACCAGCGAATTTTCACCCAACACATTAAATTCAATGGTTTTGTTTGATGAATTATTAAAGCTGTCCCAGACTTTTACAGAGAGTGAATGGGTGCCGGCAGTTATATCTGTAAGCTGATATTTTATCGTCCCTTTTTGATAATTGTCAAGTTCGGATTCATAATAATCGTTAAGAAGTATTGGATTTGCC
The DNA here is from genome assembly GCA_016934395.1 of Bacteroidales bacterium. Lineage (GTDB taxonomy): Bacteria > Bacteroidota > Bacteroidia > Bacteroidales > UBA10428 > JAFGSZ01. The sequence continues at coordinate 23,254 of JAFGSZ010000094.1, forward strand.
AGGTCTCCGTCAAGTACTCCAACAATATCATGACCAATACCGTTTCCTATACGGTTAATCCCGTTCTCGTCGGTAATTACAGCATAAATTAATGGATTTTTATCTGTGATCCCCCCGGAAATAAAAAGACTGTCGTTCATATATAAATCCAATTCTGGTCCGTAATAATCTGAAGCCATTTCATTGCCGGTTCCTCCAATATAAAAATCCCTGAAATAACCCTGTGCATCTATTGAAGAATTTTCCGCGTAATAGGTAAGTTTCCCTTTTCCGATATTGTATGAAATATCTTTTGGTACAATAAAAGAAAAATTGAACATGCCGTCTTTAACGGTTGCTTTTCCTTTATAAATTATATTGGTCTGCTCACTGAATTCATAAGGTTCAATTCCGTCATTCCCCTGGGTAAACATGGTAACCGGTTTATCAAAGACTGATGGAAATATGGTTCCGTTAAAAGTATTCATAAGCGTACTGTCGGTGTTTACCACATGTCCTGAAATGGAAATTTTACTGAATGCCTTTAATGTATCAAGGGGGTTGAGGATACTAACATTATTAATGGAGTCGGATACCACCTTGTATTCAGGATACGCGAGGCTAAGGGCCGGATCTCCCAATAAAGTAAAGTTTAATTTATTGTCCCCGAAAGTAGCATTTTTGGTAAGCTTCATTAAGTCTCCCAGACGGTATTTTTTATTGTGTTCATCCTTTTCAAATGCATAATTAAAGAAGTTTTTATTCAATGTAAAATTACCGCTTGAATATACCAGGCGTGTTGTAGTTAATAATCCTATTCCGCCTCCTCCGGGATGCAATAACACCATTTCTCCTGCAGAAGTTTTGGTTTTGATTTGATTACTTTTTTCATCAATTTCCACATCATCAAACCGGCTGAATTCACATGTAGCAGTAATAAATAGTGGCAACCTGTTGTAATTTTTCCAGGTTGGGATGTCATTGGATGTAATAATATGTTCCGTTGCCAATCCATCTTCGTTGCCATGTCCAAGGTAATTGAAGATTAATAATCCGCGATTAATATTATTGACTATGGCTTTATTCACATCAGGATATGTAGGGCCGGTGGAAGTAGTTTCCTGTTTATATGCATCCAGTAATATTTTATCAACGGTAAATTCGGGGTAATTTTCTTCAACAAAATCTCCAAGATAGCTCGCCTGTGACATGTGTAAGGATCCGTCGTTATATTCTCCGTCGTCTGCAACAAAACAAAGTAAATTTCGCCAATCCAGCATATTTGTAGCTAAATTGTATCTTTTAATTTTATCTACTACCGCCTGAGCTTCAGTTTCATCTCCCTGTCCGGATTTCACAGGGAGTCTTCCTATTCCGATATCCAAAAGCCCAATAGCTTCACCTTCGTCATCATCTAAAAGACCAAAAAAATCATCGGTAACATATGAATTCACCTGGTGTAGTGAATTATCCGACTGATAGGTTAAGATATAATTTGTGTTGCCCGGCTGGTTTATGTGATTAATATATGACCCGTCACCAAAAAGCAACAAATATTTAAGTGAATTATTATCACCGGTTGACCTGTCATAGATCATCTTTACAAAATCTCGTATAGCTGAAACATCAGGTTTACCGGATGAAAACTCATTATATATTTGATCCGGTGTTACCACATACACGCTCATATTATCTTTTTCTCTGTGAAAATCTGCAAGTTCATTGGCCTGATTCAAGAAATTGCTGTGCGTTACAATAATAAGGTTATGAGGTGTAACAGAATGAAGGTCCTGATTTTCTATAAATCCAACATCACCCTGAGCAATATCGATAATAGGTTTTGGGAAAGCATAGGTTTTATTAAAAACAACATATTGATTAATCTGATCTGCTAATGCTTTAAAACTTAATACGGAACCATTAAGCTGTGAAGGTATACTTTGTACTGAGGAAATATCAGAGATATTCCACACAAAAAGGCCCGGGGTTGTATTACTGATCTGAAAACTTGCAATATTTTCTTCACCGGCAGATGTTGCATCTCTGAAATATAAAGGAACCTGCTCGTATCGTAACGATCGGCGGGCATTTAAATCCAGATAATCCAAATATCCTTCATCTCTGGTATCAGTATTATTATATTGAATTTCAATTAGAATATTATCTGAAGAGGATGTGTAATTAAAGTACCTGGTTTCTGATCTGGCATACAGGCCGGTATGGCTGTCAAGATTTACAGAACCAAGCGGAATTGAACCTAAAACCTGATTATTTGCTTTTATTGTAAATGATCTGTCGGTTTGAGATCTGCTGATAACGGCAACTTTAACTTTTACCGGTTCTGAACTTATACTATTCGGGAAAATATAGGATTTTGAAAAATTAACTCCCGAACCTAATTTCTCGCCATACCACTGACGACCTGATTTGATAAGGTTATTCAGATTTTGCTCATTGTAATAATAATCATCAAATTCAGTAACTGATATATTTGGATTTCCGGCAGGAATAACTGCTTGCTGTATAATTTTACTCGGCCCTTTATCTGTTGTTAAATAGTAATAAGAATATTCGGAATACAAATGCTTCGAATGCTGATAGAAATTATTCAGGGTATCATAATTCCAGACAACCGGGCCCTGTGCATAAAACAGAATATAGTCACCCGTATTAAATATATTATCACTTCCTTTATCCATATAAATGGCGTTTTCAATAAGATCATCCGGACGGTCATCAGCATTCAGATAGGGCAGCTGTTTACCTCCATTTCCATAAACGCGGATATTCTGAGGATTGCTAAGTCCCATTCCCACAATATCTGAATAGCTAAGCTTGTATATGCCGGATTCCGAAATTTTAATTTTATACCATGTTCCCGAGGAAAGTACAGAATTCTCAGCGTAAATTCTTGCATTATTAGCATCAATCCGAACCTGGGCAGCCGATCTTTTTTCCGTAAAATTCACAGTAAAATTCACAGTAAAATTCACAGTAAAATTCACAAGCTTTTCAATGTTTCCTGTTTCTTTATTTTTTCTTAACGGGATAAAACTTAATTGTACTTTTTGTTTTTTTGATTCATTTGCATATTTCAGTTCAGGTAGTATGGTATCCGGTATTTGGTCAAGAAAATCAATATTTTTTGAATCCTTTAAAGGCTCGAATTCCATATTTTCCAAAATAACAGATAAAGAATGGTCTGTTTCTCCGGCATCGAAAAGTTCATAATAATATGGAAGCAGTGTGTGGTTGTTTTGGTAGGATACACCTTCAAAATATAAATAATCTCTTACAATATGATTATTCGTATCTTCGTTTGATTTTTTATAGATGCTTTTTTCAGGTGTCCAATGGATTTTTCGGGTATAATTCTGTCCGGTAACCAGCATTATACTGTTGAAAAATAAAATTATAATAAACAAAATTCGCATTACCGGTAAAGATTTTTATTTTTTTAAATACAATAATAATAACATATGTAGTTATTTACACTTAACGACTCAAAAATAATTATATTATTTGTAAACAATTTCGTTTGACCAATGGGTATATTTTTAACATTAATATAACATTTTCTTGAAGCAAAAGAACTTATATATTTTCTTTTTATTATTTTTTATTGTTACTGAACAGGTAAGCTTTTCACAGGATCTTATTTTTTCCAATTATTTTTCAAACGGGTTATATTATAATCCTGCCTATGTTGGTTTGCTGCAAAATCCGGAACTTTCGGTTACTTACCGGAATCAATGGCCCGGCTTATCCGCTTCATTTGTTACCTATGCCGCATCATATGCACAGCCACTTGAAGTTTTACATGGCGGACTGGGGGTTTATATTAATAATGATGTACAGCAAAAGGGTATTATATCTAATACAATGATTAGCGGAATGTATAGTTACTATGTAAATTTAACACCTGTAATTCGTGTAAGTTCGGGGTTACAGGCATCATATTATTTCAAAACCCTATCCACTTCAGGTTTAGTTTTTGAGTCAGATATACAAAATAATATGGGGATTCCGGGGCAGAATGAAACCATTCAGGGATATACAAAAAGTTTTCCGGATTTTTCTTTGGGTTTTATTGCTGAAATTGATAAAAAATATTCTTTCGGTCTGGCAGTTCATCATCTGTTACAACCTGAAGTATCATCAGAATCTGTTATAGCTGATAAACTGGCAAGAAAATATACTGTTTCTGCTCAAGCCAGATTTGACCTAAAGAGCAGCGGTTTTGAAAATTCCACCTCCATTCAACCTGGTATAATTTTTCAACAGCAACAAAGTTTTCAACAATTAAGTTATGGTGTTACATATATAATGAAACCTATATCTATGGGTGTTTGGCTTCGACAGGACCTGAATTTTAACTATGATGCATGTATTATTTCTATTGGTTATTTGCACACAAATTTTAATTTTGTTTATAGTTATGATGTGAATTTATCGGGAGGCAGATTTTTTTTCACAAAGATGGGGGCTCACGAAGTAACATTTTTATTGAATTTGGAGTATAAAAGCAAAAGAAAAAAAATCAGGGCAATAAAATGCCCTAAAATTTAGTTATTTTCAAAAGTATTCATTTACTCTGTAAAATATTGTTATTATATTTGGAATTAAAATCGTAATATCATGAAATTAAAGATTTCTGCTGTTCCTAAACTGGCTTTAGTTGCTATGTTATTTGCTGCTTGTGGTGGCGGAGGAAAAAATGCTTCATCTACTACAGGATGGAAATACAATGATCCTGATGCCGGTGGATTTGAAGTGCAAAGTGGGTATGAACAGGAAACCGGGCCGGGACTGGTATTGATTGAAGGCGGAACTTTTACAATGGGCAGGGTTGAACAGGATTTACTGTATGATTGGAACAATATGCCCCGAAGGATAACGGTAAGTTCATTTTACATGGATCAAACCGAGGTTCGAAATATTGACTACAGAGAATATCTGCACTGGATTAGTCGCGTATTTTTAGATTATCCTGAAGTTTACAGACAAGCGCTGCCAGATACACTGGTGTGGCGCAGACCAATGGCTTATAACGAGCCTTATGTGGAATATTACTTCCGTCATCCCTCGTATAATGAGTATCCGGTGGTTGGTGTAAACTGGTTACAAGCCAATGATTACTGCTCCTGGAGAACCGACCGTGTTAATGAGGGAATTTTGATTAAAGAAGGAATTCTTACTCCAGATCCGAATCAAATTGGTGAAGAGAATTTTAATACTGAAGCTTATCTTGCCGGACAGTATGAAGGTTTGGTGAATCAAAACCTTCCAAGTCTTGATCCCAATAAAGAATCGCGTAGGGTAATGCTCGAAGACGGTTTATTATTGCCTAAGTACAGATTGCCCAGTGAAGCCGAATGGGAATATGCTGCGGTTGCACTCATCGGTAATTCATACGATGAAAGAGTTTATGAAAGAAGAATTTATCCCTGGGATGGCCACAACGTAAGGAATGATTCTAAAAAATACCGGGGAGAAATGCGGGCCAACTTCGTAAGAGGAAAAGGCGATTTAATGGGTGTTGCAGGTAGTTTAAATGATAATGCAACAATTCCTTCTCCTGTAAATTCATACTGGCCAAACGACTATGGATTATATTGTATGGCAGGTAATGTTAACGAATGGGTATATGATATCTATCGTCCGTTAACCTTTGAAGAATTCGATGAATTTAATCCTATTCGTGGTAATGTTTTCCAAACATTGGTTCGTGATGAAGAAGGAAATATTGCAGAAAAGGATAGTCTAGGCAGACTTAGATACCGCGAGGTTACAGAGGAAGAAGCTATTAACCGTTGGAATTATAAAAAAGCAGATTACAGAAACTATCGTGACGGTGATTATGAATCAAGCATTGTAGACGGATCAGACTGGTCTGCTGAAGCTGCACAACAGGAAAGCGGATCACAAAGAATGTATACTCTAAATAAAGAATCTGGTGATGTATCTTCACTTATTAATGATCATACAAGAGTTTATAAAGGTGGATCGTGGAGAGACAGGGCGTATTGGTTAAGTCCCGGAACCAGAAGGTATCTTGATGAAGAAGCTTCTCGTGATGATTTAGGATTCAGATGTGCAATGACACGGGTAGGAAGTCCTGCCGGTCATTATTAATCCAATATAATACTTTATAATAAACAAAACCTCATTATAAATATAATGAGGTTTTTTTAATTTTACCATAAATTATATTCCATTGAATATACCAGACATTTACCAACTTTTCCTCGAAAATCCGGTTATATCAACCGACTCAAGATCTGTAGTCCCCGGATCACTTTTTTTTGCACTGAAAGGAGAAAATTTCAACGGGAATCTTTTTGCACTGGATGCGATTGATAAAGGTGCCCGATATGCTATAGTAGACGACAAAAATGTAGTTCAGGATGAACATTTTGTGCTTGTAAGTGATGTTTTAGATACACTTCAAAAACTTGCAAATTATCACAGGAAACAACTGGGATTAAAAATTTTGGCTATAACAGGTTCAAATGGAAAAACTACTACAAAGGAATTAATTTATGAAGTATTATCTGTTAAACTAAAAACTAAAGCAACACAGGGTAATTTAAACAATCATATTGGCGTTCCGCTTACTATTCTTTCATTTGATGAATATACTAAAATGGGTATAGTAGAAATGGGGGCTAATCATCCAAACGAAATAAAAAAATTGTGTGAAATTGCCGAGCCGAATTACGGTATAATTACAAATATTGGTAAAGCGCATCTTGAAGGTTTTGGGAGTTTACAGGGTGTGCAAAAGGCAAAAGGTGAATTATTTGACTTTCTGGCAAAATCAAAAGGGACTATATTTTATAATGCATCAAATGCATTCGTGCGCAATATTTTACCGGGTATTGGTAAAGAAATTCCTTATGGTACAAAACCTGTTTTAGATACTTATGGTAAAATAATTTCCGCGGAACCTTATGTTAAAATCAAAATAGTAGCCAAAACATGTATGGAGGTTCAGAAATATGAAATAAATACCCAATTGGTTGGACAATATAATCTTGAAAACGTAATGGCTGCTGTTACGATTGGACAATATTTTGGTATTCCGGATAAGCAAATTAAGCAGGCAATTGAAAACTATAAACCCCAGAATAACCGGTCACAGTTTATTAAAAGTAAAAAGAATGAAATAATTCTCGACGCTTATAATGCCAATCCGGATAGTATGAAACTGGCTATTCACAATTTTCTGGAATTTGAGAAAAAAAATAAAATGGTTATTGTTGGTGAAATGCTCGAATTGGGAAGTCTAACTAATGATGAACATAAACAATTATATAATTTACTTAAGGAAAACCTAAATAATAATAAAATTTCAAAACTGATTTTTGTTGGAAGAAATTTTCAAAGCTTTTGTGAAGATACGGATCTGTTTTTTAATAATGTTGATCAGCTAATTGATTGGATACATACAAATCCCTTGAATCATTCATTTATATTAATTAAGGGTTCCCGCGGGAATAAGCTGGAAAAGGTTATCCCCTTTCTATAATAGGATAAAAAATAGTATTTACCAGGTAAATTTCTTATAACATTCTAATAACTGATTAACAAAAGTATTTACTAAATGTGTACGGAATTTAGAATAGTGCTTCTATGCAGCAAATCATCAAGTGTTGCCAGGAGCTGCGCGCTGTCGATATGTTTATTAATAAAGGTATCACAACCAGATTCAAGACTTTTTATTTCGTCTTTGTAAGAATCGTGATTTATAAATGCAATAATTGGTAAGAACGGATAATGATCCCTAATCTCTTTTACAAGATTAAAGTTGATATTATCAGGTATTGAAGTGTTTATAATTATCAGATTTACTTTATTTCTCTTTAAATATTCAAAAGTTTGAAAAGCAGTATATGTCTGGTTTATATTAATAAAAGTATTTATAAGAACTTCTTTCAGAAAAAGATATTGAGCATAATCATCTTCAATTATTAATATTTTTAGATTGTCCCAGTTATACCATCCTTGTAAGTGATTATTTTCCATGTGAGAACCATTAATTATTTATTCAACCTAGATATTTCGATTATTCATTTATTCGACAATTAATTCTTATAATCGTTGGAAAGTAACCCCGATTTTTTTCTAATATGAGCCCTAATTTTGCAATAGATTCCATTCGTTTGATATTCTATGATTTATCAATAGTCAAAACAGGCAGGAACAATTTTTATTAAAATTATCGCCTGTATTTACCTGCATTTATTAGAAAGATGATAAATATTACCGCGAGAGGGCTAACTAATTTAAATACTTTTCGTTAACTAAGAATAATTTACTATTTTGAAAAAATTTTACATTTACATATGTTTTATTTGCGGGTACTATTTTTTGCGGGTTTCATACTAACTTCTTATTTACTGAAAATTGAAGCTCAGTCTTTTTATTGGAAATCAGGTTTAAACGTTTTTTTCGATAATCGTGAATTTTATAACGATTATGCTTATCCTCAAACAATGTTTGGCTCCAGAATAAACGGTGAGGCCGGATTTAAGTTTGATGAACAAAATAAGTTTATGTTCGGGGTAGATTTTCTGCATGAAATGGGCAGCAATAAGGTTGTTTTGCCCCCTGATTTTATAATGTATTACCAACTTAATAAAAAGAATGTTGAAATGTTTGCCGGGTCTTTTCCCAAACGGGATGTTATTTCTATGCCAAGAGTATTGATGGATGATTCAATTTTTTATTATAAGCCCTTAATGGAGGGAATATTTTTAAATTGGAAAAATAACCTGGGTTATGTGAATGGTTGGATTGACTGGACAAGTAAGCAAACAAAAAGTGAACATGAAGCATTTATAGTCGGTCAAAGTATGAAGCTGCAAAAAAACCATTTCTTTTATAAACACGATTTTTTAATGTACCATTTTGCGCATACTGCCCAGCGTATGCCGGATGATTATATTCGGGATAACGGCGGACTTGTGGCTGTGGGAGGTTTTGAATTTAAAGGGGAAAAACTTAAAACACTGCAATTATCAGTGGGTTTAGCTATGTCTTATGATCGGAAAAGAGGCCTTTATGATTTAATTTTTAGTTCGGGATTATACCATGAATTTTTAATGGAATATGATAAATTTGGTATCCGTGGTAATTACTATCATGGAAGCAGCAGGCTTGAAACTTCTGAAGGATCGTGGAAAAAAAGCAATGAAGGATTAACGGTATTACAAGGTGATAAGTTTTATAAGTCGGGAGATTACGGAAGACTCGATATTTATTTTATGCCATTAAAAAAGAACAGAATACAATCAAAAATACAACTTTCAGTACACTTAATTCCAGGGGCTATCGATTATTCACAACAGTTTTACCTGTTTATAAATATCGATGGGAAACGAGATTTAAAAAATCGAGAATAAAATTATTGATTTTACTATAAATCTCGTTGGAAACCCGATAAATCCTCCGGTGTTCCCATATCTTTTGATGTTCCGGTATCAAATATTACACTTTCAATTGTTAATCCATCCTTTATAGCCGAGTGAATAACATCACCAATATACAGTTCACGAGACTGATTATTCTCTTCTATCACTTTCCCGTTGGGTGAAGTTTTAAGATGTTTCTGTAAATAAAGATGTAAATATTCTGTAAATGCCGGCCCCCAAATTGCAATGGTCCATCCGTATTTCAAATCGGGCCTGTTTTGTTTAATAATGATATTATTAATTTCACCCTTATTATCCAATTCCACCATATCCGATCTTAAATAATCATTTATTGGGAAGATGCCTAAAACTATATCAGCCTTTGAGAAATTTATTTTTTTTACAAGTTTTTCATACGCATCTTCAGGTGTGAAAATTATATCAGGAAACCCAATAGCAACATATTTGTTTTTAACAAATGAATAGGCCTGATCGAATGTAAATGGTACACCATAGGGCAGATTCATCAATAAATAGCCAATATTCATATTGAGATTACTACCATCACCAAAGTAATTTGGAATATCCCATTTACCTTTGCGAATAATAAAATAAACCCGGGTAATATTTGCTTTCCGATATGAGTGTAATAAATATTCGGATAATACTTTTGGTTTGCGGGTATTTATATTTAAATAAACCGGGAGGATTTCCTTACTACAGGGTAATTGTCCTAGCCGTTGGGCAAGACCTGATGCTGGTATTAGGCCTATAGTTTCCATTAAAATAGTTTATTAATAAAAATGCAATTCCTTCTGATTAATTTTTATTTCAGTTCCATTGTAATGAAAATGAAACTGTTCTGATTAATATTAAAATAAAAATATCAGGACATTATTGATAACAAAAATAAGTCTTTAATTTTATAGATAGATTTAATAAATAAAAGTAAGTTTTATGTTCAAAGGTATTTAATAAATTTCCTTACCTAAGATTACTTGCTGTTCTTGATAAACCGATGGTTCTTTTAATAATATAAAACAATAAATTATGAAAAATAATTTAACGAGCTTTTTTATTGGAATAGTTACAGGTATAATTCTTATACTGGTGTTATTTTATATATTTTTACCTGGTTTTCTGATTAAAGAAAATCAGGCAAAATATTCTTTTGAAGAAACTGCTGCGAAATTTGAAGAAATTGTTGTTTCAAATAACTGGAAAATACCTATTATTCATGACCTTCAGGCCACTATGTTAAAATTTGGCAAGGAGGTTCAGAAGGTAAAAATATATGAAATCTGTCAACCCGATCAGGCTTATAAGATTTTAACCGAAGACGATGAAAGAATTGTATCTTCATTAATGCCTTGCAGAATTGCCATTTATGAGAAATCAGACGGGAATGTGTATATCTCCCGTTTAAATTCGGGATTTGTTTCAAAAGCTTTTGGAGGTGTTGTAGCTGATGTAATGAGCCAGGTAACCGAGGAGAATGAAAGCATGCTTAAGAATATTGTAAAAGAATAGTATCATAATCAAATGTTGTTTCATAAAATATGGCTGATCATAAAGAATTAACTTTTTCACTGGAAACAGATTTTATTGAACTTATAAAATTATTAAAACTTGTTCGAATTGCCTCCAGTGGCGCTGAGGCTAAAATGTTTGTTGGTGAGGGAATGGTCTGCCGAAACAAGGAAATAGAAACCCGGAAACGTGCAAAACTTATAAAGGGCGATATTATCGAGGTTGAAGGAATACGTGTGACAATTATTTAATTCCGATGGTTAATACAGGGTCTCAAATTTGTGGAGTATGGTCAGGTAATTCTGTTTTGGTTATTGTTGAAGAACATCCTAATGCATATGTATTACTTATTATACTTGGGATATTTTTTGTTCTAATTTCGCTGATCTTATTTTGGAATAGAATATATTATTCCATTCGGTTTCCGATAAAAGGAACAAAACGGATCAGATTATCAGTTAAGAAAATTTCAAACGGTAGTCGTTCCGGTAAAAATAAAGCCTTATATATTATTATTGAAAATACGGGAAGGATTCAAATTGAAATAACCGCACCTGTATTAGAATTGTTAAAAGACAGGAACATTAAAAAGTTTCAACCTAAAACAGGAGGTTCAGCAGAGTTTCCTTTATTGTTGCTGCCCGGTACATCTCATGAGTTTAAAATCGACATCGGTAAAATAAAAGACGCTAATGCGGAATTAAGAGCGTATAAAAATGCCCGGATCATTATTTCTGATACTTCACATTCATTTATTAAAAGAAAATTATTAAATATCTAAAAGGTTAGCGTAAATACGGTTTCCTTGTCGGGAATTGACTGTGCAGTAATTGTACCGTTATGGAGACGAAGAATTTGTCGGGATAAACTAAGGCCGATTCCTGATCCGGAAGGTTTAGTCGTGAAAAAGGGAATAAAAATTTTATCAATCACATCACTTAAAATCCCCGGACCATTATCAATTACCTGGATGGTTACCTGGCTGCGTTTATTTAAAAATCCGATCAATTTAATAATTCCGTTTTCTTTGCCGTTAAGAGCATGCAGCGAGTTTTTAATAAGATTTATAAGTACCTGTTCAATCAGCTGCTCATCGCAGGTGAAGGTAATTTCTTCAGGTTCTATGCGGGTTTCAAATTGCAGTTTATGTTTAATTATTTCTTCGTCCATCAACCGCTGAATGTTAACAAACATATCGTTTACATGGCACACTTTAAAATTAGGCTTGGGAATTCTTGTAAGGTTCCGGTAAGTATTTACAAAATGCAGCAAACCGGTGCTTCGCCGGTTAATTGTTTGTAAGGCTTCCTGAATTTCCTGCAAACTGTCCATCTCTATGGTAACTTGTTCATTCCCTTCATTTTCTCCAGAAATATTTTTTAGCATAATATCTAAAGTAGATGACAAAGAAGCAATAGGAGTGATCGAATTCATTATTTCATGAGTCAATACCCGAATTAATTTTTGCCATGCTTCAGTTTCCTGTTCTTCCAATACATGTTGAATATCTTTTATGGTAGCCAGTGTAATTAAGGTGTCTTTAATTTTAATGGTTGTGGCATATATGGCCAGTTGAAGGATATCATCTTCCTCCTGAACTTTTACCAGTTTATTTTCACCCGGACGAATAGTAAGCAGGGTTTGTACGAGTTCTTTGCTTAATTCGGCAAGAGCATTAATATTTTTCAAGCTGCTGATCTGAAACAGTTTTTTTGCCGCTTTATTAATAAGCTCAATATTTCCATCTTTTTTAAAGGCAATCAGGCTTACATCAATATTCTGTACAATAGTTTGGAGGTAATGAAAATGCTCTTCTTTTTCGGTGCGGACCTTTTGGAAATCCTCAATTACTTCATTAAATGCACGGTTCAATTCGTCAAAAGAACTTCCCATACCTTCGATTTTAAACGATCGTGTAAATTCAGAAAATCGTATTGATTCCAGGAAACTGGTTAGTTCCCTGTTTGTCTTATCAAGATATCGTATTAATGAGGAAATCTGAAATATTATGATGACTGCAATTATGATGGGGGTAATAAAATAATTGGTTTGAAACGAGTAATAAAACAGAAATATGGTTCCGGTAATCAGCAGAACGCGAACGATTAAATGAAGTCTGAAATTTTTAAAGCCCATATTTTTCCATTCTACGGTATAAAGATGTTCTTGTGAGTCCCAATTCGCGTGCTGCCTGGGTTATATTTCCCTGATTTTGTTTCAGAACCTTTAAAATAATTTGTTTTTCCATATCTTCCAAATTATAGGTTTCGAGTTCTGTAAGTCCGGATTTTTTTCCCTGATCGGTTAAAATAAAATCATCAGGACTCAATAGCGTCGATTCACTCATAATTACCGCTCTTTCAATAGCATGTTGCAGTTCTCGTACATTTCCCGGCCAGGGGTACTGATTGAGTTTTTTAAGCGCAGCGGATGAAATTCCTTTTATTGGTTTGCGATATTTTTTTACATAAACTTTAAGAAAATGGTCTGTAAGCAAAGCAATGTCTCCGGTTCTTTCTCTAAGCGGGGGCAGATGAATTTCTACGGTATTTACCCGGTATAATAAATCCTGACGGAATTCATTTTCATTTACCATTGTATGGATGTCGTTGTTGGTAGCACAAATCAGGCGTACATCGATGGAGATGGGTTTATTGGCCCCGACCCGTGTTACTTCGCGGCGTTCAATAGTGGTAAGTAATTTAGTTTGCAGAGGAAGGGTTAAATTACCGATCTCATCGAGAAATATAGTTCCTTTTGAAGCAATTTCAAACCGCCCTGGTTTTGCATTTTTAGCATCTGTAAATGCCCCTTTTTCATGACCAAATAATTCACTTTCAAACAAGGTTTCACTTATCGATCCGAGGTCAACGCTGATAAAAACTTCCTCATTCCGAAGCGAATTACGGTGCAGTGCCCTTGCTACCAGTTCTTTTCCGGTTCCATTTTCACCTAATATAAGAACATTTGCGTCTGTTTGAGCTACTTTTTTAATGGTGGTAAACACCGCCTGCATTTCGGGTGAATTCCCGATAAATTCGTGGAATGGCTGATCAAGTACCGCACAAATCTCTTTTTGTTTACTTCTAAGAGTGTCGGTTTCTTGTCTTGATCTTCGCAGTTTAATACAGGAAAATATTGTTGCCAGCATCTTTTCGTTTTGCCAGGGCTTAAGGATAAAATCGGTTGCCCCCGATTTAATAGCTCTTACGGCTTTTTCAGCATCACCATAAGCAGTAATAAATACCACAACGGCTTTGGGATCAATTTCCAGAATTTTTTCAAGCCAGCCAAATCCTTCTTGTCCGCTAATGGCATCTTTGGTAAAATTCATGTCAAGAAGAATCACATCAAAGTATTCTTTAGATAACAATGCGGGCAATCCATCCGGCCGGTTAAGGATTTCTATTTTTTCAACATGCGGTTTTAGCAATAATTTTAATGCAAATAATATATCCTCATTATCATCTACAATAAGAACATTGCCTGTTTTATCACTCATATCCTGCATATTTAAAACTTTATGTAATAATTGGTATATTAGTTAGTTGATCAACACAAATGTAATTATATTATTTAATAAATGTCCGGAATCGTACTATTTATGTCACATATTCGTACATGTTTATTTAGAATCAATTTTTTAATATAATTATAAATTCCATAAAATCAATTATATGCATTTTTTGGCATAATTAGTGATAATTTGGATTCATTAAAATTTTCATAATTCGCTGTACATGGATGGAATGGATCGTAAAATTGAGAAGAAAAATCAGTCCCTTAAAAAAATTCTGTGGATTAGTTTTGCGGGAATTCTTATTTTTCTTGTGTTCTTTAAAATTGTTTTCGGAGATAAAAGTACCAAGCTTAATGTTGATACCGAAAAGATTACAATTAAACCGGTAATCTTCAGCAAATATCAGGATTATATTTCGGTAAACGGAACAGTTGAGCCGATTAAAACAATATACCTTGATGCTGTTGAGGGGGGCAGGGTTGAAGAAATTCTTATAGAAGAAGGCAATAAGGTTAATAAGGGAGATGTTATTATCCGCTTGAGCAATACGAATTTATTGCTTGAAATTTCGAATAACGAAGCCGGGGTGGAACGCGCCATAAACGATTTAAATGCTACAAAGATTAACTTCGATAATCAAAAACTGAACACCCTTTCAAATATATTAAATTACACCTATGAACTAAAAAAACTTGAACGTACTTATAATTATAATAAAACACTGTTTGAGAATAATCATATATCTAAAGAAGAATATGAATATTCTAAAGAACAATATGCACTTACAACAGAACAATTAAAGTTATTACAACAAAAATTTGTGCGGGATTCTATATTTATGACCAACAGGTTATTGAATACAGAGGAATCCGTAGCCCGAATGCAGGACAACTTAAAGCTTGTTCGGGGCCGTTTGGATAATCTGAATATTAAGGCTCCTGTTAAAGGGGAACTGGCCTTATTAAATCCTGAAGTAGGAGAAGTGGTGAGTTATGGATCAAGAATCGGAACGATAAATATTCTGGATTCTTATAAAATGAAAGTAGACATTGATGAACACTACATTGCCCGGATAATGAAAGGACTAAAAGGGGAGTTTGAATTTGCCGGGGGAAATCATGATCTGGTGATTACCAAGGTGTATCCTGAAGTCAGAAACGGAACATTTGCTGTTGATATGGAATTTACCACAAACATTCCGACACAGATCAGGATTGGGCAAACAACCCGAATAAGGCTTGAGCTGGGAGAGTCTAAAGACGCGTTGCTGCTTCCCAAAGGTGGATTTTACCAGAGTACCGGAGGCCAATGGGTATACGTGGTAAGTGAAAATGATAATATAGCTGTAAAAAGAAATATCAAAATAGGCAGGCAAAACCCAAGATTTTATGAAGTTCTTGAGGGATTGAATGAAGGAGAAAAAGTAATTGTCTCAAGTTATGATAATTTCGGGAATATGGATAAGCTTATTTTAAAAAAATAATCAGATATTTATATCTCAAAATAAAATCCAAATGATAAAAACGGAAAACCTTGTAAAAATTTTCAGAACAGATGAGGTTGAAACAACTGCTCTGAATAAAGTTAATCTTTCAGTTGAATCCGGTGAATTTGTTGCTATTATGGGCCCTTCAGGATGCGGCAAATCCACCTTACTAAATATTATTGGTTTGCTGGATAATCCCAGCTCGGGAAAATACTGGTTTAATGGTGAAGAAGTGGCCAAGTATAAAGAAAGAAATCGTACTAACCTCCGTAAGGGAAATATAGGTTTTGTTTTCCAGAGTTTTAATCTTATCGATGAACTCACCGTATATGAGAATGTTGAATTGCCCTTGTTATATCTTAGGGTTTCAGCATCGGACCGGAAAAAGAAAGTGGGTGAAGTACTCGACAGGATGAAAATTGCCCACAGGAAAAAACATTTTCCGCAACAACTTTCAGGCGGCCAGCAACAACGGGTTGCCATTGCCAGGGCTGTGGTTGCCAATCCAAAACTTATTCTTGCAGATGAGCCTACAGGAAACCTCGATTCGGCAAATGGTGAGGAAGTAATGAATTTGCTTACCGAGCTTAACAATGAAGGAACCACCATTGTTATGGTTACCCACTCACCCTCGGATGCTGATAAAGCCCACCGGATAGTGCAGCTCTTCGACGGGCATATTGTAACTGAAAATATTAAGCAAGTACTTTAATTAAAATAAATGGGCGGAGGAAAATAAAATGAAAGAATTATGTGTTCCTGTTCCTAATTTTAAAGACAACGAGGTAGCTGAAGTTGAAGTAAAACTTCAGAATAAAATTATCAAATACAATTTCAGGGTGGAATCTTTTCCCTGGGAGATAAAGGATGAAATGTCGAATCTTGAACACCCGTTAGAAAAATCGCTGGCAAGAATTACCCGGTTGAAAAACGCTATTGAAAGTTATGATAAAAACTGGGAGCTTATCCAGATATTTAATCCCTCTGAAAATTCGGATTTTATTCAGGTATTATACAGAAAAAAGCAATAAATTAAACTTTAATTAATTATAAATATAGATAAACACTGTTTTATGAAAAAAATATTTTTTAGTACAATAGGCATTTTACTCTTTTTAAATATTTCATTTTCCCAGGAACCATGGACAATTGAACAATGTATTGAATATGCCCTGCAAAACAATATACAGATAAAACGACAGGAACTGGCTACTGAGGTTTCAGCTAAGGATCTTCAACAGTCAAAATACCAGATTTTACCCGATTTGAATGGTAGTATAGAACATCAATTTAGTTCGGGCAGATCTTTAAATACTGAGACTTATGAATGGGAAATGAGCGACAAGGAACAAGGTTCCCTGGGTATCGGAAGTAGTTTGAATATATTTAACGGATTACAAAACTATAATACAATTCAAAGAAATAAATACAATTTCCTTGCGAGCAAAGCAAATTTTGAGAAGGCAAAAAATGATATTTCCCTGCAAATAGCATCGGCTTATTTACGTATTCTTTTTGATAAAGAAATTCTGAATGTAGCTGAACAACAATTAATGGTGGTAAATCAGCAGGTTGAGCGAACAAGCAAACTGGTGGAAGTAGGTAATGTGGCAAAAGGCGAGTTACTCAGAATAAAAGCACAGGCTGCAAATGAAAGGGTTAACAAAACAAATGCAGAAAACAGTCTCGATATAAGTTACCTGAATCTTACACAGATTCTTGATCTTGATTCGGCAGAAGGATTTGAGGTTTATATTCCTGAGATTATTACACCCGGACAATATGAGATTCCATCTGTTGCGGTAATTTATCAGGAGGGATTGCAACAACTGCCCCAGATAACAAGTGCAGAATATAATGTTAAAGCAGCTGAAAAAGACCTGGCTATTTCTAAAGGTATGCTTTCACCAAGATTGAGCCTGTCTGGTTATTATACCACAAGGTATACATTAGGAATTATGGATCCTACTAATATTTTAAACGATTGGACTTTTCGTGATCAGCTTAGGGACAACCAGTATAAACAGGTTTCTATTAGTCTGGATATTCCCATTTTTAATAAAATGGCAATAAATACAAACATACAGAAAACAAGAATTGCATTAAGTGATGCCAATTTTCAACTATCATTGGCACAACAACAATTGTATAAAGAAATTCAACAGGCAAGGTTAGATGCAATTGCCGCTCTTGATAAATTTGAATCATCCCAGGAGGCTGTAAATTCGAATGAAGAAGCTTATAAATATGCTGAACAAAAATTTAATGTAGGTCTGTTTAATACGCTTGAATACAATCAGGCAAAAAACGATCTGATTTCAGCACAATCAGAGTTGCTAAAAGCTAAATACGAGTATATTTTCAGTATTAAAATACTGGATTTTTACAGAGGTATTCCAATCGGACTTTAATTGTTTACTAATACAACTATAATTTCAGCTTTTAATTAAAAAAGCCGCTTTAGGGCGGCTTTTTTATTTTATAATGCGGGGATCAAATACTTTTTTCGTAACAAACAAATGGCGTTTTTTGATAATCAGAATAAAATTCGCCGGATTTTATATAGGCGTTGCCGGTAATTAATTCCTGTGCAACAATATCTTTACTGAATATATCGAGCCGAAGGTGTGTGTATCCGTTTTCCTGGGCATATTTTTCTGCAAATTCAAGAAGCATTTTAGCAATGCCTTTGTCCTGCCAGTTTGGATGAACGGCAAGATTATGAATATAGAGTACTTTATCGCTTTTATTTTGCCAGTTAATATCCTTATATTCTTCCGGAATAATATTATTTAGGGTAATCATACCTTTACAAACGCCTTTATCTTTAACAAGAAATACAGATTTTTTCTCTAAATCGTGCACAAGAACTTTTCCTCCGGGATAAAATGTGTTCCAGTTCTTTAATCCTTTTGCATTCATATCGATTACACATTGTTTGACCAGATACATAATTTCAACCAGGTCAGGTAATTCCGCTTTTAAAATGTCCATTATGAAATTAATTATTCAAAATAAGTATTGTTAAATCAAATATAATAAAATAAATATAATTCTAAAATCAATGTTATTATGTGTGTAAAGCAGGTTTATCTTTATAATAATACTTTAGATTTTCCATGGCCGTTATTTATCTGTATTAATTTAATTAAATTTTAAATTTCTTACATTTGTTTGTTTGTCAAATTGTATGAGAAATAATATAACAAGCAATATTTTTCTTCTGATATTTCTGGCTTTGGTACTTTATCAATGCCGCAAAGATGAATATATTACACGCAGCGATGCAAAATTAAAGTTTTCTGCCGATACCGTAACTTTCGATACCATTTTTACAACCATAGGTTCTACTACAAAAAATTTCAGGGTATACAATCCTTATAAACAATCCTTAAGAATAAATTCTATACGGTTGGCAAACGGTGAAGATTCAAAATTCCGAATGAATGTTGACGGTCAAATGGCAAGCCATGTTGAAGATATTGAACTATTCTCAAACGACAGCATGTTTATTTTTATAGAAGTTACCCTTGATCCTGTGAACAGCAACGATCCTATGGTGATTCTTGATTCTGTATTATTCGAAACAAATGGAAATCAGCAAAACATAAAACTTGTAGCGTTTGGCCAGGATGTACATCTGATCAATGGCGAACTCCTGAATACTCAAACCTGGACAGCCGATAAACCCTATTTAGTGTATAATTCCATGGCAATTGACGAAAATGAAGTGCTGACCATTCAGGAAGGAGTACGTGTACATTTTCACTCTGCCAACTCAAGCATGCTGGTATTGGGGACCTTAAAAGTGGAGGGCACAAAAGATAATCCTGTAATTTTCCAGGGTGACCGGCTTGAAGATTTTTACGATAATATTCCCGGTCAGTGGGGGACTATAGTATTTTTCCCGGGAAGTAAGAATAATGAAATGGACTATGCCATAATAAAAAATGCTGTTGCCGGTATGCAGGTAGGGTTTTATAACGATTATAGTGTTCCCGGCATCATCATTAGAAATACGCTAATTCAAAATATGTCCTTTGCCGGCATTTATGCTTTCGGAGCAAAAATTGATGCTTCCAATTCTGTAATCGCGTATTGTTCCAATGCTGCCTTGGCATTGTTACGGGGTGGTGAATATAATTTTTATCAATGTACAATATCCAATCTTGGGGATTTTTATGCCCCCAATGATGAATCTGCAGTTGTTATCAGCAACCGGATAATTTATCCTGAACTTGATACGGTAGAACAAGTTTATTATAATGTGGAATATACCGATGACCTGACAAAAGCTTTTTTCAGCAACAGCATAATTTATGGTTCAATGGCAAATGAACTGGTGCTGGCAGATAATGGAGTGAATATGTTTGAATATAAATTTGATCATTGCATAATTAAAAATAATCCCGATTCTGTGGAAAGTAATAATGCGGGTCGTTTTAATGAGGTACTGTTTAACAAAAATCCAAAGTTTATTTCCGTGGAGCGGGATAAATTAAATCTTCAGCTCGATACACTGTCTCCGGCAAAAGATATTGGCGATCCCGCATTGCTGTTATTGTATCCTTATCTTGAATTTGATATTATTGGAAATTCACGGATCCAGGATGGGATGCCTGATCTGGGGGCTTACGAAAGAACCGAAATACCCGGCGAATAATATATGAATAAAGTTTTTGCCTTTATCCTGTTAATCCTGATTTCCGGATGGTCCGGAGGTAATTTGCCACCTGAAAATTTATTACATAACAGTGCAGATACTTCCGATAAAACAATTCGGATTATGTTCTATAACGTGGAGAATCTTTTTGACACTCAGGATGACAGCATTAAAAATGATAATGAATTTCTTCCGGAAGGATCACGGAGATGGAATAATTCAAAAATGTATGATAAAATTAACAAGCTTTATAAAGTTATTGTTGCTGTTGGAGGATGGTCGCCTCCGGATATTATCGGATTGTGTGAAATTGAAAATCGCTTTGTTATTAGCCTTTTGTTGAATTATACTCCCTTGCAAAAATTTAATTATGGTGTAGTTCATGCAGAGTCTCCTGATCAACGTGGCATTGACGTGGCAATTTTGTATAACAGGGATCGAATAAATAAGATTTCTGAAGAGTTTATAAGTGTCCATTTTCCGTTCAGTCATAATACAACCCGCGACATTGCCTATATGAAAGCCCGGGTTAACAATAAAGATACACTTCATATATTTGTAAACCACTGGCCGTCGCGCCTGGGGGGTGAGAAAAAATCGGAACCCAACCGGATGTTTGTTGCCGGAATATTGAAAAGCAAAACCGATTCGATATTCAAATTGCCGGGCAGTAAAAATATTGTAATTATGGGTGATTTTAATGACGAACCGGTAAACAACAGTTTAATAAACGGGCTAAAGGCCCGAATCGAATTTACAGATATTTTATTCAGCAGCTTATACAATCTGTCGGCCTGTGATCCGCTAAATTTTTACGGAACCTTAAAATATCAATCCGGCTGGCAAATTTTTGATCAGTTTATCGTTTCGGGCCAGCTTCTTGATAAGAAGAGTAATTTGACCACATCCTGTGAAAATTTCCATATTTTTAATGCGGATTTTTTACTTGAGCCCGATGAAAAATATATGGGAAAAAAACCTTTCAGAACGTATTCGGGTTTTAAATACAACCATGGTTACAGCGATCATTTGCCAGTTTATCTGGACTTAAATTAAATTATATATCTGCATATGTTTTTCTTTCCGTATATCACAGGTTTTTTCAATTTTGCATAATGAACCAGAAATTCATAATTGCATTCTCAGAGCACCGGGTATTAGGACCCGTATTAGGCCACTATTTTATAAGAGAAGGGGAAAATAATGATTATTATGTGCTGCACGAAAAAGTTACCCTGGCCAACCTCGACTTTTACCGGCCGGTATTATCTCCCGATGAAGTTCAACTGGTTAAGCTAACCGAACAATATAACGATCAGAATCTTTTGCAGGCCTTTTCAAAAAAAAAGATAAGTACACAGGTTTTTTTAAATTCCATTACAGAAAAGCAACTTACCGAGCAGGTAAGGCCTTATATAGAGCGCCGGATTATGAAGTGTATTGATATACTAAAATATACCGATCTGCCCATTTATTTTAAACGGCATTCGAATAATATTTATGAATCCGACCGGATCTACCTGCATCACGAAGAGGTAGAGACCATTTTTAATTTTCATAAAGACCCTGATGGATTAAGATATTATTTAAGTATTTTATATAACAATATTGAAATAACCCTTACGGATAAAGAGGGTGTTATCCTGGTAAATGATCCCTGTTATCTGATACTCGAAAATCAGCTGTTTGTTTTCCAGGATATTGATGGTAAAAAATTAATGCCCTTTTTTAAAAAGAACTTTATAGATGTTCCAAAAAAATCAGAAAAGGAATACCTGAAAACTTTTGTAAGAAAAGCAATTAAAAAGTATAAAGTTAAAGCCAGGGGTTTTGAAATTATCGATCAGAATGTTAAGCCGCAACCCATATTATCTCTTGAAAATGACCTGTCCGGATTACCGAGATTGTTGCTTAAATTTAAATATAATGAGGATACCCTGTATTATGCAAATAAGAAAACCGAGTTAAAAGTTGTTCTTGATGAAGATGGAGAAAAACTGGTTTTCTACAGGCTTAATCGTGATTATGATTTTGAAAATAGTTGTATTACCCATTTGCTCGGTTTGGGACTCGTTAATCTGGAGTTTGCCTATTTTTCGCCCATAATTAAAAAGCATGATACCAGTAATGAGTCTTTGTATGGTCTCGTAAACTGGATCAATTTTAATGTCCCTGAACTTGAAAGCTCCGGATATAAAATACATCAGAATTATAAAAATCTGAATTTTTACCTTCAAACACTGGATCTTGATGTTAAAGTATCGGCTGAAGAAGGTGACTGGTTTGATATTTATGCTAAAGTTAAAATCAAGGATTTCGAAATCCCTTTTATTAAATTCAGAAATAATATTGTTAACAGCATCAGGGAATATACACTGCCCGACAATGAAATTGTGATTTTGCCTGAAGAATGGTTTTCGCGGTTTAAAGATTTGTTTTCATTCGGAAAAGAAGATGGTGAACGGCTGGTGCTTGATAAACAGCATTATACGCTGATCAGTAAAAATCTTGATGGTATTAGTAATTCTTATAAAGAGAAGTTGAAGAATTGGTTCTCAGGAAGTACAAATCAGGAAATTTCAATACCCCAGAAAATTACTGCTACTCTAAGAAATTACCAGGTTGAGGGATTCCGGTGGATGTATAATTTATATTCCAATGGTTTTGGCGGATGCCTGGCAGATGATATGGGATTGGGCAAAACCCTGCAGACAATTACCATTGTTCAGCAGGTAATTGATGAAATGGTTAATTCTTCAGATAAGAGGGAAACAACAGGTGTGGTTCAGCAGTTGTCGATTTTCGATCTGCCGGGTCAGTCAAATCAGGCTCCAGTATTGAGCAGCCTTGTAATAGTGCCCACATCGCTGGTTTTTAACTGGGTAAACGAAATTAATAAGTTTGCTCCGCAGATAAAAGTGGTACCCTATGTGGGTTCAACCCGGCGGGAGTTAATGGAAT
This sequence comes from Bacteroidales bacterium, assembly GCA_016934395.1. GTDB lineage: Bacteria > Bacteroidota > Bacteroidia > Bacteroidales > UBA10428 > JAFGSZ01. Next base: position 46,809 of record JAFGSZ010000094.1, read on the forward strand.
ATACCCTAGAGGCTGACATTATTATTACTTCCTATGGAATTGTAAGGAATGATCTGGCAAAATTTCTTCAGCACAAATTTTTGTACCTGGTACTTGATGAAAGTCAGATGATCAAAAATCCGGCTTCTAAAACATACCAGGCTGTAACACAGCTGGAATCGGAATATAAACTCGTACTAACCGGTACACCAATTGAAAATTCATTGATTGATTTGTGGGCCCAGCTTAATTTTTTAAATCCGGGATTACTCGGCAACCTTAATTTTTTTAAAAAAGAGTTTGTTACGCCAATAGAAAAACTTTCAGACGAAGAGAAGAAAGAAAAACTGCAAACTTTAATCCATCCTTTTGTACTCCGGCGCACTAAGGAATTTGTGGCCAGGGACCTGCCGCCGGTTAGCCAGCAGGTTGTTCTTTGTGAGATGGATGAATACCAGGAACAGTATTATGTTAAAGAAAAATCAAAAGCCAGGAATGCCATTCTTGAAAATATTAACAGGTATGGTTTTGATAAATCTTCAATAATGATTTTACAAACCCTGACAAAGCTTAGACAGATTGCCAGTCATCCGCTAATGGCAGATGAGGAGTATTTGGGTGGTTCGGGTAAGTTTGAAGAGGTACAGCGAAATTTACTTAATTTAATTGCTGAAGGACATAAAGCAATAATTTTCTCTTCATTTGTAAAACACCTTGTGTTATTTCAGAAATATCTTGATAGTGAAAAGATAAATTATGCATTGCTAACCGGTAAAACAAAATCAAGAGAAGCAGAAATTGCAAAATTCCAGGAAAACAATAATTGCCCCATATTCTTAATTTCATTAAAGGCAGGCGGGGTAGGATTAAACCTTACTGCGGCTGAATATGTTTTTTTGCTTGATCCTTGGTGGAATCCGGCTTCTGAATTACAGGCCCTGAGCCGTGCGCATCGTATTGGCCAGGATAAACAGGTTTTTGTATACCGGTTTATCAGTAAAGATACAATTGAGGAAAAAATTATTAAACTCCAGGATAAAAAATCAAAACTTGCTGATATTTTTATAAATGAGGGCAGCACCCTGAAATCTATTCCCCAGGAAGCCATCCTGAGTTTATTTGATTAGATAAGCTGACGGTTTCAGTTTATTTTATTTGATTTTAAAGTAAGGCCTAATTCATCGCCAATCTTTAGCATTAACTGGTAGGCCTCTTTAAAATTGTTTCTGATGTCGCCATCGAGTATCGATTCTTTAATCCTGTTTTTAATCACACCGATTTCCCTGCCCGGTCCTATTCCAAATGTTTCCATAATTATTTCACCGGTCACGGGGGGCTGGAAATTACGGACAGCATCCTGTTCTTCAATTTCTTTAAGTTTTTTTCTAACGAGTTTAAAATTTTTCAGATACCGTTTTACCTTCTCATCGTTTTTTGAGGTAATGTCTGCCTCGCATAAAGTCATCAGGTCGTCAATGTCATCTCCAGCCTCAAAAAGTAATCGTCTTACGGCGCTGTCTGTTACCTGCTCCTGGGCGAGCACAATTGGACGTAAATGAAGGGCAACAAGTTTTTGTACGTATTTTAAATGTGGCCCTAACGGAAGTTTTAATCTTCTGAAAATCGAAGGAAGCATTTTTGCTCCCAAATAGTCGTGGGCATGGAAAGTCCATCCCTGGTCTGCCTGGAATTTTTTTGTTCTTGGTTTTCCAATATCGTGCAAAAGGGCAGCCCATCTGAGCCATTCATTTTTGGTGTTTTTTGCAACATTGTCAAGCACTTTTATTGAATGAAGGAAATTATCTTTATGCCCTTGTCCGTCTTTAATATCATATCCTTTCATTTCATCAACTTCAGGAAGGATAATTTTTAAGAGCCCTGTTTTTTCAAGCAACAGGAATCCTTTAGAGGGTTTCTCAGAGAGCATTATTTTTTTTAGCTCTTCACTGATTCTTTCCTGGGATACAATTTTTATCCTGTCCTTATTCTTGTTTATTGCTTGTAAAGAATCTGTTTCAATTTCAAAGTTTAATTGAGTGGCAAACCGTATAGCCCGCATCATTCTTAAGGGATCGTCGGAATAGGTTTGGTCGGGAGTTAAGGGGGTGCGCAGTAATTTACTTTTGAGATCCGATACTCCGTTAAAAGGATCAATAAGTTTACCGTAAGTTTCTTTATTCAGCGAAATGGCCAGTGCATTAATTGTAAAATCCCTGCGCCTCTGGTCGTCTTCAAGAGTACCGTCTTCAACAACCGGTTTTCTCGAGTCAAAATTATAAGATTCTTTTCGTGCTCCAACAAACTCAATTTCATATTCAGGAGTTTTGAGCATTGCAGTACCAAAATTTTTAAAAACAGTAACCTTAGTATTCCCAAGCTTTTTAGCCACTTTTTTTGCCAGGCTTATACCATCACCTGTAACAACAATATCAATATCTTTAGATGGCCTGTTTAATAAGGCATCACGTACATAACCCCCAATAACAAAGCAGGCAATTTTTTCACTGTCAGCAATATCTGAAATGATTTTAAAAATGTGCTTATTAAGGTATTTATCCATAAATTTCCTGTAAACTTTTTATGTTGCCGACAAAATTACAATTATTTGAAAATATAAAGCATTTTTCATTAAATCGGAATAAATCATTTTCAAGTAGTATAATATTCGTAAATTTACCTGAAGAGAATATAGATTTAGTTTCATTAAAAAAATTTATTATGCCAGAACACTTAACCAAAGATACTTTTAAAAATAAGGTTTTTAATTTCGAAGTAAATAAAGAATGGAAATATGAAGGAGATAAACCCTGCATAATTGATTTTTATGCTGATTGGTGCGGGCCTTGTAAAATGGTGGCTCCCATTCTCGAAGAGCTCGCTGAGGAGTTTAAAGACAAAATGTATGTTTATAAGGTGGATACCGAGGCGGAGCAGGAATTGGCGGCTATGTTTGGTATTCAGAGTATTCCCTCATTATTATTTGTACCGGTTGAGGGACAACCCCAGATGGCTATGGGGGCTTTACCCAAAGATACTTTTATAAAAGCCTTTAAAGAAGTGCTGAATGTAGAATAATTTTCTTCTTAAAATATTTGCAACCGGAAACCAAATTCCGGTTTTTTTATTTCCTGTAATTTCATACATTTGCACCAGTACTCTAAGGGGGTGCCTTAATATTTCGGGCTGAGATCATACCCTTAGAACCTGATCCGGGTAATTCCGGCGAAGGGAATGGAGGCAATGAAAATCATTGCTCGTAATTTTCATAAATTTTAAACAATACTAAAATGAAGCGAGTACTTGTTATACTTGCATTTGTTGGAGTGTATGCCAATTCTTTTTCTCAGCATTCAATATCCGGCAATGTAAGTGATACTGAAAACAGGCCTTTAATCGGGGCCAATGTAATTCTTGAAGATACCGGATATGGTTCTGTTACCGATGAAGGCGGGAATTTTCTGCTTAAAAATTTACCGGGCGGGGAATATAATCTTCGCATATCGTATGTGGGATATGAGACTGCTGTTGTTAAAATTATTCTTAACCAGTCTCGTGAAGTAAATGTTAAACTGGAATATTCTACAATTCTCGGAGAGGAAGTTATTGTAAAAGCAACGCGTGCCGGAGATAATACTCCTACAACATTCAGCGTAATTGAGAAGTCCAGGTTAAGTCAAAATAACCTGGGCCGGGATTTACCCTATTTATTAAGTATGGAACCCTCTGTAGTTACAACCTCTGATGCTGGAACCGGTGTAGGGTATACAGGAATGTGGATCAGGGGCAGCAATATACAGCGGATTAATGTTACGGTGAATGGCATACCCATTAACGATCCGGAATCTCACGGAGTATTTTGGGTAAATATGCCCGATTTTGCCTCGTCAGTTGAAAGTGCCCAGTTGCAACGGGGAGTGGGAACATCAACTAACGGCGGCGGAGCTTTTGGCGCCACTATTAATTTTGAAACGGATCATTTTAATCGTGAAGCATTTGGAGAATTAAACAGTTCTGCCGGATCGTTTAATACCTGGAAAAACAGCTTACGCTTTGGTTCAGGACTTATTAACGGCCATTGGGCTGTGGAAGGACGGTTGTCAAAGATTACTTCAGACGGGTACATCGACAGGGCATCATCCGATTTGAAATCTTTTTTTATTCAGGGAGGATATTATAGTGCGAAAACTACCCTGAAAGCAGTTGTTTTTAGTGGAAAGGAAGTAACCTACCAGGCATGGAATGGAATAGACAGTGAAACCATGAAAAACCACAGGACTTTTAATTCTGCCGGAGCTGTTTATGATGAAAACTGGAATATCACCGGATTTTATGATAATGAGACCGATAATTATCAACAGGATCATTATCAATTACATTTCTTACAAAACCTGGCGCCCGGATTTAATATGAATGCTTCATTGCATTATACGTATGGAAGAGGATATTACGAGCAGTTTTATTCAAATGAATTTCTGGCAGACTACCCGATCGGGAATCAGTATTTTGGCCTTGATAGCATGGATACCGGAGCCGGATTTGAATATTTTTACCACGATACGGTTCAATATGCCGACATGATTGTAAGGCGCTGGCTGGAAAACGATTTTTACGGAACTACCTTTTCATTAAATTACACAAATAATAATATCGACCTGATTTTAGGCGGCGCCTGGAACAAATATGCAAATGCCAAACATTTCGGAGAAATTATCTGGGCTGAATATACCGGGAATATGAACCTGGGGGATACTTATTATAATAATATTTCAGACAAAACAGATATTAACACATATATAAAAGTTAATTATTCGTTTTTCAACGGATTTAATGCTTTTATAGATTTACAAGTTCGCAACGTGGTGTATCTGGCTGAAGGCACTGATAAAAGCGGGGATATAATTTCTATTGATAAAAAATATACTTTTTTTAATCCCAAGGCCGGAATTAGTTATAATCTTAAAGATGTGGGATTGTTTTATTTATCTTATGCTGTGGCCAATAGGGAACCCATCCGTACAGATTTTATTGATGCCCCTAACAGTATAGTACCTCAACCCGAAAGACTTAAAGATATGGAACTTGGAATTCGTTATAAATCCGGAAATTATTTCTATAACGCCAATGTATTTTTAATGAATTACACCAACCAACTGGTTCTTACCGGAGAGATCAATGATGTGGGTTCACCAATTCGGGCAAATGTAGGTAAAAGTGTCCGGTATGGAGTAGAATTGGATGGGGGAAAACAATTCAATGAATTATTGTCATTTCGTATGAATATTCTTTATGGCAATACTCAAACAAATTTTAAACGGTTGGAAGATGAAGAGATAGTTAGCTATAACAAGGTTTCCTTGTCTTTTTCACCAAAAATTGTAAGTGGTGGCGAACTTATTTTTAGTCCTTTTCAGGGTTTTTCAGCAGCCTTGCTGGGTAAATATATCAGCAGACAGTATCTTGACAATACACAGAATCGAAACAAAAGTATAGATGCCTATTTTGTAAATGATCTAAGACTCGCATATACTTTAAAGCCAAAATTAATTGAACATATAACCTTTACATTTATGATAAACAATATAACTGACAGAGAATATTCTTCGAACGGATATTTATGGGGAGAAACGCCATATTATTATCCGCAGGCGGGAATAAATTTTTTAGGCGGCATTCAGGTAAGATTTTAATTTGAAGATTTTGGTTGTTAATAAATTCACATTAAAAATGAAACCTTATAACAGCCAAATCGTTAAATTAGTCGTTGGGTTAATAACAATAAATAGTTTAAGTTAGGTTTGAAGATTTTCTCTCGTAGGATTTTTGTAAAATTTTAGGTTTAATTTTTAGGGTTAGACCGGGTGCAAGACACCCGGTTTTTTTATGGGTTACTTTTAAACGAACGAACGAATTAACATTTTGAAAATCCAATTGGGTAATAAAACTACCTGAATAAATAAACCTGCTAAACCTATGATGACGTATAAACAAATTTGGCAACTGGCTAAAAATTCGGTCTGCTCTCTTCGGTTCTTTAATTCTTCAGGCATTGAAATGGCCCGGTATACGGGTTTTAAATCCGGAAATTTTATTTTTACAAGTGATCATGTGAATTGTATTAATCGTGTACATTCCGTTGAAATTAATTTTTTTGAAACTCATAGTAGTCAAACGGAAGGGGCTGTTAAAATTAGTGCAGAGAATTTCTGCAATCGTATAATTACCATTGACGATAAAGATTTTACGGGATTTTCTTTAATTAGTACTGAAGACTTAAGATTTGAATATATTCCATCTCTAAACTTAGCAAGGCACAAAACCTATTCTGTTGGGCAATCATTAGTCGTTTTAGGATATCAGATCGATCATACTGAACTTACATTAAAAAAGGCTGTATTATCTTGTTTTACACGTTACAAAGATTTTACCTATATTCAATTTGATGGTGTAATCGTATCAGGGAATTACGGCAGCCCGATATTTGATACCGAAACCGGTGATGTAATTGGTATTTTGAACCATTCTATTAACCGGGATAACAGGGCTTATGAGAATATGAACGAAATTATTAATTCCAATATTAAACTGCTCACACATGCTCTGGGTAAACTGAATGCTTCAGATGTGGATCCCATTCAGGTTTTAATTGCCGGACAGCACCAGATTAAACGATTATCTTCTGAAATTTATAAACAATCCACTCAAGGTATTGGATATGCATTGGATGTTATTGATATATTACAATTATTATCCTCAAGGGGACTTGAGATATCCAATCTGAGCAGTTCATACATCGAAGTTTAATAAGATGGGTTATAATTTTTAGGGTTAAAAAAAGAATAAAAATTATCAAGTCGTACCATTAGCATTGGAATGATCCTGATGCCTGGCAATCGGGATCTTATGGATTTAATTGGATTCGCCAATCTCGTAAACCCGGTTTCCTGAACCTTTTGCAAGCGCCGGGAACTGTTCAGCGGCGGCGCTGATGTGTTTTAAGAATAAAATTTCTATAAAATACCTTGTTAGTTTTGCCGTGAACTGGTTCATTTAATATTTTACGGGTTGTCAGTATCAATCTCATTAATTATTTTTTCAACTTCTTTTTCCGTATTCTTAAGCTTATCCCGGCAGATTTTCAGTAATTCAGCTGCTCTTTTAACTTTATGGGTAAGTTCATCCACATCGAGTTCATCGTTTTCAATTTGTTGAAGAATGATTTCTGCTTCCTGGATGGCTTGTTTGTAAGATAGTTTATTTGATGGCATGGATTTAATATTTTAATTTTGTTTTTCTATTCTGCTTTTTATTTTACCCTCGAACAATATGGTCTCAATAATATCATTTTCCTTAACATCAACGGCCCGCTTTATTAGTTTCCCTTCTTTTCTTGTAACAGAGTAGCCTCTTTTTAATATATACAGCGGATCAAGGAAGGTATTTTTGTCGATAAGCAATTCAAATTTGTTTTTTTTACTTTCAATAAAAATCTTACTTTTTTCGATAAGTTTTTCATCAAATCGTGTAATATAAAACTTTTTTGTGAGCACATAACGGGCAGTCCCGGATTTAATCTTTGTTTCATTTTTATCCATATTCCTTAATTTACGGAATAGAAATGTATCTGAAGCATGCTGTATATCTGTTTTTAGTAACCCAAGTTTATGCTGACTCCGGAATATCAATCGTTGTAATTTTGGCTGAATACTTGTACCAAAATGGACCAGTTCTTCTTTTTTCACCTGCAAATATTCAGAAGTATATTCATAGATTTTTTCATGAATATGGGCAACATAGTTTTCGAATTCCTCAAGTCTGGAAATTAAAAATTCCGCGACGGCAGTTGGTGTTTTTAAACTGGAGTGAGCAACAAGATCCACAATTGATTCATCCTGTTCGTGGCCAATACCTGCAATTACCGGGAGGGGAAACTGAGCGATATTATATGCCAGCCAATAGCTGTTAAAACTGTTTAAATCCGATTTTGCACCTCCGCCCCGGATAATTACAACAACATCGAAAAAATCTTCGTATGCATAAATTCTTTCCAGAGCTTTAATTATTGAACTTTCTGTTTCACTACCCTGCATAAGAGCAGGAAAAAGCTTAGGATAAAATTTATATCCATAGGGATTTTTCAGCAACTGATCCATAAAATCCTCATATCCGGCAGCGGTTTTTGATGATATAACAGCGATATTTTGCGGCAATTCCGGAAAAGTAAGTTCCCGGTTCATATGAATTACTCCTTCTTCTTCGAGTTGTCGAATTATTTTTTGCTTTTGTAAAGCCAGTTCTCCAACAGTATAACCCGGTTCAATGTCCCGTATGTTTAAACTATATCCGTATAACTCATGAAATTCTACAGTAATTTTCACCATAATTTTAATTCCTGCAGTTAATGCCTGCCCTGTAGCGGTTTCAAAATAGGGTTTAATCATCCGAAAGGTAGAAGCCCAGATTGTTGCCCTGGCTTTTGCAACAAGGGTATCGGATTTCGAACTTTTTTCTATAAGTTCGAGATAACAATGTCCACTGGGATTTATATTAATTTCACTTATTTCTCCAACCACCCAGTAGGAGGGGGCAAGAGTATTTTTTAAAGTGTTTTTAACTAACTCATTCAGATGAAATATTGAAAGCGCCTCATTATCCATGATACAAATCTATCAACTATTTCTTAATAATTTTCTTATGAAACACCTTATCTCCCGTATTGAATTGTAACAGATAAATACCGGCAGGTAAAATGGGTAAATTACTGATGGTTAGAATATTGGTTTGTTCAAGAACCGGATAATCCTGTTTAAATACATTTTTCCCCGACATGCTAAACAGCCCGATTTCTACTTTGTGTATACTATCCGGTAACCATTCAATGTAGAAAATATCTGAAAAAGGATTGGGATATATTTCCATTTCGAAGAATTTTTCTGGATTTTCGCTGGTTTCTACCTGAAGCAATCTATAGGCTATATTAAAATCTGGAATTCCGTATCCATATGTTGAATCGGGGGTATAATATTTCGAAGCGCTTTTTCGAATGGCTGAAAGTATTTCTATGCTTGTTGACCGGGGAAAAGCCTGCCATAAACATGCTGCAAGGCCTGAGATAATGGGGGCGGAATATGAAGTGCCATTTCCTTGTCTTACATCGCCATATCTGCTTTGATGAAAAGTTCCCTGACCCATGGCCACCACATCGGGTTTTATCCTTTTATCGAAAGAAGGCCCGCGTGAACTGAATGTACTGATGTTATCCATTAAATTAACCGATCCCACAGTTAATATACTATCAGCATCAGCAGGGGCTGAAATATAGTGCCAGGGAGTGTTCCCTTCATTACCGGCACTTACTACTACCACCATTCCTTTTGAGGCTGCAATTGATGCTGCCTGAGAGATTCGTGTGCTTTTGCCGTTCATCTCAGCATAAGAGTGATTTTGCGTGGAGTCGTCAAAAACAGAATAACCCAGCGAAGAGTTAATTATATCAACTCCCGCACTATCTGCAAATTCTGCCGCTGCAATCCAATTGTCTTCTTCAACCAGATATTCGGAATTCCCGTCTTCACTGCGAAGCAGCCAGAAATCCGCATAAGGGGCTGAACCGGTAAGCTGGCCTGGAATATTTCCCCCGATAATCGATAAAACTGACATTCCATGAGAATGGCTGCTAAAAATATGATTTGTATCTTTTACAAAATCGCAGGTCCCCAGAATTCGATTATTTGCCCAAAGACTATCAAATGCCGGATAGATATCGGCAAATGAAAATCCTGCATCAATTACCGCAATTTGTTTTTCTGAACCCTTAAAACCATACTGATGGAGTACCTGTCCGTTTACCATTTCAAGTTGTTTGGTGGCTAAATTGTAATCGATTAGTGGCATTTCAGCTGTAATTTCCGGGAACTTTCCCGGAAGGAAAACTGAATCGACAAAGGCTTTGGTTGCAGAAGATTTTAAGGGAATGTTTTTTTTTATAAATGATAACTCAGACAAGGTATCTATTAATTGTGTATCGGCAGAAAATATTGATGCAGCATTAAACCATTTTGAAATATTCAGTACTTTAATTCCCAGGGATTTCAAACTATCAATATAATATTTTGAAACCGGCAGATCTTCCGGTTTAATCGGGATGTTTTGATTATTACGGCGCTGAAGGGCCCTTTCTGATAAAAATTCTTCAGGATGGATTAGCTGGTAATCATTGTTAAATTTATCGGTAAATTCAATCCAGTATTTTTCCGGTGCGGTTTTAATTTGAGCAAAAGTATTACCAGATAATAAAATTAAAAGTAGTATTCCAATTTGCTTTATCATTAATACGTTTTAGTAACCACTATTTCCCGGGAAAAAATCTTCCGGTACAGGGTCTGAATATTTCCCTTTATTACGTTCCATTAAATTAAAAAACTCCTGTTCCTTTTCGGTAAGTTCTGTTTGATTTTCGGGTATTCCGAATACATAATTTATTTTTGCCTCCGGATTTCCCTGCTCATCGAAATAAGTCCATATTCCGTGCATTACATTTTCTTTATAAAAACCCGAAATCTGAACTTTTCCGGCTACATTAAAAACAATAAATTCACCTGAAAGTTGGCCATCAGTATATTTTGCCAACATTTTATTTTTCCCATTTTCAAAATATTGTATCCAATCTCCATGCTTTTTATCATTTACCCAGTATATTTCTTCGAACAACCTGCCATTGGGATAAAATTGCTGGGATTTACCCTGTTTAATTCCTTTTTCAAATCGTTCGGTTGAAGTGAGTGAACCCGTATAATAACTAAAGTATTTCCAGATGCTGTCTTTTTTTGACTGGTAATAATTACCTTCAGCCATCAGGCTGCCGTTCTCATAATATAATTTTGCTTTTGCATAATCACCGTTTTTATCAAATGTCATAAGCGCTTTTATTCCTTTTTTTTCATGATACCGGACCATTTGACCAACCGGCTTATCATTAACAAAAAATGCAGTATAACTTAAATTCCCGTTTGGAAAATACTTTTTCCAGTATCCCTGTTTTAAACCATTTTGATCGGTTTGGTTAAATACGGTATCCTGAAATGCTGAGCTTACAACGGCACGGGTTTGGGTTAGAAAAGAGAATCCTACAATAAAAACAAAAATTATATTTTTCATCGATCAATTATTTAATTGGATATCTGAACGTTTCATAAATCAATTCAGCTTGTACAAATTTAATAAGAAAAAATTTGGTGTCAGACTATTTTATCGGAATGTTACCGATAATCAATACATCCTTTTTCAGCGGCAATTTATTTTACTGACGTATTCAAAAAAAAAGCTCCTTTACGGAGCCTTTTTAATTTATCGTATGGTTGATATTATTTTACTTCTTCAAAATCCACATCGGTTACTTCCTGATCGTTGCCGGAATCCTTTTTCCCATCGCTTTGGGTTGCGTCAGCAGTTGGTCCTGCACCTGAAGCCTGACTGGCTTTGTACATTTCTTCTGATGCAGCCTGCCAAACTGAATTTAATTCAGCTGTAGCTTTATCAATGGCTTCAATATCCTGATTCTTATGTGCTTCTTTCAGAACGGTTACTGCTTTTTCAATGGGTTCTTTTTTATCTGCCGGAATTTTATCTCCAAACTCTTTGAGTTGTTTTTCTGTCTGGAAGATTAAACTGTCAGCAGCATTTAATTTATCAATGGTTTCACGTTGTTTTTTATCCTCAGCTTCGTTGGCTTTTGCTTCTTCCCGCATCTTTTTGATTTCATCATCGGTTAATCCGGAAGATGCTTCAATTCTGATGCTCTGTTCTTTTCCGGTTCCTTTATCTTTTGCAGAAACATTTAAAATACCGTTTGCATCAATATCAAAAGCTACTTCAATTTGAGGTATACCTCGTGGTGCCGGTGGAATGCCATCCAGATGGAATCTTCCAATGGTTTTGTTTCCTGCAGCCATCGGGCGCTCACCCTGAAGTACATGAATTTCAACGGAAGGCTGGCTATCTGCAGCTGTGGTAAATGTTTCAGCTTTTCGTGTAGGTATTGTTGTATTCGCATCGATTAACTTCGTCATTACACCGCCCATTGTTTCAATACCAAGCGATAATGGGGTAACATCCAGCAACAATACATCTTTAACCTCACCGGTTAAAACGCCACCCTGAATAGCCGCCCCAACAGCAACTACCTCATCCGGATTCACACCTTTAGAAGGTTTTTTGCCAAAGAATTTTTCTACAACTTCCTGGATTGCCGGAATACGTGTAGATCCTCCAACGAGTATTACTTCATCAATTTCAGATTGGCTTAGACCGGAATCTTTTAGGGCTTTTTTACAAGGTTCCACGGTGCGCTGAATTAATACATCTGCAAGACTTTCAAATTTTGCACGTGTAAGTGTTTTAACAAGATGCTTTGGTATACCGTCCACGGGCATTATATAGGGAAGGTTGATTTCGGTTGATGTAGCACTTGAAAGTTCAATCTTCGCTTTTTCTGCTGCTTCTTTTAAACGCTGCATAGCCATAGGATCTTTTCTCAGATCCAAACCTTCATCTTTTTTAAACTCGTCAGCCAGCCAGTCAATAATTACCTGGTCAAAATCGTCACCACCAAGATGAGTATCACCATTTGTTGACTTTACTTCAAATACGCCATCCCCCAGTTCAAGTATGGAAATATCGAAGGTTCCTCCTCCAAGATCATATACTGCAATTTTCAGGTCATGATTTTTTTTATCTAGTCCATAAGCTAACGCTGCAGCTGTAGGTTCGTTGATTATTCTTTTAACCACTAATCCAGCAATTTCTCCGGCCTCTTTGGTTGCCTGACGCTGTGAGTCGCTAAAATATGCTGGTACGGTAATTACGGCATCATGAACTTCCTGTCCGAGATAATCTTCAGCAGTTTTTTTCATTTTCTGCAGAATCATTGCCGAAATTTCCTGTGGAGTATATTTACGGTCATCAATCTGTACCCTTGGCGTATTGTTATCACCTTTTAAAACTTTATAGGGTACCCTGTTGATTTCTGTTTGTACTTTATCATAAGTTTCGCCCATAAATCGTTTAATTGAATACACCGTTTTATGTGGATTTGTAATCGCTTGTCTTTTTGCCGGGTCACCAACTTTTCTTTCTCCGTTATCAATAAATGCGACCATAGAAGGAGTTGTTCTTTTCCCTTCACTGTTAGGGATAACTACAGGTTCATTACCTTCCATTACGGATACGCAAGAGTTGGTTGTACCTAGATCGATTCCTATTATTTTACCCATTTTACTATTATATTTATTAATTTAATATTATTGTTTCATTTTGGTGAATTGAAATACTCAATGATTATGCCAATAACCTAATCTGTCATTTTTTCAAACTAGTTTTCGGGAAACTCTGCAATTCAGGGAATATTTTGTGACAAAAAGACAGCACAGCATTGAATCATGTAAAAAAAATCATTTTTGGGAATGTCAATTCATAATATTTGTCAACTTTGCAATTATTAATAAATAATATCAACATCATGTCGGTTCAAGCAAAAGCCAAAAAAGTTACTACACATGTACTTCATGAAATGAAATTAAGAGGCGAAAAAATTGCCATGCTTACAGCTTATGATTTTTCTATGGCAAGGATTCTCGACAGTGCCGGAATTGATATAATATTGGTTGGTGATTCCGCTTCAAATGTTATGGCGGGAAATGATACTACATTGCCCATTACGCTTGATAATATGATTTACCATGCCTCGTCGGTGGTAAAAGGTGTTACCCGTGCGCTTGTTGTGGTTGACCTTCCGTTTGGTACCTACCAGGGAAATTCGAAAGAAGCCTTGTGCTCGGCTATTCGCATTATGAAAGAAACCGGCGCAGGCGCGGTGAAAATGGAAGGGGGCGAAGAGATTAAAGAATCTGTTGAACGTATCTTATCAGCCGGAATTCCGGTAATGGGGCATCTGGGGCTTACTCCTCAGTCGATCCATAAATTCGGAACTTATGTGGTGCGTGCAAAGGATAACAGCGAAGCGGACAAATTGCTCAGAGATGCCCACATATTAGAAGAGATCGGATGTTTTGGAATAGTGTTGGAAAAAATTCCAGCCAGCCTTGGCGGGCAGGTTAGTAAAGAATTAAAAATCCCCATAATTGGTATAGGCGCCGGTTCGGGTGTTGATGGTCAGGTGCTCGTATTACACGATATGCTTGGAATTACCCAGGAGTTTTCGCCACGGTTTTTACGCAGGTACCATAACCTGTTTATGGAAATTAAGGGGGCCGTTGAAGTGTACATCCAGGATGTGAAAAACCTCGATTTTCCAAACGCTAAGGAACAATATTAATGTAATTGACTTCATGTCCCACGGTTTGGAAATTCTATACGAAGACAACCACATTATTGCGGTAAATAAAACCAACCACGATCTTGTTCAAAAAGATAGTACCGGTGATATTTCACTGGACCAGAAAGTAAAATTATACATTAAAGAAAAATACAATAAACCCGGTGATGTTTTTCTGGGGGTTACCCATCGATTAGACCGACCTGTAAGCGGGGTTGTGTTATTTGCGCGAACCAGTAAAGCGCTAACCAGGTTAAATGAAATGTTCAGGCAAGGTGATATGAATAAGGAATACTGGGCTATTGTAAAAACCAAACCTCCGAAGATTGAAGATACCCTGGTGCATTATATGTTGAAGAATACTAAACAAAATAAGTCGTATTGTTATAATCAGGAAAAACCCGGATCAAAAATGGCGAAGTTGAACTATAAGATTATCGGACAATCAGACAGGTATTTCCTGCTCTCTATCCGGTTATTTACCGGAAGACATCATCAAATCCGCTCCCAGCTTGCCAGTATAGGCTGTCCGGTAAAGGGCGATCTTAAGTATAATTTTCCAAGATCAAATCCGGACGGTGGTATAAGTTTACATTCAAGAAAGATTGAATTTACCCATCCTGTAAAAAAAGAACTTTTAATTATTTCTGCGGATACACCATCCGAAGAACCGCTTTGGAAACAATTCAGCTAATATATTTCTGTAATATTTAAAGTATTAATTTTAATGCACATTGGCCGGTCAATGAACTTTTATTGTGCCATACACAATTCGTTGTTAAAAACATAGTTTACTATTCACAGCAATCTTTATGCGAAATAGATAGTTTTGCAGAAATAAATTTCACAGGCATATGAAGATTACAGGACTTCTCTCAATACTGTTTGTTTATGCTTTCACTCCAATAGCAGCTCAAAGAAATACGCCCAAAATATCACGCGAGGAATATATCCTTAAGTACAAGGATCTGGCAATTGAAGAAATGCAGCGAACAGGAATTCCTGCCAGTATTACACTTGCACAGGGAATGCTAGAATCAGGAAACGGAAACAGCCGTCTTGCACAAAAAGCCAATAACCATTTTGGTATAAAATGCCACGATTGGGAAGGGAGAAAAATACATCATCATGATGATGCGCGAAATGAATGTTTCAGAAAATATAAATCTGCAGAAGAATCTTACAGGGATCATTCTGATTTTTTAACCGGCCGAAGCAGATACGCGTCTCTTTTTGATCTTGACGTACATGATTATAAGGGTTGGGCAAAAGGATTAAAAAAAGCAGGGTATGCTACCAGTAACACTTATGCAGATGCCCTGATTAAACTTATTGAGGAGAATAAACTTTACGAATTGGACCAGGGGGTATACTTTGCCGATAAAAAGAAAAGAGACAGAACTTCCGGGAAGGATTTTTTACAGATTAGCGCCGTGAGTGACCGGGAGGTCTTTTTAAGAAACCGGATAAAATATATTTATGCTAAGGAAGGAGACACGTTTGAAAATATTGCCGGTGAATTTGATATGTTGTTTTGGCAGCTTCCTAAATACAATGAGCTTGCAGAAAGTTCAAATCTGATGCAAGGGCAGATTATTTATTTACAGCCGAAAAGAAACAAGGCGGAGGCTGGCAACCAGGTGCATATCGTAAAAGAGGGTGAAACCTTTTATGACATTGCCCAATGGTACGGTATAAAACTGGAAAAACTGTTAGAGAAAAATTTACTTGATGAAAATTCATTGCCTGTGCCCGGGCAGACCTTACAGTTAAGAAGGAAAATTAAAAACGCAAAATCAGCCGGGAAAAAGATCAGAGATATAGATATTAAAGAAAAAGAGGATGAGGAGGATATCGAATTTGAATTTCGGCTAGATGATTAAATGCCATTCATGTAGTTGCGGAAATCCACGTAAAAATTCTGAAACATGGAGTTTCTTTTTTCCTTCTAGCTGCAGTTCAAGTATGTTTATAAATCCATTGTTTACAGCAACTTTTAAAAAGATTTTATTATCTGTGTGGATACTTGCGGGGGTAAAATTATGCTCTTTAAAAACGGGTTCGGCTTTAAAAATTTTCAAGGATAAATGAGTATCTGATTTGCTTATTTCTGTCCATGCTGTGGGATAAGGACTTAATCCCCTGATAAAATTATGAATATTTTCAGGAGTATCATTCCAGTTTATCCGGCAATCTTCTTTAAAAATTTTAGGTGCAGATTTTAAAGAAACACCAGCTGCAATTTCCTGTTGCCGGGTAATGGAAAAGTTTCCATGTTGAATGGCTTTTACAGTTTTCACCAGTAAATCAGCTCCTGTTATTTTAAGTTTGTCGTGAAGATCACCCGCTGTATCATCAGGAGTAATATTCACTTCGTCAGAAAAAAGAATATTTCCTGTGTCAATTTCCTTTTCAATAAAAAAAGTGGTTACTCCGGTCTTTTTTTCCCCGTTAATAATTACCCAGTTAATTGGCGCCGCACCACGATAATCAGGTAGCAACGAAGCATGAAGATTTATGGTGCCAAGAGGGGGCATGGACCATATTATTTCGGGAAGCATACGAAATGCCACTACAACAAACAAATCGGCATCTAAGCTTTTTAGTTCTTCGATAAATGAAGGGTCTTTAAGGTTAGCAGGTTGAAATACAGGGATGTTCTTATCTGCTACAAAAAGTTTTACCGGAGATTCCTGAAGTTTTTTACCGCGGCCGGCTGGTTTATCAGGTGCCGTAATTACTGCAGATACAGAGATGCTTTTATCTTCAATTAGCTTTTGCAGGGAAGCCGTTGCAAATTCGGGCGTTCCCATAAAAACTATTTTCAGTGTTTTCTTTTCCATGCCTTACACCTGAAAAATTAAGAATCTCCGTCATCATCATTGCCTACTAATTCGAGAAAATGACCCATTTTTGAACGTTTTGTTCTCAGGTAAAACTCGTTAAATTCATTAGGTGGAATTTCAAGTGGTACATTTTCAACAATCTCCAGTCCGTATCCTTCGAGCGCTGCACGCTTAACCGGATTATTGGTAAGAAGTTTAATTTTACCCAATCCTAATTCCCTAAGAATACTGGCGCCCACACCATAATCTCTTTCATCTTCCTGAAAACCCAGATCCAGGTTTGCTTCTACAGTATCCCTGCCCTGTTCCTGAAGTTTATATGCCCTTATTTTATTGAATAAGCCGATCCCTCGTCCTTCCTGGTTCATATAAAGCAAAACACCTTTTCCTTCTTTTTCTATCAGCCTCATGGCCTCATGAAGCTGGGATCCGCAGTCGCAACGGTAAGAGCCGAAAATATCACCGGTAACACACGAGGAATGTACACGTACGATTACGGGTTCATCTTTTTCCCATTTCCCTTTAATTAGCGCTACATGTTCGAGATGATTGGATTTTTGAATAAAGGGTATCAGTTTAAAATCGCCATATTTGGTTGGAAGTTTTACTGTTTCTCCTTTTATAATAATACTTTCATAATCTAACAAGTGGGAGATCAGGCTCTTTATGGTTATTATTTTCAGCTTAAATTTGTCTGCAATTTTCAGAAGTTCCGGAAGCCTGGCCATAGATCCGTCTTCATTCATAATCTCCACAAGCACCCCGCCCGGACGCAAACCTGCAAGCCTCGAAAGATCTACGGCAGCTTCGGTATGTCCCGGCCGCCTTAACACGCCACGGTTTTTTGCCTTTAAGGGAAAAACATGTCCCGGTCGTCCTAGGTCACCCGGAGTGGAAGCCGGATCGACCAATGCTTTTATTGTTTTTGCACGATCGCTTGCAGAAATACCTGTTGTACATCCGTTTCCGAGCAAATCTACAGAAACTGTAAATTGAGTTTCATGAAATGCTGTATTTGTATCGACCATTAGTTCCAGTTCAAGTTCTGAACATCTCGATTCGGGAATAGGAGCACAGATTAAGCCCCGCCCGTATTTGGCCATAAAATTTACAATCTCGGGGGTGATTAGTTCTGCTGCTGCAATAAAATCACCTTCATTTTCGCGGTCCTCATCATCAACCACAATAATTATTTTCCCTGCTTTTATATCTTCAACGGCTTCTTCAACAGTATTTAATCGTTTTGAAAATTCGGTTTCTGTCATCTTGTCATTTTGCTGTTATCTGAAACAGATTGTGAGTTATTGTTATGTTTCAGTATTTTTTAAAATATTTGCCAAAAGTAAAACAAGTTATTAAATATCCCTAATGATAGATTTTCCGGGAGTAAGAATTTTTGCAAAGATCGATATTCCGGTTGTAGAAAAAAATGATATAATTAACTTTTTATTTTCGCCGGGCTTTTTCCCATATTACAGTTTGTTTTCCCGATAAGTACCTTATGGTTCCTGCCAGAATTGAATAATTCATAATAAATAAATAGTAGGGGAGGAAAAATACCTTTAATCGCATTTTTCGGTTACTAAATAACCAGCCGATAAAAACCATAAAGTACAATACAATCTGGGCAAAGAATAAAAATAAAAAAGCAGCACCTGTGTTATGCTCAAAAAAAACAATTAAAGCATTTAATATAAAAATCAGTAAAAAGGAAACAGGCAAAAGAACCCATCGAAGGACTTTATGCGACAGGTACTGCAGAGATAAAAATCCATATTTAAACGGATTTAGTAATTTTTTTGTTCGTGCAAGTGTTTGTATCGCTCCGGATGCAATTCTGATTTTTCTTTTTATCTCTTCGGTTATATTCAGAGAGGCAGATTCTATGGCATACGCTTCCGGGGCATATTTTATTTGATAACCCTGCATAGCGATGTTTAATGAAATTACAAAATCGTCAAGGATAGCATCATCTTTTACGGGCATATATAATTCAGTTCTTATAGCAAATAGTTCACCAGCGGCTCCCAGGGTTGAATAAACATCCGATTCAAGTTTTTTTATCACCGATTCATATCTCCAATATATGCCCTCTCCTGTGCTAACGGCTTTATCTTTCCCGGTCATTTTAATCCGCTTTTCACCAGATACCGCCCCGGTATTGTTATGGTAAAATAATTTCACGATTTCCAATAAAGCATTTTCTCCCAGAAGTGTATTTGAATCTGAAAACACGACTATCGGAGTCTGAACAAATTGCATTCCCCTGTTTAAAGCATGGGTTTTGCCTTTTCGTTCTTTTGTATGGTGCACATCGGCTTCGGGATATTTTTTTACCTGTTCATAGGTTCCGTCATCTGATCCGTCTGTTATCCACAGGATTTTAAGTTTATTTTTCGGATAATTCAGTGACAGGGAATTTTGCATCTTCTGATCTACAATATCTTTTTCATTAAAGGCAGTTATAAATAAAGTTAGTTCCGGCAGATTTTCAGGAGCGAGGCTTTCTGTATCCCGTCCACTTTGTTTTTTAATAACTTTTACTATCAACAATAATAATGTGTATCCGAAATAGGTGTATAAAATTAAACCAATGAGTATCCAGAATATTGTTTTTAAGATCATAGAATATGTTGATTATAAAAAGTAATCATATTTGCTACTATTTTTTTATTATCAAAGTGATCAAGAACCAGCTGCCTGGAATTTTTCCCTATTGTATTCAACAATTCTTTCTGATTTAGTAATGTTTTAATTGCCTCCGCAAACTCCTGCGATGTATCTGCAATTACAACATCCTGATTGTGGGTGGCCTTTATCCCTTCGATGCCCTTCGACGTTGTAACAATGGTTTTAGCAAGGGCCATGCCTTCGATAATTTTAACACGCATACCGCTTCCTGAAAATAAAGGCACTACCATTAGGGATTTAGACTGCATAAAAACCGCTGAGTCTTCAACTTCACCTTCGAAAATTATATTGGGTTTTTTAAGTTTTTTTACCAGCCAGGGAGGAGCATTTCTTCCTGCTATATAAAAACGTACATCAGGAAACTGATTATGAACCTCAGGCCATACCTTTTCCACAAACCACATCAAACCTTCCTGATTTGGCATCCAGTCGAGTGCCCCGATATAAAACACTGAAGAAGATTCCGGCGCTACGGAACCATTGGATGTAAATTTTATATCCATCCCGCCAAGGCATATACAATAAGGTTTTATATTACCATGATTCTTAAACCACCGGTAATCTGTGTCTGATATAGGAACCAGGAGATCGTAGGTATTAACAGCCTGCATTTCGAATTTTTGAATCCGGCGATACAATATTTTAAAATAATACTTTTTCAGGATGTTTTTTATATGTTTTGAATACTGGTACCAAATCTCGTGTTCTATATTATGCGCCCTTAAAGATATTCTGGCTTGCGAGTTTGCTCTTATAACAGGAATATAAGGCGTGAGGTACAATCCTTCAAGTTGAATAATATCAAAATGTTTCTGTTGAAGCAACAGGATTAATTGTTCTTTAAATTTTTCAGAAATAAAACGTTCAGCAATATATGGGAGGGTAGAAAAAATAAGGTTTTTAAGCGCCGCAATAAATTTAATATTGGTATTTACGTTAACAAAATAGAAATTAGCCATATTCCTGATTTGTTCAGGGATTTCTTTATTTTCCAGGTTGTGTTTTGGTGTAACCATGCATAATGCGGTTACCTTGTGCCCGCCTTGAGAAAATGCTTTTATCTGGTTCAACATTACAATGGCGCCTCCGTCTTTTGGAGGATATGGGGGTTTATGCGTGAGCTGAAGGATTTTCATGAAAAAAATTCATACATAAATAGTTGCCTAAAGATATCCTGAATAATTCAGGAATAAACCCATACTATAATTTTATTATTCCCCGGATGAAACTCTGTGTAAATTATCTTTTTGTCTGACCGGTAAATATTTCTGGAAAATCATTCTAAGCCGTTTGAAAAAATTCCGATAGGTTTCGATATTCATCAACACAGAGTCGGTGGTAGCTTTATAAGTGAGGAAAACCCCTATAATAAGTATAATTAGTGAAGACACCCACATTCCCTGGTAATCCAGCAGCATACTTTCGCGGACAAATTTTTCGCCAATTAATGAAATTACATAATAAAAAATAAAAAATAAGGTAGATATTACCACCGGCATACCCAGGCCCCCTTTCCTGATAATTGCTCCTAAAGGCGCGCCAATAAGAAGAAATAACAGGCAAGCCACGGATACCGTAAATTTCCTTTGCCATTCTATTTCATATTTTCTTAATCGTTTCACTTTAAAATCCAGGTTGTTTGAATTGGTTTGAATATACCCTTTGGTGGACCGTGCAAATGACATTGCCTGTGAAATTACCCGTAATTTCTCATTATCCGTTAAGCTATTAAACAAACTGTCAAAATCAAAAATAACAGGCTCCTTAATGATGGAATCATTAATATTCAGTCCGGGCCTGGAATTTACTGCTTTAGCCGGACGTCTGACCGGGTTTCTTACTTTAAAATAATTGTTGATTTTAATAACACGCTGGAAATTGTTATTAAAATCAGAAATATCGGTAAGCATTGAATCTTTCATATATTTAAGTTGCGAAAGATTCATCATCTGATAGTTATTTTTAAATAAATTTTCGTCAGTACGTTCAAGATTAAACCCTACAAGTTCAATTAAAAACTCCTGTTTTTTGAATTTATCCAAACGGTGGGGATAACGCCGGTTTCTTCGATTTTTTTTGTCTTCGGGCTCTTCATTATAACTATATCCATTGTATAAAGTAACCACCAGGTAGCGTTCATCTTTTGTCATTTTCATGGTTCCCGAATCGGAAACTATAGCATTGGTATTGCCGCTGCGCTGGGTATGATCGTATAAACGAAGTCCGTAAAGCATATTGGTTTCCGGATTCTTTTTATTAATCCGAATGCTGTACCCTTCAATCCCGTTATAGAATTCACCGGCTTTAATTTGCAGTTCCGGCCGCTGTTGCCTTACATCATAGAGCAGGGAGCGCATTTTCAGGTTGGTATAGGGCATAACATTATTTGCAAATAAAAATGCTCCTATACTAATAAATACTACCAATATAATTACCGGCCGTAATACTCTTTGAAGCGAAATGCCAGATGCTTTAATTGCAGTTAATTCGTTGTATTCGCCCATATTCCCAAAGGTCATAAGCGCCGACATCAGAATGGCAAGCGGCAGGGCCATGGGTACCAGACTTGCAGAAGTATATAATAATAACTCGGCAATTATGCTAAAGTCAAGACCTTTACCCACCATGTCATCAATATATCGCCATAAAAATTGCATGAGTAAAATGAACATGACAATAAAAAAGATAAGGAAAAATGGTCCGATAAACGACTTTAATACCAGTTTGTGTAAACGCTTCACAAGAAATAATTCATTAGGTACGTGTATTCAATAAGGACAAAAATAATGTATTTTATGAAACCTTCATCATTATTGGATATTCAATTCTATGGCAGAAAAGACATCAGGAGATGACATAAAGCTAAAGAGAACAGGGAACAGGTTGATGAAGGTTACTCACAGAAATATTATTTTTATAGGTGCTCATGAGCTCCCTTCGGTCGGTTAACCAACCGGACTTGTGCGGGGGGATGTGGGAGGGAGGCAACAGGAACCACTGTTCCAAAAAAAGGTTATAAACAATTAATTGAAAATATGTATTTTGAAATATAATGGATTATAAACCTAGTATATGACTAAGCTCAGATATTTGAGAGTTCCAGAGTTCAGTGGCATCTTCCTCTTCATCATCGTCCACAAAATCGGTAATAACGAGGGCTGCATCACCGGTAAGTTCATCCACATTGATCCTGAATTCAAAATAACATCTGTCATCATCTTCATCCAGCCAGCGGAACCGGATATATCTGTTTTCTTTTTTTTGTATCACTTCAGCTTTTTGTTCCACGCCATTCCACACGAATGAAAAAATTTTTCCTCTAAAATTTACATCGTCTGCAAACCATTCAGTAAGCCCTCCGGGTGTACTCAAGCGGGGATATAAAACTTTGGGCGAAGAATTAATGGTGTACTCTAAAACTATTTTCTTTTTCATTAACGAACGTTTGATTAATCGAGGTTTGACCGGATGCAATATAGAAAAAATTGTTAATTAAAAAAACTTTATAAATTATTATTGAAATTCGGGGCGAATACAAAAAGTTTATAATTGAAAAAGAACCAACAAGCCATGATTAGTTATTATTAAAACGAATATAAAAGATTGCCGGGTAAATACCAGCCGGGATAAAAAAAACTTTATTTTTTATAAAAGAAAATTTTATCTTTGTCTCCGCAAAAAACAAAGGGCGAGGTAGCTCAGCTGGTTAGAGCGCATGATTCATAATCATGAGGTCGAGGGTTCAAGTCCCTCTCTCGCTACCAAATTGAAAGAGGGGATGATAAAAAATTCCCTTTTTTGTTATGTGCTACTACATTTACATATTATATTCAAAAACCTTAACCGGATTTTATATTGGACAAACATCTGATATTAATGAATGATTGTTTCGTCATAATAACGGGTATGAAAAATATACAAGTAAGGGTATTCCATAGGTGTTACTCTGGAAGGCAAAGAAACAGAGCAGAAGCGAAGCGATAATTTTGGAACGTAAATTAAAAAATCTTTCAAAAAGAAGATTATTGAATTTTATGCTGAAGTATTCCCATGATGTTGAGGGCCCTGACGAATTGCTCTTAATTAGGCAATTATCAGAATGCTGATTCAGGTTTTGATGTTCAAGTTCCGACGATGCTGACGAAGCAAAGCTTGTCAGTATGTCGGAATGATGACCAGGGCGTAATCATCCCTCTCTCGCTACCAAATTGAAAGAGGGGATGATAAAACATTCCCTTTTTTGTTATGTGCTGCTACATTTACATATTATATTCAAAACCTTAACCGGATTTTATATTGGACAAACATCTGATATTAATGAACGATTGTTTCGTCATATTAACGGGTATGAAAAATATACAAGTAAGGGCATTCCATGGGTATTGCTTGATTTAGAATAATAATTTCTAAAACATAATCCGGAAGGATATTCCTCAATATTAAAATCGAAACATTGGAAATTCTACATTTTATTTTCATCAGTATCGATATATCAAAAAATCCATTCTAATAAAAATATGGATACTGCTGCTTTTTCATTGGTCTATGTAATTTTTCAGTTCAATATTACAATAACAAACAACAAAGTGAGAAAATTCCCGGCATCCTGTTGAACAAAATGGATTTAAAAGTATTATTATAAATGATGTGGCCGGAAATCTGGGATCTATTCATTTTTATGATCCCTGAAATATCTCTCTAACCCTGGATTAAATTGGCCGTTAAGTATTTGTGGAAGAAGTTTCCAAACAGTATGGTGAGCGATAAATACCAATGTGTGGTTTGGATTCTTATTTTGGTGGAGTGCGTTATTAGCGATTAAAAAAGATCGGAACGATTTATGGAATTTTATTAACCTATGTGTTTTGGCTATTCATTATCCTGATATTAACCTGTTATGTAAAATTATCTGGAAATCAGGTTAGCTGGGATAAGAATAATTAGTTAGAATAAAAATAGATATTGTTTATTAAATTATAGGTTATGAAAGCATTTATTGAAGAAATTAAAAAAAAGTCTGCCGAAAATCTTTACAATGAGTTGGATTCTTCATCTAATGGCCTCACGAGTGAGGAAGCTAAAAAGCGGCTGGAAACTTTTGGCAGCAATGAAATTATTGAAAAAAAATCCAACCCCTTTTTAAAATTTTTAAAAAGCTTTTGGGGGCCAATCCCCTGGATGATAGAAATAGCTGCGATACTTTCGGCAGTTATTAAACGCTGGGAGGATTTCTGGATTATTCTTACCCTTTTAATACTTAATGCCGTTGTAAGTTTTTGGCAGGAGAATAAAGCAGATAATGCCATAGAGATGCTAAAAAAGAAACTGGCATTAAATGCGAGGGTATTCAGAGATAAAAACTGGAAACAGATCAAGGCGAACCTTCTCGTTCCAGGAGATATTATCAGGGTAAGACTGGGTGAAGTGGTACCTGCGGATATTAAACTGATATCCGGGGATTATTTACAGATTGATGAATCGGCCCTTACCGGAGAATCATTACCTATAGAAAAAAAGATAGATGATGCAGCCTATTCGGGATCTGTTGTAAAGCAGGGGGAAATGAATGGTTTGGTGGCCGCTACAGGGATGAATACCTATTTCGGAAGAACGGCAAAACTGGTGGAAGAAGCAACCACACAAAGCCATTTTCAGAAGGCCGTGATCAAGATCGGCAATTATTTGATCTTTTTTGCTCTGGCCCTGGTTTTACTGATTATTCTGGTTGGTTTTTTTCGCCATGAAGGATTTATGGAAATGTTCCAGTTTGCACTTGTACTTATGGTAGCTGCCATACCAGCGGCATTGCCTGCGGTGCTATCAGTAACCATGGCAGTCGGGGCCACCGCCCTGGCGAAAAAAGAAGCTATAGTGAGCAAGCTGGCTTCAATAGAAGAAATGGCAGGAATGGACATCCTTTGCTCTGACAAAACCGGAACCATCACTAAAAATGAACTCACTGTTGCCAATGTAATCCCTTATGATACCTTTAACGATAATGATGTGCTTTTATATGCAGCACTGGCATCGAATGCCGACGACCAGGATGCCATAGACAATGCTATTCTTGAAAAATCAAATAAAATAGCTGATATAAAAAATTCGTTGAGTGATTATTCATTAGATAATTTTAAACCTTTCGATCCGGTAAAAAAACGCACGGAAGCCAGTGTTCACGACAAAAATAATAACAGGTTTAAGGTTTCCAAGGGCGCTCCGCAAGTGATCCTTTCTCTTGTAGGCGATGGTGATGTTTCCTTAGAATCGAAGGTAAATAAAGATGTCCTTGATTTTGCCAATAATGGGTACCGGGCATTGGGTGTTGCCAAGGCAGGTTCTGATGATAAATGGCATTTTGCCGGTTTGATACCTTTATATGATCCTCCGCGTGAAGATTCACTGGAAACCATAAAACAGGCCCAGAAAATGGGAGTCGAAGTGAAGATGATAACCGGCGATCATACAGCCATAGCCAAACAGATAGCCAAGGAAACAGGTTTGGGACAAAAAATTGAGCCTGCAGAAAAATTATTGGCACTGGATGATCGTAAGGCTTTACGATTAATTGAAAACAGCAATGGTTTTGCCCAGGTATTTCCTGAACATAAATACGAAATCGTTGAGCTGCTCCAGGCAAAGGGCCATATTGTTGGCATGACCGGCGATGGTGTAAATGATGCTCCGGCACTGAAAAAAGCCGACGCAGGAATTGCAGTGGCCGGGGCAACCGACGCGGCCAAATCTGCGGCAGCTATCGTGTTGACTAAGCCAGGATTGTCTGTAATTATTGATGCCATAGAGCAAAGCCGCAGGATCTTTCAACGTATGGGAAATTATTCAATATACCGCATCGCCGAAACTATACGTGTGTTGCTTTTTATATCGCTGTCGATCATTACCTTTCAGTTTTATCCTGTAACAGCACTTATGATTGTTCTGCTGGCATTATTGAACGATGCCCCTATAATGACCATTGCCTTTGATAATGTAAAAGTTTCTGCTACCCCGGATCGTTGGAACATGAGAACTACCCTGGGCATTTCTACAGTATTGGGTATCATCGGAGTATTTAGTTCGTTCGGGATCTTTTTTATAGGAAAAGAAGTTTTTCATATTGGCAATGAAGCCCTGCAGTCGTTTATTTACCTGAAACTTTCAGTGGCCGGACACCTTACCGTATTTGTCGCCCGTACCAAAGGGCATTTCTGGTCCGTAAAACCTTCAAAATCGCTATTGTTTGCTGTGATTACTACACAGATCGTTGCTACATTGATCGTGATTTTTGGATTCCTGCTTCCTGCCCTGAGTTGGAAACTGGCATTGTTTGTTTGGGGATACGCGCTTATAGCCTTTATAATTACCGACTTCTTGAAGGTACAGGCTTATAAGATGTTTGATCACTCAAAAATAAAATTCGGAAATAAATAAATATACCGGACTATGAATATACTGGATGAAGAAAAAATGGAACTGGAAAACTTTGATTTTCCTCAGGAAGTATTGACAAATTTGTATGCATTGATAGATATTGATAATTTCAGGCAGCACAGAAAAGCTAAAAAACGTTTCATCGATCAGGGAGTAAAAATACTTCCTGTGATGCATACGCTGATGACCTCGGAATTCAAAACAATCCGTAAAGAAGCCATAAAAATTGTGGAACATATTGCCGATAAATCTTCAATTCCTACAGCAATTGAAACCCTTAAAGACAGCGAAAGTGAGATACGGTGGATAGCAGCCGAGGCACTGATCAGGATCGGGAGGAGTTGCATCAGGCCGCTTCTGGAAGCCCTGATCGCCAAAAATGCCTCAATAAACATAACACATGGGGCACATCATGTTTTATCGAAACTTACGATTGACAATGATCCGGAAGAATTAAAAGAGCTTCTTCATATAACCCGGCACGGGCATGAAAATCCCGACAGGATTCCTGTATTTGCTGCAAAGGCTCTTGAAAGTGACGTTTGGTAATATCGGAGGATCGTTTTTTGTATCAAAAAGTGCATATAAATTGAACACATAATAACCGGTATAATTCTATGTTTTTGGGACAATTTTTCTCATTTTTTGGCCAAAAACCAAAGCGCGTTATTTTTTCCTAATTTGCATTATATCTCATTAGTGTTTAATTGATCCAGTTGATTTTTAATTGATTACAATATCGTTCTTTGACGCCTTTGTAATTCTGATTTGTAAGTAGCGCATTTATATGTATTTATCAAGCAGAGATATGCTTAAAATTTGTAATATTTCGTTGGTTGAGCGATCTACTTTTAATTTAATACGAACTAGCGCTACCAGGCATTACGTAATTATGGCTGAGTAAACCTTTATTTTTACTGCATTTAGGCAAGTTCTCCATAATGATTTGACCTTCAAGAGTTGTTTGATCCACTTGAATAACAGTTTTACCTTCAATCGATATTTTAAAGCTCTGCAATTTCTTGTATTGTAATTTCAAAGTTGTTGGATAAAAGCTCAAAACATTATCTGTTTCTTCGTCGTAGGATTTGATGTGCCATAATTTTTTCGGATCGTCTTTTTAGACATAAAAATTTTTCAGTTTAATGATTTGATCACACTTTAATCCTGATGATTTATCAACTTTTGCAGAATACATCCTTTTAAAATCCGTGTTCTTCTTTGTTCTTGTAATGGAGTATGCTTCTGCTTTATGTATTCGTTAGAATCTGGTATAATCAAAATACTTTGTCTAGAATATAAAAAGCTATCTGCAATTAAAGTTATTCAATCAAGAATATTGACATCGTGCATTTTTCCATCAGAAATGTGGATATAATCAGGAAATGATGTTTTTGCATCCATTTTCGTATGCAGCTTTATAGCAGCTTTTGTCTTTCTGAATTTTGCCTACGGATAAAATGCATAAGCAAAGATCAACAGTCTTGCAATCAACGATGAATATATTATTTTTAATATTTATTTCTTGCTGACTGTCTCCTTTGTATAATTCCTTTGCTTGAATAATTAATATTAGAGCAAAATCCTGATAAATCTGTCAATTATGATTTTCATTAGCTTTACTACGTTTAGATTTACTAATTGCTTTGCCAATACCTAGATGATACAATTTGGTTTTATTTGCATTCAAGCAGAGGATTGTATCAGTTAAACTCTCTCTATGTGTTAATTGGCCAAAAGCCATACAAAAAAATTACCACCAGCAACAAAAATGTTTGGTTTTGTAATCACCATCAAATTTATTTACACATTTTAGAAAGTCATTATGAGATACAAACTCAAACAATTGGGCAAATACATATTTTCCTTGATTCATAAATAGTTCTGTTTTACAACAAAACTATTTTTTCAAATCGTTTGAACCTAAAAAAACTCTGCAACCCTTATCTATAAATTGTTTCAAAGAACGTATTTTTATAATATCAAAACAGTAGTGAAATGTTACCATTATTAAAGATGTTAAATTTCATGTATCTGAAAAAACAGATGTAAAATATATAAACGAAAAAGGAAGAAATAATGAAAATACATAATCATAGCAAACCATTCAAATTTAATATGTTGAGCGCCTTTACTTCCTTCGGGTGCCTCATAATGTTAGCTTGTGTTCCGGCACACAAACAAGATCCGGATCAGGGGAGTATCAGCAGCGCCCGTGAGCATATTTCCATAAACGAAGGCTGGCGCTTTTATAAGTATAATTCGTTAGCAGAAGCAGATCATCTAATATATGACGTACGTCCGGAGGTATTCGATAATAGGGATAATAAAGTAGCAGATGATAAACCAACTGAAGCAGTAGCTATCAAAACGACCCAGGAAGTGCTTAAGCCCTGGATTTTACCCGCCGGGAATGCTTTCATTAAAGATAAGGAAAAGCACCATTTCCGCCCGGAAGGGAATCCCGGTGGTGATTTCCTGTTTGTTCAGAATGATTTCAATGACAACGAATGGGAAAGTGTTAATTTACCGCACGATTGGGCTATTACGGGACCTTTTTATGAAGGTCCAAATCCTGAAGTTGGTGGCGGAATGGGACGTCTGCCCAGTCCCGGTGTGGCCTGGTATCGCAAAAAACTTGATATTCCGGAAGCGGATAAAGGTAAATCCGTTTTTCTTGATGTGGATGGCGCTATGTCGTATGCCATAGTTTGGTTAAATGGCCATCTTGTCGGTGGATGGCCTTATGGGTACTCATCATGGAGATTAGATATAACACCTTATATAAATCCGGGTGGTGAGAATCAATTGGCTGTTCGTTTAGATAATCCGAATTATTCATCACGCTGGTATCCGGGAGGCGGTATTTATCGCAATGTATGGCTGACTAAGACCAATCCCGTTCATGTTGGTCAGTGGGGAACATTTGTAACTGCTAAGGATATCACCAAAGAATCATCTACTATCGATTTAGAAATTACAATCGATAATGATTCAAAAAATGATGCAACGATTAAAACAGTTACTCAAATTTTTGCTTTGGATACAGACGGAAATAAAACCGGTGATGCAGCAACAACTACCGAGTCCCTGAAGACGCAGGTTAAAGCAGGAGAGAAAACCAAGATCGAATGTTCTGCTGTACTCAGGAATCCTAAACTCTGGGGACCACCACCGTTGCAAGTGCCAAATCTTTATACAGCTGTTACAACAGTATTTATAAAAGATCGGCCTATTGATCGATATGAGACACGATTTGGCATTCGTTCACTACGCTTCGATCCGGATTCCGGTATATTTATAAATAATGAACGTATCGGGATTAAAGGTGTTAATCAACATCATGATCTTGGCGCTATAGGGTCTGCATTCAATAAACGTGCAGCCGAGCGCCAGTTAGAGTTACTCCGCGAAATGGGTTGTAATGCAATCCGCACTGCACATAATCCACCTGCCCCCGAACTGCTCGAGTTGACTGACCGTATGGGTTTCCTTGTAATGGATGAGGCTTTTGATTCGTGGGAACGAAAAAAAACACCACACGATT
Organism: Bacteroidales bacterium; assembly: GCA_016934395.1. Taxonomy (GTDB): domain Bacteria; phylum Bacteroidota; class Bacteroidia; order Bacteroidales; family UBA10428; genus JAFGSZ01. The sequence goes on from JAFGSZ010000094.1 coordinate 77,629, forward strand.
TTCACCTCATCTTTACAGATTGGCACGAACAAGACTTACGTGCTTTGGTAAGGCGAGACAGAAATTGTCCTTCTGTAATTATTTGGAGTTACGGCAACGAAGTCGGTGAACAATATACTGACGAGGAAGGTGCTGCTTTAGGGAAACAATTGTCTGATATAATTAAAGAAGAAGATCCAACCCGTCCGACTACAAGTGCCATGAACTGGGCTAAACCATACATGCCCTTTTCTTCTGTAATGGATGTAATCAGTCTTAATTACCAGGGTGAAGGAATTCGTCAGGATCCAATGTTTGAAGGAACGAATCGTATTCGTACATCACCGCAATATCCGGCTTTTCATGAAAAATTCCCTGATAAAGTCATTCTCAGTAGCGAAACTGCCTCAGCATTCAGTAGCCGGGGCATTTATTTATTTCCTGTTACCCGTGAAATAAGTTCGCCGGTGCGGGATGGCAGAGGTGGCGACTCTGAGATTCAGCAGGTAAGTTCATACGAACTTTATGCAGTTGATTTTGGATCCTCTGCAGATAAGGTGTTCAGTTTCCTTGAACAACACCCTTATGTTGCTGGCGAATTTGTCTGGAATGGCTGGGATTATCTGGGTGAACCTACTCCTTATTATTCTTCACGAAGCTCGTATTCGGGAATCATCGATCTGGCAGGATTCAAAAAAGACCGGTTTTACCTGTATCAGTCACACTGGCGACCAGACCTGCCCCTGGTACACATCTTGCCCCACTGGAACTGGCCGGAACGGATTGGTGAAATAACACCCGTGCATGTTTTTACATCCGGTGATGAGGCTGAGTTGTTTCTTAACGGTAAATCTCTAGGTAGGAAGAAAAAAGGGCAATATGAATATCGCCTGCGGTGGGATGATGTGAAATACGTACCTGGCGAACTTAAGGTAATAGCTTATAAAAATAGCAGGAAATGGGCTGAAAAAATTTTAAAAACTACCGGCGGTTCAGCAAAACTGGAGGCTGTAACAGATCGCAATACTATAAATGCTGATGGAAAGGATCTGGCTTTTATTACTGTTAAGGTTACTGATATAGATGGCCTTACAGTACCCCGGTCTGATAACCTGATTGAGTTTTCTATTGAAGGGCCCGGTGAAATTATTGCAACAGATAACGGTGACCCTGCTGATATGACGCCTTTTCCTTCACACAAGCGTAAAGTTTTCAATGGCATGGTTCTGGTTGTCGTTCGTTCTGTTGAAGGGAATACAGGTACTATAACTGTGAGGGCAAAATCCTCCGGGCTAAGGGATACTCTTGTGGAGATTAAAAGCAGGTGAACATTACGTTTAGTGAAATTAGTATGATGAATTTCAAATCTGTTTGTTTTATCATTAGACTTAAAGCGTCTGATCTGGTAATAACAAGATTATTAGTAATAATATAATTTACGTGGATATAAAAAAAGCTGCCTTACAAGTCCTTTGGGATTCAGAGGCAGCTTTTTTTGCTGATTAATGTTGACTTTCAAGAGAAATTCGAATTGAGT
>JAFGSZ010000095.1 GCA_016934395.1 Bacteroidales bacterium
AATCTTATTTTGCATATTACTTTCTTGTATTAATTCCAATCAAAAAAAAATAAATCGCTATGAACTGGTTAACCGTCATAATATTGTAATAAATGAAATCAATCCCTATAATTCCCTTACTGTTGGAAACGGTAATTTTGCTTATACTGTTGATATAACAGGCATGCAGAGTTTTCCAGAATTTTATGAAGAAGGAATTTCTTTGGGGACTCAATCACAATGGGGATGGCATCCGTTTCCAAATACTGGGGATTATTGTTTAAAAGATGTAATGAAAAATTTTGCTGTTGGAACTGATTCAGTGCCTTATGCCTATCAATATACAGGAAATGCTGAAGACAGGAAAGTTAAAGCAACAAATTGGTTAAGGGAGAACCCACACAAGTTGCACCTGGGAATTGTCGGGCTTGAAATAGAAAAAAATAATTCAGCAATTTTTTCAGTAAATGACATCCAAAATCCTGTTCAAAAGTTAAACTTATGGACTGGTGAAATAAGGAGTTTTTTCGAAATAGATGGGATTCCGGTTGAACTATTTACATACTGCCACCAGGAACTGGATATGATTTCTGTCAAAATAAAAACTGAGTTAATAAAACATGGCCAACTAAAAATAAAAATCAGGTTTCCTTATGCTTCGAGCGATAAATTCAGTTCCGGATATGACTTTTCTAAACCCACTTTTCATGAGTCATGCGTAATTGATTCGACTGATAAACAGGTTGTTTTTGAAAGGCTACTGGATGATTATAAATACTATGCATGTTTTACCTGGAAACAGGATGCAGAGCTGATTAAAATGAAAAACCATGAATATTTTATTGTACCCGTGAAAAGAAATTCATGTTTTGAATTTAATTTTTTGTTTTCTGACAGAATACCTGAAATAAAACTTCCCGGTTATAAAAAAACGGTGAAAAACAACAAGCAGCATTGGAAAAAATTCTGGGAGGGCGGGGGTGCAGTTGATTTTTCGGAATGTACCGATTTACGGGCTTTTGAACTGGAAAGAAGAATTGTTTTATCACAATACCTTACAAAAATTCAATGTACAGGTTCGCTGCCACCTCAGGAAACCGGATTGACCACAAATAGCTGGCACGGTAAATTTCATCTGGAAATGCACTGGTGGCATGCTATGCATTTTCTTTTATGGCAACGGGCAGAATTAATTGAACATCAGATTGATTATTATTTTTCAATTTTTGACAAAGCGAAAAAAACAGCCCAAAATCAGGGTTATGAAGGTGTACGATGGCCAAAAATGATTGCCCCCGATGGAAGGGAAAGCCCGAGTAATATTGGCACATTTCTTATATGGCAACAACCTCATATTATTTATTTTGCTGAAAAACTATATCAATATTATAATCTGGATAAAGCTGTACTTAAAAAGTACAAAAACTTAGTTTTTTCAACAGCCGCTTTTATGGCTTCTTATGCCAGGTTTGATTCAGTAAAAAACAAATACATACTGGGGCCTGCATTAATTCCCGCCCAGGAATGTTTTTCACCTGAAACAACTATCAATCCTTCATTTGAATTAGTTTATTGGTACTGGGGGTTGAAAACCGCACAGCGATGGAAAAACAGGCTGGGTGAAACTGAAAACAAAAAATGGCAGGATGTTATAGATAATATTTCTGATCTTCCAATACAAGACAGTTTATATCTTTTTACTGAAAACGTAAAAAATTCGTACATAAACACAGAATATTTAAAAGACCATCCTATAGTATTGGGTACTTTAGGTTTTTTACCATTAACGGAAAAAATCGATACTGCCATATTAAAGAACACCTTGCATAAAATTATTGAGAAATGGGATTGGAACACAACCTGGGGCTGGGATTTTCCTTTAGCTGCCATGAATGCAGCCTGCTTAAATGAACCTGAATTAGCCATAGATTTGTTAATGATGGATACAGATAAAAACCTTTATTTACTGAATGGACATAATTACCAGGATGATAAACTCGGTTTGTATCTGCCGGGAAATGGTGCTTTGTTAACAGCTGTAGCTTTAATGTGCACTCATATAAATACCTGGGGCTATAATGGATTTCCAAGAAACGGCGACTGGAATGTGAAGTTTGAAAATTTGAATAAATTGCATTAATTAATACAGAAATATATGAATATAAAAATTATTACTGTTCTGTTTTTATTAACTTGCTTTACTGCTTGTAAAAAACAAAATAAAATATTCATTTCATTTTCAGGTGAATCAGAAATGCCTGAAATTACCATTCAAAATAAAAATCTTAAAGTACCATTCAAGTTTTCCTGTAATCCAAAAACAGGTAGCGGCCCAGTCTATTTTATTACTCCTGATGGAAAAACATATGTTTCGGGCAAACCTTTAAAAATCATTGAAACCGAAGGGAAAACAAGCTATACATGGAATATCAATCAAAGGGAAATTGTTATATCCATATTAAATGATTCAGGCAAATACCGGTTTTCTTTTTATGCAACACCAAATATTGATATTTTAAAATGGGGGATGAGCATTCCTGCAACTGAGAATGAATATTTTACCGGATTGTTTGAACGTGTTGTTGATGGTAACCAGGAAAAATCATGGGAAGAAGGAATTAAAGAAGCATTAAATTTAAGGGGACAAGAAGTAGATATGATAATTAAACCAACACTTTCGCTTTATTGCCCTTTTTATCTTTCATCAAACAATTATGGTTTATTTATTAATGGAACATGGCCGGGGCATTATGATTTTTGTAAAACAGAATCAAACATTGTCCTAATCGAATTTGAAGGAATTTCTTTATCCGGTATAATATATACAGCCGATTATCCGGCAGAAATTATAAAAGCTCATTCATTGCATATAGGGCCTACGATTGTTCCACCTAAATGGGCCTTCCTGCCCTGGAGGTGGAGAGACAATCATAGTAATCAGCCAATATATTATGATGGCACCTCTGTAAATGCTCCTTATAATAGTATGGTCGTGGAAGATATATTAATGATGGAAGCCCTTGATATTCCAAATGGGGCTTATTGGATTGACAGGCCGTGGGCTCGCGGATTTAAAGGATATGAAGATTTTGAATGGGATAATGAGCGTTTTCCTGGTGCAACCAATATGATTAAATGGTTACATAGCAAAGATATTAGAATTATGCTCTGGCTTGCTCCCTGGGTAACAGGAAATATGCGACAGGAAGCTATTGAAAAAGGGTATTCGATGCCAATTAAAGGCCCCAGTTACGATCTGGATTCTTCGAATGTAGCTTTGATTGATTTCACTAATCCTTATGCCTGCAAATGGTGGCAGGAAAATGGAATTGAAAAAATGCTGAAACAAGGTATAAATGGTTTTAAACTCGACCGGGCAGAAGAACTGGTTCCTGAAACGAATGAAATAGTTTTATTTGATGAACGTACAGCCAGGGAAGCAAGAAATGATTACCCTGTGATGTATGTTAGAACAGTAAATGAAAGTTGTAAAAAAAATTGCGGCGATGATTTTGTTTTATTTCCTCGAGCAGGTTATTCCGGGAGTTCAAAATATAGTGGTTTCTGGGGTGGCGATATTGGTTCACCGCCTGAAGGTTTGCGTGCAGCTATAATTGCTGCCCAAAGAAGTGCAATAATTGGTTTCCCGATTTGGGGTTCCGATATTGGCGGTTACTGGCA
>JAFGSZ010000015.1 GCA_016934395.1 Bacteroidales bacterium
AAAGTTATCATCTCCCCCTAGAACCCCCTATTTCAACATTATTATATTATAATATTTGTTAATATATTTAATTGCTAATCTAAAGGCGATGACGATCTTTTCTCTTAACTAAACAACATTGGTATTCGTATTCAAATTTTTTCAGGAGGCTGCCTTAAAATTTCTTTCAGGAAATCCTGTTTGTCGCCGGGAATATTCTAAATTTGCCGATTATATTGTTAATATTCCTTAATAAGGTAAAAGGATTTAAAATTTCAATACGTATGAAAAAACTAGTGTTTATGGCATTATCAGTATTATTGATAGCCGCTTCAGGATGCAAAAGCAGCTCTGAACAGGCAAAGAGTAAACCGGAATTGCAAAATAAAGTGGAAGATTTTGTGCCTTTCGAATTAAAAACAGATTTATCGGTACTATCCGAAAATCAGGTGAAAATGATCCCAATGCTCATTGAAATTGCAGACATTATGAATGAGCTTTTCTGGGTGGAAGCTTATGGGGATAAATCGGAACTACTCGATACCATTACAGACCCCTGGGCAAAACAATGGGTAAATATTAATTACGGACCCTGGGAACGATTGAACAATAACCAGCCTTATACGTCAGGCATCGGTGAAAAACCCAAAGGTGCTAATTTTTACCCTGTGGATATGACCCCTGAAGAATTTGAAGCCTTCACTGCACCAGATAAAAACGGTTTATATACCTTCATCAGAAGGAATGATGCGGGTGAGTTAATTTCCATTCCCTATCATGTGTTTTTTAAAGAACAAATCCTGAAAGCATCTGAATTGTTGCAGCAGGCATCTGAACTTGCCATAGACCCGGGATTTAAAAAATACCTTGAATTACGATCCAACGCTTTATTAACCGATGATTATTTTGAAAGCGACATGGCCTGGATGGATATGAAATCGAATATTATCGATTTTGTAGTCGGCCCTATAGAAACCTATGAAGACCAGTTGTATGGATACAAAGCAGCTCACGAAGCATATATTTTAATAAAAGATATCGAATGGACAGACCGTCTTTCAAAATATGCCGCACTGCTTCCCATTCTGCAAAAAGGCCTCCCTGTGGAAGAAAAGTATAAAACCGAATCTCCGGGTGATAATTCTGACCTGGGCGCTTACGATGTGATTTATTATGCAGGCGATTGTAATGCCGGCAGTAAAACCATCGCAATTAATCTGCCCAACGACCCTGAGGTGCAATTAAAAAAAGGAAGCCGCAGGTTACAGTTAAAAAACTCCATGCAGGCCAAATTTGAAAAAATCCTCGTCCCCATAGCTCATGAGATTATCGTTGAAGAACAGCAAAAACACATTACTTTTGATGCCTTCTTTGCAAATACCATGTTTCATGAAGTGGCCCACGGACTGGGCATTAAAAATACCCTTACCGGGAAAGGCGAAGTGCGCGAAGCCTTAAAAGAACTTTCTTCCTCATTTGAAGAAGGTAAAGCCGATATCCTCGGGTTGTACCTGGTAACCAAACTACATGAAATGGGCGAAATTCAGGTTGACCTTATGGACAATTTCACAACCTTTCTTGCCGGTATTTTCCGTTCGATACGTTTTGGCTCTTCAAGCGCTCATGGCAAAGCCAACCTAATGCGTTTTAATTATTTTAAAGAAAAAGGAGCCTTCACACAACATGCTGATGGAAGGTACAGCGTTAACTTCGAAAAGATGCAGGAGGCCATGAATTCCTTATCTGAATTGATTATAGTTACCCAGGGTGAAGGTGATTATGAAGCTGCCCTGAAAATTCTGAATACGTACGGTGTTCTGGGTGATGATCTTAAAACAACACTAAACCTTATTAATTCAAAAGATATCCCTGTGGATATTGTATTTGAACAAGACGCTGAAGTGCTGGGATTATAAAAATTCCCCTGCCATATTTTATAAACGTTTCCGGAAAAGAGATGAAAGTTCTACTGAAATTTTTTCTTATAGCATGCTTCTGTATGCTGGTAACAAGGTTTGATACATTGGTCAAAAACAGGTGTTTAAATGCATGAAAAGATAATATTTGTGCGTTAATTTGTATGCACAAGAAAACACCTTTGTTTAAATATAATTCCAGACTTAAGATACGCACGTTATAACACACGTGCGTATTTTGTTTTAGGTCAGGCTGTATTGAAAAATAAAGGTTTTTTATATTTTAAATAAATATTTTTTTTTCGATTTTTGATTTTAAAACCAGAAGTATGGTTTCAACATTAGCATATGGAAGTTCCGGGTTTTCTTTCCCGATGGATCAAAATCCCGAAATGCTCAGCTACAGCGAACCTGAATGTAACATCAGTAAAGAAAGCTTTCAGCAATCCTTATCCGAAAGGATCAGGAACACATCGCAGCAGATAAAAAACGTGGCCATTGTTGTGGCTGATAAAACCCGTCTTTGCGGATACGATACCTACCTTCCCTGGATACTTGAAACACTGCAAGAAAATAATATTCCTGAAAAAAATATTACATTTTATATAGCCTATGGAACACATCCCCGGCAGTCGGATGAGGAAAGCAGAAAAGCCTACGGTGAAGTATATAACACCTGCCGGTTTGTTCATCACGATTGTGCGGACATTTCGGTATTTCAAAATTTTGGACGCACATCGCGGGGTACAGAAATCAACGTTCGGAAAGACATCCTGGATGCCGGTCTTGTAATTTCTTTTGGCGCTATCTCTCATCATTATTTTGCAGGCTTTGGTGGAGGACGAAAATTATTTTTTCCGGGATTAGGAGAAAAACAGGCTGTATATCACAATCACAGTTTATTTCTGAATGCCCAAAACAAAATACTGGAACCAAACTGCCAGCCTGGAGTTTTGGAAAATAATCCTTTAGCCGAAGACCTGAAAGAAATTGACACATATGCTCCATCACGGATTTCGATACACGGAATTCTGGACAGCCATGGCCACGTGTGCCAGCTCTTATTCGGCGATAATTATAACGACTTTTTAAATGCCTGTAAAGAACATGATGTGTATTACAAGGCACGGTCGGATAAGCAATACGACATGGTACTGGCTTCTGCCGGCGGGTATCCCAAAGACATTAATTTTATTCAGGCCCATAAATCGGTACACAATGCTGCAGCTTTTGTAAAAGACGGGGGCAGCCTGGTTCTGTTAGCCGAATGCAGGGACGGGATCGGCACCAATTCCTTTTTGCCGGTATTTGATTTGGGCAATTGGAATACAACATTCAACCACCTGTTAAAAAATTACCAGGGAAACGGGGGCACAGCTCTAGCCATGATGGCGAAAACAAGCCGCATTAAAATTTATATGCTCACCAGCCTCGATTTGGCAACATGTGATAAAATAGGGGTTAAAAAAGTTCTAGCAGAAGATATAAACGATTTAATTGCGCAGCATTCCGGATCAATAGCAGTAATTGAAAATGCCAGTATGCTGGTAAAATAATCAGGCAACTGACGGAAAAAATAAAGGGCAGGTAACATATACCCACCCTTTTGTATAACATATATTTTATAGATTTATCTATAAAAAAGGCAGAATTCATTTGGATTTATTCGCTCTTAAAAATTCCCGTTCCCGCCTTACTTTGCAAAAACGGCCGTCGGCACATACTTTAGCGCCCCAGGTTTTTTCTCTTTTCAAGAAATTATAATCCATCTTCGATTTTTTTGTAATATCAATCTGCTCTTGTTTCATTTTTTAATCTGTTTGACTTTTAATCATTATTACGAAAATGATGCCAGAAAGCTGCATAAATCCTCATTTTTTACATTACCGGCAAAAAAATTTATGTAAAAATATACTTAGGATTTACCAATAGCTAAGAATATTTATTTAAGATATTAACATTGATACTTTAAAAGCTAACATAATAAAAGACTATTTTTATATTTTACTATTATTGAACTATTAAATTCATAGATATGTCTCTGGCACAACTTAAAGAACAGATTCTCGATAATGTGAAAGAAGCACAAAAGGGAAATATATTTTATAAAAAACTATTTTCCGGCCATGCAAATGGCCGTCATGAATTTTTGTTTTTTATAAAACCGGAACTCACCATAAAATCCGATGTTGTACGGTTGCCTGAAATACTTGATCTTATTTTCGATAAGCTTGAAAAATTTGATATGAAAATAAGCTCTGTAAATATATTGGGAAGTGAATACCTTAAAAAATATAATATTATTGCACAACATTATGGTGTAATCAACAAAATTTCCAGAGATGCCAGGAAATTTTTATCCCCGGAGGCGAGAAAAAAATTTAAACTGCTGTATTCTGAAGACGTGGAAAATTGCAATATTCTGGGTAGCATCGAATTGTTAAATGTTTATCCCGGCATCACTCCGCAGGCCCTGGATTATATCTGGCAAAATTCAGAAACCCAAAAACTTGCCGGTGGGACCTATGCACAGAAACTTTCTTTTGACGGGGAAAAACTGTTTCTGGTGAATGGATTCCATCCCAGGCAACTGGAGCATTTTGTTGAGCCGGGCAGATCCATCGTAACTTTTACCCTGGTTAGTGATATTTCCTGGAAAGATGCACGAAATAACTTTATAGGGAAAACTAATCCAAAGGATGCAGCACCCGGAAGTTTAAGGAACGAAATCCTGAAACATCAGGATCTCCTGGGAGTAGAAAATGTTTCCTCAAGCCGCAATGGGGTGCATTTATCTGCGGGACCCTTAGAAAGTCTTGTGGAACTTATCCGGTATAATTCCGATTTCAGTAACAATAGTTTACTGAAAATTGAAGAATATAAGTTTGGCAGAACACTTAAAGAAAATTTCGAGACCCGGTTTTTGGAGAAATTTTTAAATAATTCAGAAGTTTCTATTCAGGGAGAAAAAGTCTCAACATTTGACCTTACAGAAGAACTTGATAGTGAAGAAGCAATAAAAAAGCTGAAAACGGTAAACATTTAGTTTTTTAAAATTTTGTCATTTAGTTCGTAATGCCATAGTACTAATTGCCTGATAAGATTATTAATTTCTGTGAAAGCAGCCTTTAAAACCTTTTTTGCGGTAATTTTTTCAATAAACGGGTATACGTAAAACTTACTTCCGAAAAATCTGCTTCACCGAAATTCGCATTTATGTGTGCCCCAATAGATAAGTTATTCTTAGGCATTTTTTCATTATTCAGTAGGTAATAGTTCAATCCCATACGCGTACAAAACATTTTCTTAAGAAAATACCCCAGGTCTCCTCCATGCTCAAAAGTATCGAAGAAATAAGGGTAAAACGGTTTATACAGGTTTAGCCCGCCTTCGGTATCAAGTCCGAAATGACCAATAAGAAACTCACAGCCTAAAAAGAAATACACATTTGAGGCAAACCAATTTGCAGACTCAGAATAATTCCATGGTTTGATGTCAGAATCGTATTGCTTTACAAGCTGATAATACCTGTATGTAAAACCGGTTCTTACTTTTACATGCTGTTTGAATATTATACCACCACTTATAGTTCCGGAGTAAATAAGGCCTTTTCGGCCACCTTTGGGGGCGCTGGTACCTCCCAGTTCGTTTACACCGGTCCCCTGCCTTACCAAAAGAAATAAATATTTGTCAGACGTAACTTCTAAACTGCTATTACTTCTTGTTTTCTGAATATCGTTATTATTTAGAAATCTGCATGATAAACCTAAAGCAGCTCCGTTCAACCCGAAATTTGGTAATTGAATATGCCCGTTGGATGCATGAAAATAGCCCAAACTTGCTATTACAGTTGCCCTTGAAGTTGATATAACAGGTTTAGCAATTATTCCCTGGAAACACCATGTAAATCCCGAACCTATTGCTTCGTTTTCGGGATTACTGATACTGTTATAAAATTGAGTAAAGTACGATAATCCCATTCCCACTCTGAAATACATTCCTTTATTTCTATTTCTGAAAGGATTATATGAAAAAAAAGGCATTATTGAAAATTCATTTCCGAGCGCCGTATCATTTCCCAGATGGTTAAATGTTAATCCAATACCAAATTGCGGGTATCTGTAATATCCGGTATAGTTTTTTGAAGTGTCCAGTGCCTGAATACCCAAATCAAGTGTAATGGATTGTCGCCACCCGCTTTTTGGAAACGACGGATAATTTCGGACATTTCTGCCCATCATATATCCGGGCTGGAAAAAATACAAGTTCTTTTGATGTTTCTCTACGAATGGTTGTGCTGAACTTAAAACAAGCGTAAAAATTAAAATAATAAAGAGTGAGAAATGCTTCATAAAATTTGTATAGATCGGAATAAAATTCCGATGTCAGCCAATTGTTCCCGGATATTTTTAAAACTAAAATAAAATTATTAAAAAATCTTAACAGTTTAATTTTACAACATTTTAACAACCTGGAATTTTCAAAGTCTTGTATTACAAAGCTTACAACAAGAATTCAAATTGTAATTATACTAAATATCAGGAGATTTGGAACGTGGTTTTTGAAGAAAATTTATAATAATCAAAAGCTAAAATTCAGGGGGAAAAAGGTTCAACGCTTGAACATATGGAAGAACTTAATTGTAAAGTAGCGCAAAAGAAGTTAAAAAAGATACGGATTTTGATTTTTAGAATTTAACCATCTCAAATTCAATATCTACATTTTCTGCAAATTCCTCACCCAGATCCAGCATATCTTCATCATCCTCTTCGTAATACCAAATTACTTTTACCTGCTTTCCCGATTCTACAATATATTCCAGGCGGATTAATATATCCTGAATAAGTTTTGATGTGGCTGTATTAAAATAAACATACCGGAAAATAAATTCTGTATTTTCATTCGGATTTTCTTTATACTCATCCAGCCAATCCAGCACGGGCTGATAAAAGCTTACAACATCTTCGGGCAAAGAACGTCCGGATATTTCAAAAATTTCATTCTCCGGATCCATTAATACTTTTGGAGTGTCATTCGAGGCAATAATATCAAGGACTTCCATGTTTGAGAATTTTTAAAAAATAAAATAACAAATTTAAAGTATTGATTCAAAATTTTTACAACAAATATCATTCACAAGTTAATAAATATATTAACAAGGTATTACATAAATCTTTGGTAGAAGATGTTTAAAAAGATTGTGAATTTTATGGAAGGATGGATAAAGTTTTATTACTACTTTAGTACCCTTCAAAAAAACTTTTTTATTATCTATTCTTTCAAATTAAATAAGATATCAAATTATGCAATATAAATTTTGTGGTAAAAGTGGATTAAAATTACCGGTTCTTTCTTTAGGATTATGGCATAATTTCGGCTTTGTGGATAATTTTAATACCGGAAGAGAAATTATCCGTGTGGCTTTTGATAAGGGCATAACACATTTTGACCTGGCCAACAATTATGGTCCGCCTCCCGGCTCGGCAGAAGAAAATTTCGGAACTATTTTAAAGAAAGATTTTGCAAATCACCGTGATGAAATGATTATTTCCACAAAAGCCGGATACCTGATGTGGGAAGGCCCATATGGTGACGGAGGGTCAAGAAAATATTTACTTGCCAGTCTCGACCAGAGTCTCAAACGTATGCAACTTGATTATGTTGACCTGTTTTATTCACATCGTCCCGATCCGGAAACCCCTGTGGAAGAAACCATGTACGCCCTCGATCAGGCTGTAAAACAAGGAAAAGCTCTTTATGTGGGAATAAGCAACTACCCGGCCGATCTAACTAAAAAATGTGCCAAAATCCTAAAAAGCCTGGGAACTCCCTTTATCATACACCAGCCCAAATATTCGATGTATGAGCGATGGATTGAAGACCGTTTGCTTGATGTTGTGGAAGAAGAAGGGCTGGGAACAATTGTTTTCTCTCCCCTGGCACAGGGCCTGCTTACCAGCAAATATCTGAAAGGTATTCCTGAAGGTTCGAGGGCCGCCAAAGAACATGGTTTTTTGCAAAAAGAGCACATTACCTCTAAGGTGGTCTCGCAGGTTCAAAGCCTTAATAACATAGCCCAAAAAAGAAACCAGTCGCTTGCCCAAATGGCAATAGCCTGGGTGCTGCGCGATTCAAGAGTTACCAGCGCTTTGATTGGCGTGAGTTCAGTTGAACAATTATATGATAATCTTGAAGTATTAAAAAATCTGTCGTTCAGCAAAGATGAACTGATACAAATCGAATCAATTCTTAGGAGCTGATTTCTGAATTGTTATTTATTACCGGTTTTAATAAATAATATATCTCACAAAAACTAATATAAATATGAAAAATTATAACTGGGGAATTATTGGCCTGGGAAATATAGCCAATACATTTGCAAGGGGATTATCTTTTATTCCCAATGCCCGGGTTTTTGCCGTTGCATCAAGGTCTCTGGAAAAAGCCATATCTTTTGCACAGAAGTATGATGCTCCCTTTGCCTATGGAAGTTACGAGGAAATGATGCAAAACCCTGACATAAATATCATCTATATTGCCACACCTCATGCCCTTCATTACGAAAATACCATGATGTGTCTGGATCATGGTTTTCCGGTATTGTGTGAAAAAGCTTTTGCTATTAATGCGCGGGAAGTAAAAGAAATGGTAGACAAATCGCGTACTAAAAAAGTATTTTTGATGGAAGCCTTCTGGACTAGGTTTCTGCCGTCTATGCATATACTTATGGACCTGATTAACAGTAATACCATAGGTGAAATTAAACTTGTACGCGCTGATTTTGGAATCAAAGGTGCTGTAGATCCAAAAAACAGATTATATGACAATAATCTGGGAGGAGGGTCGCTGCTGGATGTTGGTATTTATCCGGTATTTCTGGCCTTATTCGTGCTCGGTATCCCGGATAATATAGAGGCTGTTGCAACTATTGGTAAAACACAGGTAGATGAAAACTGTGGAATGCTTTTCCATTATAAAGACGGTCCTGTAGCTTCATTGTTTTCATCGATTGTAGCCAGAACCGGTATTGAAGCAGAAATAATAGGTGAAAACGGCAGGATTGTTCTTAACAGTTTATTCTTCTGCCCCACCAGCCTTTCGATTTACAAAGATGATAAACTGGTAAAAACCATTCAACCAGAATATTATGGAAACGGCTACAACTATGAAGCAGTGGAAGCCATGAATTGCCTGGAAAAAAATCTCATAGAAAGTAAAACCATGAGCCTGGATTTCAGTATAAAACTTATTGAAACTTTAGACAGGATAAGAAATAAATGTGGATTATATTACCCGTTGCATGATAAGAAGGCTTAATTTTTTTACTTTTTTACTTTCAATTTACTTTGTAGGCGCTATTTCCGCTCAGGATTATCCCCAGGAATTCTGGACTTCCGGCACAGTAAAACTGAAAATAACTAAAGATATCAGGTTTGACCTGGAGCAACAGGTGAGGTTTGGAAATGCAAATACAGCAGTAAATGAATATTTCACTGCTACCGGAATAAAATTCGATTTGACAAAAAAAATCAGTATAGACGGAATTTATAGAAATGGTATTGATGTGCAAGATTTCAGGTACCAAAGATTTCAGGCTGATTTTAACTACGACTGGTCTAAAAAAAAATCTCCGCTTTCTATCGGCTACCGGAGCAGGTTTCAACAAAGTATTCAGAACAATACTTCTGAACAAACTACATATTGGAGACACCAGTTAAGCATGGATTATAATCTTTCAAAAATAGTTGACCCATACATTACATTTGAATGTTTTTTCCGGTTTAATCAGCAAAATAAATTTATAGCAAACTGGTATACTGCCGGGCTTGACTGGAAATTAAATGATTTTTTTGATGTGAATACCTTTTTCAGAATAATCGATGGATATAATAAGAAAACTTCGTCTTTGCTCCTTATTTACGGACTGGGTATAACGTATAACCTGGATTTGTATTAATTCTTCAGGAAAGTTTCAGATATCCTGAATAACAATATTTCCACAGTACTTGCATCTTCCGGATTTATCGATCCCTGATAATTCAGTTGAATATCCGCTTCGAACTACAGCAATATGCCCACACTGATTACATTTTGTATCCTGATAATTATTTAACTGTATATTCCCCACATATACATAAAACAGCCGCTTACGGGCAAGTGCATAAAGTTTTTCAAGCAGAAGGGGCGATGTGGCCTCATTCTTCATCCTGTACATTGGAAAATAACGTGACAAGTGTAATATGGTGTTTTTCCCCAACAAATCTGCTATCCAGTCAATCATCTCGATAAACTGAACTTCATCATCGTTTGAGCCGGGTATTACCAGATTTGTAATTTCAAAATGAACATTACTTTTAGCTAAAATTGTTAAAGTTTTTTTTACGGGTTCCAGTTGTGCCCCGGTTACTGTTTTATAAAAATCCTCTGTAAATCCTTTCAGGTCTATATTTACAGCATGTATCCAGGGCAGTAATTCAAGAAGAGGTTCCTCATTAATATAACCATTGGAGACGATCACGTTTTTGAGACCTGCCTGAGCAATCAGTTTTGTAGTATCGTGCATAAACTCATACCACACTGTAGGCTCGTTATAAGTATATGCCACACCAATATTATTTGGCCTCGACCGGGCAATTTCAACAATATCAAATGGCTGGTACGAATTTTTGTATGGAAAATCCTCTATGGAA
>JAFGSZ010000016.1 GCA_016934395.1 Bacteroidales bacterium
ACAATAACCGGCTGTATAGTGGATCAACCTGACAATTTCTTCAAGATCAGAATTTCTGTAATTCCTTATATTAAAATCTACATTATTAAATTGAACGATCAAACTAAAAATAGTTATTTGGTCCGTTTAAATTTTCGGCTATTTATTATTGGTAATAATATTAAGGCTAAAAGACCTAAGACAATATATATTAAGTTTGTGGTGGCATGAGCTATAATTGCAAAAATTTGTCCGTCTGCTTCAGCAATGCCATAAATCATAAGAGTATATATAACTGCACCATGCCAGGTCCCAATACCTCCATTTACGGGAATAATCATTGCAAGTCCGCCAATCATAAACACCATCATTCCGGTAGTAATTGACAAATGTTTTGTGGGTTCAAATGCAAGAAAAATAACATACAACATCATGAGCCACATAAGAAAAATAAAAGCTGTATGACCAATAAAATACCATTTATTCTCAAGCTTGGCAATGGAGTGAATGCCTTCCGTAAAATTGTATTTTAACTTTCTGATTCTCGCCCTGAATTTTCCGCGTGTACTGCTTTTTTTAAATATTTTTCTCACTGCAATGTAAACCACTGTAAGAATACCCAGGATTAAAACCAGCCAAATGAAATTTTTAAAGGTAAACAGGTTACTAAAACCCTGTTCGATTTCGGCATTCGAATGGTAAAAGTTCATTAAAAACGAGATCTGGGAGGCTATAATCAGAATAGCCAGAAATCCAAGAGCAACCATATCGGTTAAGCGTTCCACAAATACAGTTCCCAGAAGTTTTGTGAACGGAATTCTGTCTGTTCTGGTGAGTACTGTGCAACGGGCAATTTCACCACCGCGTGGTATAAGTAAATTTACGAAATATAAGATCATTACCGATAAAAAAGTATTGGTAAATCGAGGTTTATAGCCCATAGAACGAATAAGCATGTTCCATCGAACAGCCCTGCTCACCTGGCTCATAATACTGAATATAACAGATGCTCCAATCCAGAAATAATTGATATTCTTAAGGGCATGTCCTATTTCAGACCATTTTCCATGGTAAATCCACCAGAAAATAAACAAGCCTAATGCAAGAAATAAAATATATTTTAAACTGTTCAGAATTCTTTTTTTCATTCCTCACTAACATCATTAATAGCAAAATATAAAAGATTTGTAAAGCTACGTAATTCAACAAAAAGAAACATTTATTTTTATTTACAAATTTTAATATTTTGATGTAAAATTAATATCGTATTTTAAGTCTGTTTTTTTATAAATTAACCTGCTGGTTTTATGTTTTCTTAAATTTCTTAATAAAATTGCTGCCTAATGAATATCTCACAAACAGTTTCACCTTTAAGAAACAAACAGTTGTATCTGACATTTGTTGTTTTTTTCTTTTTTCAGCAGTTTTTATTATCTCAAACGTTTACAGAACTAAACAGTTCGATAAAAGGAACTGTTTACAGCTCCCTCGAAATTAAAAGCAAAATTTTAGGAGCTCCGGTTCGATACACCCTGTATCTTCCTCCGGGATATTTTGGAAATGATAGGCGATTTCCTGTGCTATATTTACTGCACGGCTATGGTGGTGATGAAAACAGCTGGACTACTCGGGCATCTATTCACCAGATTGCGGACAGTTTGATTGTTAACCGGATGATATCTCCTTTTATTATAGTAATGCCCGATGCAAAAGGAAGTTATTATATTAATGACTATAAGAAACTATTTCCGTACGAAGACTTTTTTATTGATGAATTTATTCCTGTCATAGATTCCTTGTACAAAACCCAAAATCAGTTCTCAGGGCGAGGTATTGGAGGCCTGTCCATGGGTGGTTTTGGAGCAGTGGTTTTACCTGTAAAACATCCGGAAGCATTTGGTATTAGCCTTGCTTTGAGCGCTGCAGTAAGAACAGATAAAATGATTGTTAGTTTAACTGAAAATAAATTTGCAAGTAATTTTGCTCCTTTATTCGGGGAAAATTTATCAGACAGCGCCCGGCTCACTGAACACTGGAAAAACAATAATCCATTATATTTAATCAATTCAGAAAATGCTTCAGAATTAAAAAATATAAACTGGTACATCGATTGCGGCATGCAGGATTTCCTCGCCGAGGGCAATGAAGCGCTGCACCAGGTTTTTCTTAAATTTAATATTCCACACGAGTATCATATGCGACCCGGATCGCATAACTGGGATTACTGGAATACATCAATTATTTATGCACTTAAATATTTCAGCAAACATATATATACCAAAAACGGGGTTGCTTCAGAATAAAAACGCCCCCGTTTTGTTTGTTTTAAATATTTTAATTCTATAGTTTTTCCAGATAAAAACTTCTAAAACCTATCGGTGTACCTTCGCTCTGTAAACCAATTTTACCTTTTGTATGACTTAATCCTGTTGCTTTGTTTTGAAGCTCCCCGTTTACATAAACTATAATAGAATCTGCGTTACAAATAATTTCGTACTTATTAAATTCTCCGGCAGGTTTTTCATTGGAAACATTAAATTTAGACTGCACCTTTTCTCCTTCTGGTAAGCCTGAAAAACCTGAACCTCCAGAAGCGATTAAATCACCTGCATTACCTGCCTTAAGTTGGGCTTCAAAACATTGTGGCCATATTTTATTATTACCTATCAGATGCATAAATACCCCGCTGTTGCTCTCTTCTTCAAGCCAGGCCCATTCAACAACAAGTTTATATTCTTCGTACTCAGAAGTGGTATAGATATAGCCATTCGGAATACCGGAAGCTACGAGCATACTGTCTTTAACATAAAAAACAGTGCTTTTATCTAACGTAGAATCTTCAACAAAGATATTAAGACCTGTTAAATCGTTTCCATTAAAAAGCTGTATGATTTCCGGCTGACTTTCTGCTTCAACAGTTTTTTTTCCCTCTGTTTTACACGAATAATTAACAGTTAGAAAAATCAAAACAAATAATAATAGTCCGATGTTGGTTTTAGTTGTTCTCATATGTAATTAATTTATTTATATAACATAATTAATTAATATTGATTCTATCAGAGTTCAATTTCAATCTGATTCCTTAATAAATCATCTATATTTTCTCTTTTGCGAACAAGGAAATCTTTTCCATGGTGAATAATTACTTCAGCAGGCCGGTATCGCGAATTATAATTAGACGACATTGCAAAACAATATGCCCCTGCATTCAGAAAACACAGATAATCCCCTTCATCAAGTTCACTTATTTTCCGGTTCCAGCCAAAAGTATCCGTTTCGCATATATAGCCTACTACCGTATATATTCTGGGTTTTCCATTTGGATTTGATACATTGATCATATGATGATAGGCATCGTAAAACATAGGGCGTATCAAATGGTTAAGGCCGGTATCCAAACCGGCAAAAACTGTTGCTGTGGTTTGTTTAATCACATTTACCCTTGCCAGGAAATATCCGGCTTCGCTTACCAGAAATTTTCCGGGTTCAAAGATCAGCTGTAAATCCTTGCCATACTCTTTGCAAAAAGTATTAAATTTTTTAGTCAGCTCTTTGCCAAGCTGATCAATGTCGGTAAATATATCATCGGGTTTATACGGGACTTTAAAACCACTGCCAAAATCAATATAATCCAGACCTTTAAATTCTTTGGCAACATTCAGCATAATTTCCGTACCCTTCAAAAATACATCTATATCCAGGATATCTGAACCCGTATGCATATGAAGGCCTTCAACAATCATGTCGTTTGTTTCTACCACCCTTTTTACATGCGTTAACTGGTAGATTGATATTCCGAATTTTGAATCGATATGACCTGTTGATATTTTTGTATTTCCCCCGCCCAGAATATGAGGATTTATGCGTATACAAACAGGTATTGATTTACCATGTATATGACCGAACTGTTCCAGAACAGATATATTATCTATATTAATTTTCACACCCAGTTTTACTGCATCCTCAATTTCATCAATCGAAACACAATTGGGGGTATACATAATATCCTGTGGATTAAATCCGGCCAACAATCCCAGTTTTACTTCCTGAATCGAAACCGCATCCAGACCGGCTCCAAGGTTCTTAAATAATTTTAATACATTAATATTTGTCAGCGCTTTACAGGCATAGTTAACCTTAACGTTCACACCTTTAAAGGCCTTCATCATTCTTTTATACTGACTCTGCATTTTGGCAGTTTCATATACATAAATGGGAGCACCATATTTTTCGCAAAGCTCAATTACATCTATACCGTCGATCTGGTACCTGTTATTGATAATCTCCATGGTTAAATATATTAATGTTTAAATTTAAGTAAAAAACCGAATTATTAAAAAATCCCCGAAAATACCATTGCGGCCTGATCGGGGATTTGTTGTTAAATTTTATATTCCCTTTACCGCTTGGATGGTTTATATCCACGCTGCTTGGACATTTCTTCCAGCCGTGCCTGAAACTTCGATTTTTTTACAGGTTTTGCTTTTTTCGAATTCATCTTCTTTAGAATTTCGTCTTCATCGATAAACTGCTTAAACAGCATATTTTGTCCGAAAGTAATAATATTTGCCAGGAAGTAATAATAGGTAAGCCCGGCAGAGAAATTATTTAATATAAACATGAACATAACCGGCATAATGTACATCATGTTTTTCATACCGGGCATCTGCTGGTTCGACATTCCGGACTGGTCATTGAACTTCATTGTTAATAATGTAGATACAGTCATCAGAATAGTAAATAAGCTGATATGATTTCCATAAATATTACTCAGTATCGGTATGTTTCTCTGCCATTCGAATATGGAATCGTATGTAGATAAATCGGTAGCCCACAAAAAACTCTGTTGCCTTAATTCAATAGACGATGGAAAAAATCTGAACATAGCAAAAAGAATAGGCATCTGCAATAACATAGGTAAACATCCACCCATAGGGCTCACGCCTACCTTTTTATAAAGCGCCATAGTGGCCTGCTGCCGTTCCATGGCTTTTTCTTTGGGTATCTTGCTATTAATTTCATCGATCTGTGGCTTTAATACCCGCATTTTTGCCTGCGAAAGAAAAGACTTGTAGGTTAGCGGAAACAAAGCAATTTTAATAATAATCGTCATTAACAGTATAATGATCCCGTAATTATGGAAATATTTATTTAAAAAATCAAACAACTTAATAATTACAAATTGATTGATCCACTTAATAATACTCCTTCCAACTGTCACCAGGTCGTGTAATTGCAGATCACTGTATTTCTTCTTTAAAAGAGAATATTTATTAGGCCCGAAATAAAATCTCATAGGTATTTCTTCCTTCATCGACCGGCTTATGGGCAAGCCTATTTCAGCCCTGAAATTTTTCAGGTATTTTGTAGAATTGGGGAGATTTGTATATTGCAACAGCGCATTTGAAAAGGTATTGTTGGCAATAAGCACCGAAGAAAAAAACTGATCTTTAAATGCCACCCATTCCACCTGTGTGGTAATATCTTCGCGTTGAATTTCTTTATTTGACCGTGCATTAAAAAAATCAACATCTTCCTGGTAGGGTTTATAATAAAGCGTGGTATAATAGTTCTCGTTTTTTGTTCCCTTTTCCTGTTGCGGTGCAAAAATTTCCCATTCCAAATCAATCGCATGAGGATTGCGGGTTCCAATCTGATCCATCCCTGCCATTACAATATTAAAATTCACCATGTAACTGTTTGGCTCGAGCGTATACTGATATTCAATATATTGCCCTTCACCTGCATTAAGTCGCATGGCAATCGATCTGGCTTCTGTTTCAACCCGGGTTACCTTCTTCTCAACTTGTGGCGTATAAAACAAATTATTGGTGGAAATTGTCTTGTTCTGCAAATAAAAATTTAAACCAAACTTTACAGAATCACCGGAAAACAGAATCAATGGCAATGAATCATATGTTTTATATTTTTTCAATTCCACTGAATACGGTCTTCCTCCTTTAGTAGAAATTATTAACTTTAACAGGTCATTTTCCAAAGTATAAAAATCTTCCTCCCCGGCTCCTGCGTGAGCAAATTCCCCGAGTTGATTTTTCAATTGTTCCGGATTCGTTACATCTTCTGTAGCAGTAATGGTATCTGCCTGTCGCTGCTGCGATTGACTGGCCAGTTCCTGTTCCAGTTGCTGTTGCTGCACCAACTCCAGTGAATCCCTTTTGCGTTTAGCTTCCTCTAATTGATTTTCGTCCGGTTTGTTGGTTATGCCCCAAACAATTAAAATCCCTGCAATAATAATGATCCCTAATATTGAATTTCTGTCCATCTAATTTACGTATCTTAATTTATGATATGGTTGCTTTAATAAAATCCACAAACAGTGGATGAGGTTTTATTACTGTACTGCTGTATTCGGGGTGAAACTGCACCCCAATAAACCATTTATGTGAAGTTAATTCCATAATTTCAACCAGGTTGGTATCCGGGTTTATCCCTGAAGCGATCATACCTGCCTTTTCAAAATCTTTCAGGAACATATTGTTAAATTCGTACCTGTGCCTGTGCCGTTCAACAATTTTGGTAACCTGGTAAGCATCGAAAGCCTTAGTGCCTTTTTTAACCACACAAGGATAACCTCCAAGTCTCATTGTACCGCCTTTTTCTGTAATGCCTTTCTGGTCTTCCATTAAATCGATTACCGGATAGGGAGTTTTGGTCGACATTTCTGTGGAATGAGCATTTTGAAAGCCCAGTACATTTCTGGCAAATTCGACTATTGCACATTGAAGGCCAAGACAAACACCCAGGAACGGAATATTATTTTCACGGGCATATTTTGCTGCCAGTATTTTTCCTTCAATGCCACGATCTCCAAATCCCGGAGCAACCAGTATTCCTTTATAATCTTTTAAAACTTCCACATAATTTTCTTCATTCAGGTCTTCTGAATGTACATTATGAAGATCAACGTAACAGTCGTTAGCTGCACCACCGTGAATAAAGGATTCATTAATTGATTTATAAGCATCGGGCAATTCCACATATTTTCCTACCAATACAATTTTTACCTTATGTTTCGGATTTTTAACCGTTTTAATAAATTTTTTCCAATAGCTCATATCAGGCGGGCCATTGTCCTGCAGCTCAAGTTTTCGAATTACCGTTACATCGAGTTTCTCTTTCAGCATCATTAATGGAACTTCATAAATAGTAGAAACATCAATAGATTGGATTACCGAATCGAGGTCAACATTACAAAACAGAGCCACTTTTTTCTTAATATCTATTCCTAATTCATGTTCTGTCCTCAGAACCAGTATATTAGGCTGTATCCCATTTTCTAACAACACTTTCACCGAATGTTGGGTGGGTTTGGTTTTTAACTCGCCAGAGGCAGAAAGATAGGGAACAAGTGTAAGATGGATAACCAAAGTATTTGTTACACCCAATTCCCATTTCAGCTGACGAACCGCTTCAATATAGGGTAAAGATTCAATATCGCCCACAGTGCCGCCAATTTCGGTTATCACAACATCAAACTTCTGTTTACTTCCGAGTAATTTAATGCGCCGCTTTATTTCATCTGTAATATGTGGAATCACCTGAACGGTTTTCCCCAGATAATCCCCGCGGCGTTCTTTATTAATTACCGATTGATATATTTTTCCGGTAGTAACATTATTTGCCTGCGAGGTGGGAATACTTAAAAAACGTTCGTAATGCCCAAGATCCAGATCGGTCTCGGCGCCATCCAGAGTTACATAACATTCTCCATGTTCATAGGGATTTAACGTACCCGGATCAACATTGATATACGGGTCAAGTTTTTGAATGGTAACCTTATATCCCCTGGTTTGTAAAAGTTTTGCCAATGAAGCAGAAATAATACCTTTTCCAAGTGAAGAAGTTACTCCTCCAGTAACAAAAATATACTTGATTGTAGCCAAAATTATACCTGATTTATTTGTGTCCGCAAAGTAAAGAATTAAATTTTAGAGAATGAATTTTTCTTTAATGAAATATTATTCCTCAAAAAAACAAATTCGATTTTATTCATCTTCAGCCTCCAATTCATCAATTAGGCGTATCTTTTCACTTAATAGCTCAATTTTCTTTCGGGCATTTTTAATCTTTTCTTCAACTTCCTTAATCATAGGATCGGCATTCTTTGATTGTGCAAAAAATCCGATATTATTTTCCCAAAGCACTATATCGCTTTCATATTGTTTAAGCTTGGTAATATACTTGTCTCTTTCATGATGCAGCCGATAATCGGAATTGGGTTTACTGGTAAGACTGTCTAGCTTGGTTTTATATTTTAATAAATTTCTTTCGTTTTCATCAATGCGCAGGTTATCAAAATGTTTATTTATTGCTTCCCTGTATTTTTCCAGTATTTCGTCTTTGTTTTTGTATGGAACAAATCCGATTGCTGCCCATTCTTGCTGAAATTGTTTCAACATATCCATATTCTCTTTTATCTTATCCGATAATTTAAAATCTGCGATTCTTTTTATAAGTTCTTCCTTCTTTTTTAAATTATCGAAATAGGAATGATCAATTTTGGAATAATGCTTCGACTTATTTTCAAAAAATTTATCACAGGCTGCACGAAACCGGCGCCAAATTTTTTCTGAGTTTTTATAGGGAACCGGGCCAATCTGTTTCCATTTTTTCTGCAACCCAATAAGTTCTTCTGTGGTTTTTTTCCAGTCAGTATTATTCTGCAATGATTCTGCCTGAACACACAAATCGGTTTTTAATTGTAAATTATTTAGCTGTTCTTCCCTGTTTTGAGAGAAATATTCTCTTTTGTTATTAAAAAAAAGATCACATGCATTTCTAAATCGCTGATAAATTGCATTATTATCCCTTTTTGGTGCAAATCCAATGGTTTTCCATACTTTCTGAAGTTCCACAATTTCATTGGACTGCTCTTCCCAATCTTTGGAGGTTAATAATTCCAGTTTGTTAATCTCTTCAACTTTTTCACACAACAATGTTTTTGCTTCGAGATTGTTCTTTTGTTCCTTCTTTTGGCTTACAAAATAGTCCTGGTGTTTTTTATTTATTTTTGAAGTGGTTTCTTTAAATCGGTGCCAGGTTTCACTGCGCATATCAATAGGCACCGGTCCAATCTCCCTCCATTGCTCGTGCAGTTTCTGTAATTTATTAAAAGCATTAATTACCGAAGGTTCCAACAGCAATTCATCTGCTTTTTCACACAATTCAATTTTTGCTTCCAGGTTCTTCTTTAAATCCAAATCTTTTAGCTCCTGGTTAATTTTTATAAAGTCATAAAATTTCTCTACATGATGATGATAGGTTTCCCATAAATCTTTTAAGCTTTGCTGCGGAACCAATCCTGTATCGCGCCACCGTTGCTGTAATGTTCTGAATTCGTGAAAAGTTTTATTTATTGATTCTTTTCTGTTAATCAGGTCTTTTATTTCTTCAATTATGGCGTATTTTTCTTTTAAATTTTCTTTCTTTTCTTCTTCTAGAATTTTGTTATAATCGGATTTGAGATTTTTATATTTTTTAATTAATTCCTTCAATTCAATTTCTAATGGATTTTCTTCCATTTTAAAATCTTCAGGATTACCCCCCTCTTCAATAAATTTTTTCCTGATCCGTTCAACTTCTGCTTTTTGCTTTCTGTAAAAATTGGCCTTTATGGTTTCAACGTCGTGTCTGATCTGAATTACAGGTTTGTTATTAAGTGTATCGCGCAATGTAGCAACAAGGTCTTCACGGCTAAGGGCAGCGTAATCAATCGCTTCTTCCTCGTGCTGCACAACTTCCTCTTTTTCCTTTTTCTGATCTTTTACAGATACAACTTCGCCCTGTACTTCCTCCTGGGTATTTTCATCTTTATCTAACTGCTTTTCAGGAATTATTTTATTTTCTGAAATCTCAGGTTCAGTTTCTTGTTCGGGGCCGGCTTCATTTTTTTCATCTGATTTTTTTATGTCGCCGGGAACATCTGAAGCAGCAGTTTTTTCACCTTCACTTTCTCCGGAGGCTTGATCTGGCACATCCGGTTCACTATTAACCACATGCTGATCGCCTGGTTGATTTTCTAAACTTTTTTCATCCATTTGATTTGCTGTATTTTCAGTAATGTTTTGCACATCACTGAATTGTTCATTTTGAACAGAGTTATCAGGTTCATTCTTTGCCATAGCATTAAAACTTATGATATCCAATCCTTTTGAAAGGCGTTATCAGTTTACGAAAATATACATTACCGTTTAATAGTCAAAGTTTTTTCAATTTAATATAATAAAAAAGCCGGTTAATTCATTATTTAACCGGCTAAATCAATTATTTATTGTTTTTTAGTTGACTGATATATTTCGAATCTCCAGTTTTTTGTCTTCCTTGTTTTTCGGAATCGTAATATATAAAATCCCATTTTCATAACGTGCGCCAATCTTTTCTGCATCTACACTTTCCGGTAAAATAAATTGCTTTTCAAAAGCATAATCCGTAAACTCACGTGTATTGTAAATCCTTTCTTTATCGATTTCTTTTGTATTGCCGGCAGCTGTAAGCTTTAAAATATCCTTCTCAACTTCAATCTTAAAATCCTTCTTGTTTCTTCCGGGAACAGCCAGTTCAAGTCTGAACTCATCATTCGTTTCAAGGATGTTAACTGCCGGTTCATTCTTATAATTCCCATTATGATTTGAATTTTCAGCTACGGTAAAATTTCTGTTAAACATATTATTAATTGTTGTAAAATTGTCGTCGTAATGACAATTTTCCGGGTGTTTGAAATGTATAAGTGTCATTTTTTATAAAATTTATATGAATACTCAAATT
Source organism: Bacteroidales bacterium (assembly GCA_016934395.1). Classification (GTDB taxonomy): domain Bacteria; phylum Bacteroidota; class Bacteroidia; order Bacteroidales; family UBA10428; genus JAFGSZ01. The sequence continues at coordinate 10,765 of JAFGSZ010000016.1, forward strand.
ATTTATATGCCCATCAACAAACCGGATGCCAGCAGGCTTTTATTGTCAAATTCACATATGTTAATTATGCAGTTATGCACATATGTCATTCTCTAAAAACTTTTTCTGCCACATTTTCATTATTTTTGCTTTTTTGTGATGTACACCATCTAATTTATTTAGAACTAAAAATGCGAATTGATATTCTCACTGTGCTTCCCGAGTTGATGGAAAGCCCCCTGAACCATTCGATTATTAAAAGGGCAAAAGATAAAAACCTTGTAGAGATACATGTGCATAATATCCGGGATTATGCGCAAAACAAATATAAACAGGTTGATGACTATGCCTTTGGTGGCGGTGCCGGAATGGTTTTAAGTATTGAACCTATTGACCTGGTAATTTCAAAATTAAAAAATAAACGGAAATACGATGAAATAATATACACGAGTCCCGATGGTGAACTATTTAATCAGAAAATCGCAAATCAACTGTCAACATTAAATAATATCATTCTGCTATGCGGCCATTACAAAGGAGTGGATCAACGTATACGGGAACATTTAATAACCCGTGAGATCTCTATTGGAAATTATGTGCTCACAGGTGGCGAACTGGCTGCCGCAATTATAGCAGACAGCATGATCCGTTTAATACCCGGAGTAATTTCTGACGAAACATCGGCACTAAGTGATTCTTTTCAGGATAACTTATTGGCCCCGCCGGTGTATACACGGCCTGCAATATATAAAGGCTGGACAGTACCTGATGTATTACTTTCAGGACATGCTGCGGAAATTGAAAAGTGGAGAATGGAACAATCCATCCGGCGAACAAAAGACCTCAGACCGGAATTATTAAAGGATAATGAATGATTTCTTAATCAACCGATGGATTTTTCTGACTATAAGAAAGGATTACGGATGAAATACCCAGCATAAAAACAAAAATTCCCATCATTACTATAACAGCCCATGGCCCCTTAAATGAAAATAACAGTAAGGCTGTGCCCAAAAATAATGAAGCAGACCCATTAATTAACAAAATCCACCAGCTGCTGAAGTTTAATCGGATTTGAAAGGAATTAAATATTTGAATATCACCTGTAATAATAATCCATACTGAAAGAATAATAATAAAAACATGCTTGGATATATCCGGAACCAGCCAAACTGAAAGCCCAATAATCACATCAAAAATACCTTCCATCAACCACCAGTTTTTTTTCCGGATTTCTTTTCTGTGCGCCACGGTGATATACAGAATAAATAACCCGCTAATTATGGCAACAATACCAAAGTAGGATACAAGTTTTAATAGTGTCAGATCCGGTAAAAGCAGTACCAGTATTCCGAAAATAATGGCAAAGCTTCCTTTTAAAGAGAGAAACCACATATTTTTAAAAAGCTTTATATCCATAATAATATGAGGATTACCGGAAACTTAATATTCTCATTTCGTTTAAGGATAAAAACAACAAATACTAAAAATTGTTCCTTTAGTGAAATTATTTCGTACCGGGTTGAGAACCTGGTCTTATTACTCCTATCTATCCCGGTGACAAATTATTTTATAAGTACAGTTTTTACAGATTTCCTGCTCTTCAGTCTGCTGAAATAAGTTATCAGGATTAAAAATTTCCTGCAAAACAGTAGTAAGTCCATGTTGAAAATTTTCTTTATAGGTTTTAAAATCCTCCACAGAGGTTTTTGTTCTACCGTCTGTCTCAAAAATATGATATTCATTATTTTCATCATAAAATTCCCGGATAAAATAGAGTCCGGGGCATATTGGATCTGAAACACTTTTGCTGAGTATAAATGAATATAAAAAGGTTTGAAAAACGGCATGGTTTCTATCCGGATCAGAATTAATAAACAAAGATTCTATCCCTTTAAATGAATTTTTAACCTGTCCGGTTTTATAATCAATTATCCGGATTTTTCCATTCACTCTGTCTATACGGTCAATAATACCACCTATGTTTACAGTTTTTAGCCCGTTAAGTCCTTTCAATTCCAAAGATATATAATAACCTTTTTCCAGATCGATTATCTCAAAAGGTGAAATCTTAGCATCAACCTGTAAAATTTGTTCTGTATATTTTAAAATAATTTCTTTAATTATCTGGTGCCTGCCTGCATATTTAACCGGCTCCCCATCTTGTAAAAACTTAAAATATTCTTCCTTAAAAGATTCATCCACCGCTTTATCCAGTATCCCGGTTTTATTTTGAAGCAAAGTTGTAATTTTTGCCGAATCAGTTACAGAACCAAAATAAGGCTCATAGAGTTTATTCATTACCTTATGGAGAATATTTCCAAAAGAAGGCAGGTCGATATCCTCAGTAATATCATCCGGTTCTTTTACACCCAGTATATACCTGAAATAAAACTTTAAAGAACAATCGATATAGGTATTTAATGCACTCGGAGATAAAGCTGCTCCATTTGGCCCTGTAAACCGTTCAAGTCTTTTTAACACATATTCGGTTTTTTTTATAGAAATCTTTTGAGATAGGGTAATGGTTACCGGAAGACTATATGAAATTTCTTTTATTCGAAAAACGGGTTCGTAAAACAACTGATGAAGGAAACGGCTGCGCTCGCCGGAAAGCATACCTTTTGGCTGACTGTTATATACCAGGAATATGTTTTTTGAACGATGCAACAACCTGTAAAAATAATAGGCATAAATAGCATCCTGATGCTCAGATGTAGGTAAACCAAATCCAATCCGAAGGTTATTGGGTATAAAAGAAGGTATGCTTACCGATTTTGGAAATAAACCTTCGTTCATCGACAATACTATAATATTTTCAAAGTCAAGTGTCCGGGTTTCTAAAATCCCCATAACCTGGAGCCCTTTAAGCGGTTCGCCGCTAAACGGAACAGTAAGGTTCTGCAGCAGTTTATATAGCAGGCGTAAAAAAGTAGCCCTGTTAATTTCAACTCCGGTGCCTGATAACACATCTTTTAATCTTTTTAAATAGGTAAACAGCTGATAAATAAACTCAAGCTGTACTGATGATAATAATATCTCTCCTTTTTTAGAAAGTTGTAAAATTGAACCGAATATATAACTGATATAATCAGGTAACTCAGGAACATTTTCAACCTGCCTGAAGGTTTCATGAAACAAGCCGTTTATCAGCAACTCTTGTTGTGAAATATAAATCTTATTTTCCTCAATTATTTTGTTTTTTATGGCATTCAGCGTTTTAACATCTACATTAATTATATACTGATGGTTAATAAAAGCCAGTACATCTTTATAATAAAACACTATTTTTTCCCCCGACCGTTTGGCATTTCGCTGCAAACCAATAATAATTTCAATAAGGCTGAATGCCGGAGTATCATTGAATGGATATCCCATGGATACATTTAGTTCGCTTAGTGTTTCGGGCAAAGAATACAATACAGGAAGCAAAAGCCTTTCATCGGCCAATACAATTGCGGTTTTACTTAACAGGTCCTCTTCCGGGGCAATACCGCTAAGCAAATCAGGAAGAATCTTAACCTGCCCCATTGTAGAAGAAGCAGATACAAATGTGATTTCCTTACCGGGAGAAGTCAGTTGAGATTGGATGCTGAACTCTTCCGGAGCAGGAAATTCCTTCCTGTTTTTTCGTAAAAAATATCCGGCTTCATGAATTTCATTATTTGTATAATACTCATCATAATCCCATAAGAATATAGCTTTGTGTACAGTTTTTAAATGCCTGAATATTTTTCGCTCGCAAACATTTAACGCATTAAACCCGACAAAGATTATTTTTTCGTAATCCAGGGGAAGCGCTTCACCGGTATCTATTTTTTTCACTACGTGCCTGAATAATTTTCCTTCATAACTCAGGCCCATTGAATCAAGCTTAGTATTAAACTCAGAGTATATTTTATCCAACACCTCCCACAGGGATACAAAACCTTCCTGGTGTTCCGATAAATGTTCCGGATTAAAAGTATTCCAGAAACGTTTAATAATTTCTACCTGCTGCTCCGTGAGGTACGAGAAATAATTTTCGTAATTTTTAAGGGCAGAAAGGTTTTGAAACAAGTCTTTTGGATTTACCAGGTATTTATCTATATCATCAAAATCGGAAAGCAACATTTCGCAGAAAAAGTAAAAATCGTCGAAATTTTGAGCCGATTTAGTTACCTGTTTATAGGTATTATAAAGTTCAAAAGTGAGCAACAGGTTATCGGCAACCTGTAAACCCGAAATTTCTTCAACAAATTCGGTAATTGTAAAATAAGACGGAGACCAAACCGGCTTATCTATATTTTTAATAAGGTAATTATTAAAATACAATCGTGCTCTCTTGTTCGGAAACACAAGGCATAATTTTGATAATTGATCTCCGTATTTTTCTGATAAATAATTGGCCGTTTCTTCTAAAAATGCTAACATCCGAAAGTAACTTTTACAATTTTGTTGATTTAAAATACTTGCCCTGCCAGGTATTTTGTTGTTCCATGTGTTGTTCCACCTGATTTAAAATCTGGTCGTAGCGAATTTTCCAGGTTATTCCTTTATTAAATCCTGGCGGAGCTTCGCCTGCCACCCTTTCAATAAAAAAAGCCGGATTTAATCGTTCGATAAACTTTACAACAAATTTTATATATTCCTCGAAAGAAAATAATATAAAACGTTCAGGAAAATTCTGATACTCCTTTTCCATAACCGTATCTTTTATAATCTGTAATTGATGGAATTTAACATTATCCAGCGGTAGATCTGAAATAATATCCGCACTATCTAATATTTCCTGCCGGCTTTCGCCCGGTAATCCGAAAATAAAATGAGCGCCGGTTTTAAGTCCAAGTTCACTGGTTTTATGAATGGCCTCCACAGCCTGTTCATAGGTATGCCCGCGATTGATTCGTTCCAGTGTAGAATTATTTACCGATTCCACTCCGTACTCAATTATGATATAATAACGTTCAGCAAGTTTTTTAAAATATTTTAATTTTTTATCGTCTATACAATCGGGACGCGTCCCAATAACCAATCCAACAATCTGATCAAACTCCAAGGCTTCGTTATATATCTTCTTTAGTTTTTCTACATCGGCGTATGTATTGGAATAGGCCTGAAAATAGGCCATATACCGGGAAGCGCTTTTATATCTTTTTTCATGAAACTCAATGCCTTCAAGTATTTGTTGTTTCACCGGTTTTTCTGCCAGGCAATACGATGGATTAAAGGCGTTATTGTTGCAATAAGTGCATCCCCCGGTTCCTAAGGTGCCATCCCGGTTCGGACACGTAAATCCGGCATCAATAGCCACCTTCTGGATCCGCGAACCAAAAGTGTTTTTTAAATGGGTTGCATAGGCATTTATTCTTCGCGTATTGCCCCAGGGATATATCATTATACCTTAATTAGTTTATTATGTTTAAAGTACCAGAGGTATCCGAAAAGATGCCGGGCAAATTTCATTTCGCCGATTATGTCCAGATATTCCTTCACCTGTTGTTTATGTTCTTTCGTTTCCGATTCGCCAAATTTAAAATCCACAACAATTACGATATCCTCTTTTTGCATTACCCGGTCGGGCCTCCTGATTTTACCTGAAGGGTGAAGAATATCTTTCTCGGCAATAACTTTCCATGTGCCATCAAACCAGGCATTTATATCACTATTTTCAAGAAGTGTGGTTATTTCACTCTGTAGTCCCGGAATTTCCTCTTTACTGATTTTCCCCTCGTAAAACAATTTATTAACGGCTTTATCCACATCTTCTTTGGTTGAAATATTTTGAAATATTTCATGCATTATTTTTCCATAGTTCACAGGTGATTTTACATCCTCAAAGGTTTCGGAAAAATAATCAGCTCCTCTACGCACGATCTGCAGTTTATGAATAATTTGGGAACTTGGATATTCCCATTGATCTGCTGATTTTGCTGGCCCGGAATTCTTAACCGAAGAATTTAACTTTCCATATTCAAAAGATTTATTTTCGTTTGAATAGTAATGTTCCAGATTTAAAGGCATTTGAATAGCTTCATCCTTCGATTGATTTTTAAATGCCATGGTGATCAGATCGGCTACTGTAGAAAGCTTGGTTTCTTTCCCTGATTCCTGTTCTCCGAAACAAAATAAGGCTTCTCTTGCCCTGGTTAGCGCCACATACAAGAGATTCAGGTTATCGATATAATTTTTCAATTTCTCATCAAAATAAAAATCGCTAAATATGGTATCCTTTAACACTGAAGAGTATTTAACAGGTACCACCGGAAGCCCGCTAAAAGGACTTTTATTGGGTATACACCATAAGATTGTCTGGTTTGCATTTTGTCCTTCAATCTGCCAGTCGCAAAAGGGGATCAAAACCGCTTTAAACTCAAGACCTTTTGATTTATGAATGGTTAAAATACGTATGGCATTGTTTACATCAAATAAGGGGATCGAAGTAGTTATTCCACGTTCTTCCCAGTATTGGAGAAAAGAAAAAATATCGGATTTATTTTTACGGACATATTCCAGTATCATATCCTGGAAACCCTGTAAATAGGGTAATTCACCTCTTTTCTGATGAAGCGAAAAATATCCTGTAATTTTTTCAACCAGCTCATAAAGCGGTTCACTCTTAAGTTTGTCTAAAAATTCCGTAAATCCTTCAGGAAGGAAATTGATAAACTCATCAGCAATTTTACCTTTGTCAGGTTGTATAGATTTCAACCGATTTTTATCGCCTGGTTGTATGTACAACAAATACTCGTGTATTAAAAATAAATTATTGACCTCATCATTTGGAAATATAATATATTTCAGGATGGAGATTATAAAATTCACAGTACTGGAGTTCCCCAGAAACAGGGATTCGTCTGAAATAATTTCAAGCGTTCGTTCACCTTTTAACCGGGCTTGCTGATTGTATGCCAGAATATAATCTGCCAGTTGTTTACCCTCTCTCCGGGTTCTAACCAGAATGGCCAAATCACCCGGTTGGAATTGTTTATCGGTAAGTTCCAAAAGTGTATTCAGAACCTGCTCCTTTATTCGTTGTTTATCTTTATCAACCTGGTCTTTTTCAAAAAACCTGAATTTTATATATCCCTGTCCCCGGGTTTCTTTTTCGGGAAATTGTTGAATAACATCTTTATAGAGTGAAGAAATATTATATTCCCCGGGTGATTTGTATCCGGATTCCTCAATCTCGTTTTGATAATAATTCTGCAATAAGCCGGCTGCAGAAGAAAATAGACTATTGTTAAAATTTATTATTTCTTTACAGCTTCTCCAGTTAAATAACAGCGCTTCTTTTGTCAAAGGCGCTGGTTTAAAATCTTCTTCCACCTGGTGGGCCAGAATTTTCCAACTGCTGTTCCGCCACCTGTATATAGATTGTTTAACATCGCCTACCAGTAAATTAATATATCCCTGTGATAAGCTGTTGCTGATTAGCGGTTTGAAATTATGCCATTGAAACTGAGAAGTATCCTGGAATTCATCAATCATAAAATGATTAAAATAATTGCCAAACTTCTCATAAATAAACGGAGTATCGTTGTTGTCTATAATTTTGAAAATAAATTGCGCAGCATCACTTAACAGGAATAAATTATTTTCCTGACAATAATTACGGATCTGTTTGGCAACATCAGATAAAATACCCAGGGTGTAAATATTGGAATGAATGAGTACTGCCGTTCGATAGGATTTGAAAAACAAACGGTAATGATTTATAATAGCGCATAAAGAGTCGTATAATCCGGAATTAACACAATTCGTGAGCTGGTCTGTTTTAGGAGATTTATGGTTATAAAAGGATTCTTTATCTGATTCAGCATCAAAAACACGTTTACCAGGCCATTTGAAATCATTCTGGGATAGTTTTAAAAATATCCCCACCGGGCCCGATTTGCCATATTTAAAATCATCTATTGACAGTGAATGGTCTGCTATGAAGTCCAGACTTTCTTTTGCGGCACTTTTCAGGAAATTCTCAAATGAATGGATAATGGCATTAAGGTCTTTTATGTAACCATTTAAAAAATCTTTATCTTCTATAAGCCTGATTAGTTTTTCACTGTTGGCTTTAAATTCTTCCTTAAATACTTCTTTCCCCAGAGCAGTAAGATCCGATTTAAAATTCCAGCTTTTTCCGGACTCGATCTTTGAAATCGCCAGTTGTGTCATCCAGTGCCGGAGTTCAGGATTATTATCCAATTCACCGTACAACCGGTCGATGGAATCTTCCAGTACCATCATATCGTCAAGCTCAAGGGCATACCCGGTCTGTATGCCTATTTCCCTGATAAACACACGCAGTACCTTCTGAAAAAAACTATCTATAGTCCCTACATAAAAGTGCGAATAATTGTGCAAAAGATGGTACAATATACTTTTGGCCCTTACCCGCAAAGTTGATTCCGGTGTGCCCGAGGTTTTTTGCAAGATTGAAATATACTCAGAAGGATCGCCATTGGCTAAGGCATACAGCTCCCTTACAATCCTGGTTTTCATCTCTTCGGTAGCTTTATTTGTAAATGTTACCGCAAGAATATTCCTGAAATTCTGATATTCTGAAAAGAGTAATTTTAAATACTCCGCTGTAATCCTAAAGGTTTTACCCGATCCTGCTGATGCCGTAATAATTTTTAAATGATCCATGCAATATTAATAAGCTGAATAAAAGTATAAAAATTCAACTGTTTTATTGTGAAGTTTAAAAATATATGTGAATTGTATAAACAAGTAAGAATAAGTAATCTTTTTGCAAATATTGTTATATATTGAACATTAAATTCAGAAGAAATGGATACCGGAAAACCTGGAATATATCCCGAATTTTGGGTAGAAAAATACAGTGATTACCTTTATAATTACGCTATTACAAGAATTTACGATAAAGAAACCGCACACGATCTTGTACAGGATACATTCTTAGCAGGTCTGGCTGCGATGAAAGAATTTAAAGGTGAAAGCAGCGAAAAAACCTGGTTGATCTCTATACTTAAGCGAAAAATAATTGACTATTACAGAAAAGCCAGCAGAAAACGGGAAAAAAACATAATAGACCATGATGCACATTACAAGCTTCCCTTTGTTGATGAAGGAAAAAACAAAGGACACTGGTTAACCGATCGTGCTCCCCAGAACTGGTCTGAAAGTGTGATTGGAAAAATGGAAAACGAGGAGTTGCAAAAAATAATCGATCTCTGTGTATCACTGCTTCCAAAAAAGTGGGCAGCCATTTTTACCCTTAAAATAATGGAAGAAATTTCATCAGAAAAAATTTGTAAGGAATTGGATATTTCTTCGTCTAATTTTTGGGTAATCCTCCACAGAGCCCGTTTGAAACTGAGAGAATGTATAGAAGATAAATGGTGAAAATCATTATATAAAACAAACTGTTTACAAGTAACTAACAGAACATAACTCATTATGCTTACCTGCTACGATGCTACATTTCTTGTTACAAAAGAAGAAGTTGACACAATTTCTACGGCACAAAAAATTAATGTATCAATACATCTGATGGTCTGTATTCATTGCAGAAGGTACAAACACCAACTTAAGACGATTACTTCTAACATTAAATCCATACAAAACAGCATTGATTCAGGTCATCTTTTTTACCATCTCTCACCAGATGAAAAAGCTAATATTCAACAACTTCTGGAAAATAAGACAAAAACATCCTAAATTTCTTCTTTTTTTGTAAGGAATAGAAATTGACTTCGACTAACTATTTGTATTTATTCTAAATTAAAACAATAAATCAAAAATCGAAGTCATGAAAAACGAAAAAAGGAATTTCAAAACAACAGCCGTTTTAACCGGTGCTTTAGTTACAGGAGCTATAACATCGTTATCTGCTAATGTTACTACCTCTGAATTGTTGAATTACCAAAACCTGGGATCTGGCGCGGAACTGCGTACAGAACTTCTGAAAATAAACAGCAGTAGTTTAGATGCAACCAGGGCGGTAAATGCAGTAAAAACCATAAAATTCAGTGAACTGAAATGTGGCGAAGGAAAATGCGGAAGTGATAAAAAAGAAAAAAAGGCAGAAAGCAAAAGTGATACAACAGCTGTAAAAAGCAAAGCTGCCGAATCGAAATGCGGTGAAGGAAAATGTGGCGAGGATAAGAAAAAGGAAAAAAGTGAAGGTGATTCGAAAAAAGATAAAACTTCCGAATCAACCTGCGGTGGTTCAAAGTAATCCATTATAAGATTGTATCAGAAGTTTACGAATTCTTTTGATACAATCTTTTTATTTTGTTTCAGAAGAACCAAAAAATTAGTAATATGAATAAAAATGTTGGAATTGGTCTAAGAAGAGACATCGCCAATGATATTATCAATGGCGCATATATAAAACCCGCTTTTATAGAGTTTGCCCCTGAAAACTGGATTGATATGGGGGGCTATTGGAAAAAAATACTCGATAAGGCAGCGGCCGGATATCCGGTTACCTGCCATGGTTTATCATTGTCGCTGGGAAGCCCGGAAGACCTGGACTGGGATTTTCTTAAAAAAATAAAAAAATTCCTGAAAGACTATAATGTTCAGATTTATTCGGAACATTTAAGCTATACAAAATCCCGGAATGCTCACCTTTACGATCTTTTGCCTATTCCTTTCAGGGAAGATGCCGTTAAACATGTAGCTGAAAGGATAAGAAATGTGCAGGATTTCCTGGAGCGAAAGATTGCCATTGAAAATGTTTCGTATTATACTCCGGTGGCGCCCGAAATGACGGAAGCAGAATTTGTATCAAGTATTGTGAAAGAAGCAGATTGTGATCTTCTGCTCGATGTAAACAATGTATATGTAAATGCATTTAACCATCAGTATAATGCCAAAGATTTTATTAAAAACCTTCCTTTGGATCGTGTAGCATATATTCATATGGCAGGCCACGAACAAGTGGAACCCGATTTGATTATAGACACACACGGTGAAGCAATAATTGATCCTGTGTATGAATTATTCGAGTGGACAATCGGACAACTGAAACCGGTACCTGTGTTGCTTGAACGCGATTTTAATCTTGAGAATATTAAGGAGCTTGGACAAGAGATGAACCGGCTACAAGGTATTTGTAATACTAATTGGAAAAAACATCATGAACTTGTTGCCTGAAACAACCCATATTCAGCATAATCTGGCTGACTATTGCCGAACCGGAGAACACAGAACAATTCCCGGTAGCAATGAGAACAAATTGCACCACTACCGGAGGCTGGTATTTAATGCCGTAAGAAATACCATGAGGCAGGCGTATCCTATTACTCTAAATATGCTTGGCGAAGAAAAATTCAGTCAACTTATAGAGAACTTCTTTAAGGAACATGATTGCCAGACCCCACAGGTTTGGAAGCTGCCTTTTGAATTTTATGAATATGCAAAAAAAAAGAAACTCGATCGTGCACTGAATATGCCCTATTTCATTGACCTACTCTATTTTGAGTGGATAGAGATTGAGGTGCACACCATGACCGATATTCCTTTACCTGATTTTTTAAAAGACGGAGACCTGCTGAATGATAAAATAATTCTAAATCCCGAGCATAAAATAGTTCAGTTAACTTATCCGGTGCATACCCATCATCATCAGCTCCTGGAACAACACAAAGGCCGGTATTTTGTCCTTGTATTTCGTGAGGCAGATACCGGAGAAGTCCGATTTGTTCAGCTTACTATTTTGCATGCATTTTTAATCGAAACGATAAATAATACTTCGAAAACTTTGGCCGAGATGCTGATTGAGGCCCGGGAACTATTTAATATTATTGATGATAAAATGTTAATCCAACGTGTAAAACAGTTTTTTAACGACCTGAAGCAACAGCAATTTTTTCTGGGATATGACCATCAGGTGCGAACCCGCTTACAAAAATAAAGGATTATGAATGCAGTATATAAAAAATACAAACAGATAGTCGTTTTAATGGCGGATTTCCCATTGTTATTTTTTCGGTTAATACTTGCATATGGTTTCTACGAACCTATGGTTCTGAAATGGAAAAATATAACAAGTACAGCAGAATGGTTCTCAAGTATGCATTATCCTTTTCCTCTAATAAGCTTTTATATTGCAGGCATTACCGAGTTTTTAGGGGTAATTTTACTTTTACTGGGATTGGGTACACGGGTTATTTCTATACCCTTACTATTTGTAATGCTTATTGCTATCATTACTGTTCATCTGGAAAATGGTTTTGCTGCCGGAGATAACGGATTCGAAATACCCCTTTATTATATGCTTATGTTATTTGCACTTGTGGTTTATGGCAGTGGTAAATTCAGCATAGATAATCTTATTGCTAAAAAGTGAACAGGTAATTATTGTTTCACGGAAATGTTCAGGGTGTCAGATACTATAAATTTAATTATCATGGAAATTCATTTTGGTCAGATTAATTATTTGACTGTTATTGCCGCTATGATTACTCATCAGGTTATCGGCGCATTATGGTATTCACCTTTATTATTTGGAAAACACTGGGCAAATGAGGTAAATATCGATTTTTCAAAAGTAAACAAAACTGAAGCGCAAAAAGGTTTTTTATATAGTGCTTTGCTTTCTATTATCGGAATGCTGCTAATAGCCATGTTAATTGACGCCTCCAGGGCATACACGTTTTTTTATGGCGCTTTAATCGGTTTAATTTCCGGTGTTATCGTAGCCATAATGACCGGCATTAATTATATATATGAAAGCCGTTCCGTAAAGCTTTTTTTAATCACTTCACTTTACCCTGTGCTTTCATTTATTATTAGTGGCGGAATTATAGGTTTATGGCAGTAACCAACATAGTGAAAATATGATAGGAACCATAACAATTGATTTGAAAATTTATCGCACTCGTGCCTCCTTAACGTTTTTTAATCAACCTGAAAATTATCAGAAAGAATATTAACACGGTAAGTATCCCGGTAACCACCAGCGCCCAGCTATTTAGTATTCGGGATTCTGCCTGCATAATAAAGTCTTTTATATAAAAATCCGTAAAGCTATACTTCCAGATCAGGGTATTGCCCTGAATAGTGTCTGAATTGGAATTGGTTAGTAAACCGGGTAAAATCACTTCACTTTCATATTGATCAAAAGGATATATTTCTTTTTTCAATTTTTTATTGAAGGTTTCAAAGTCTTCTACATGTAACGTATACATTTTTATTAGTAAAGTATCTCCCATCCATTTACTGCACAATTGTATTAATTTTTCAGCATCCCAATAATCGGGTTCTTCTGCTGAAATTACGTTTACAAGACTGTCGTGAACTGCCGGGAAATCTAGGGCCAGGTTTTTAAATTGAGATTCTTCTTCGAATATTTTATTCACTATACTTTCAAATTCCTTAACAATTGCTTCACCCTGCCAGGATGAAAAACGGCTTTCAATGTTTTCAAGCACTTTTTTTACTTTCATGCTGTCAGCCTGAGAGAGCACAGGTATATTTGTTGCATTTTCGCGTAATAAAAAACTATCTTTTTCAGGGATATAGATATAATTTTCCCTGTCAGAATCCAGGAATACCTGCAGTTCATACTCGGAGAGATAATCAGAATACGGTATACCGGTGAATGGAAAATAGGCAGGATAAGTTTCCTTATACCCGATATAGGTAAAGAACCATTTAAAACGTTTGTGAATATCCACATAAGGAGTTATTCTGGAGAAAATTCCTGAATCCCCGGCAAATTCAGCATTTAACTGATGGACATTGTTAAATACTTTTCGCGCGGAATATACATAGCGTTTCTTTTTCCCCCACTCCTTATCCGGTGCATCTTCCCAGCTCGTGGTAATGTCCCATGAACTGTCAACAGGAACCATAAGCGAACCGCTAAAAATCTCTCCAGAATCTCCTTTTACAGTAATAATCCGTTCCAGGGAACCATCGGAATGCACTCGGGTGGTTATTTTATATTCAAGGCAAGCAGTAAAAAGGAATAACAAACAAATAAAAACGAAGAAACCCGGTAGTATTTTTTGTGTTTTCATGGTAGTATTATTGTCTCTGAATTCTCAGGTATGAAAATTTTACTTATATAAAGAATTGATGATCAAATTACAAAATATTTTCATATTAAAACACCTCATAATCTTCTATACTATTTATATCAAATTATCATCAAAACTAATTTCAATGCTTTTTGTTACCTTTGCCCACCTGTTTTGAACTATTGATTATGAACAAAGTAGTTGTAGGACTTTCAGGTGGTGTGGATTCCAGTGTTGCAGCATATCTGCTGAAACAACAGGGATATGATGTAACCGGTTTGTTTATGATCAACTGGCACGATACCACCGGAACCCTTTCAGGGGATTGCCCCTGGGAAGATGATAAAATATTTGCAGAACTGGTAGCCCGTAAGCTCGATATTCCATTTTTTACTGTAGACTTTAGCAAAGAATACCGTGAAAAAGTTGTGGATTATATGTTTTCCGAGTATCAAAGAGGCCGCACTCCTAATCCGGATGTATTGTGTAACCGGGAAGTAAAATTCGATTTGTTTATTAAGGAAGCCAGGAAGCTTGGAGCAGATTATGTAGCCACAGGCCATTATTGCAGAAAAGACATTACACAAACCGGTAACCAGACCATTTATCGCCTGCTGGCAGGAACCGATCCTTCAAAAGAGCAAAGTTATTTTTTATGCCAGCTTTCACAGGAACAATTAAAAATGGCCCTTTTTCCAATTGGCCATATGTACAAATCGGAAATCAGGAAAATCGCCGAAGAACAGGATCTGGCTACTGCACAAAAAAAAGATTCGCAAGGAATCTGTTTTGTTGGAAAAGTTGATTTACCGGCATTTCTACAGCAAAAATTAAAATCCAAAAAAGGTATTACTATCGAAATTCCGGTTGATTGTCCAATATATAAAGATAAGTCATTAACAAAAATTTCAGGAAATCCGGATTTACCTGATTTAAAAAATGTATCGGCACAATATATTTATAAGTCTGAATACGGGAAGCAGGTTGGTGAACATAATGGCGCCCATTTTTTTACTATTGGTCAGAATAAAGGATTAAATATCGGCGGGCGGCCCAAACAATCTTTTGTGCTGGATATCGATGTTGTCAATAATATTGTGTATACCGGTTTGGGGCAGGAACACCCCGGATTATACCGAAAAGGCTTATTTATTCCCAAACCCGATATTCATTGGATACGCAAAGATCTGGAATTACTTCCGGGTCAGTCTAAAACTCTGAACGTTAGAATTCGTTACCGGCAATCCTTGCAGGCTGCAACTTTGTTTATGCATTCAGATGGATTGTACATAGTGTTTGAAATTCCCCAAAGAGGGATTACTCCGGGCCAGTTTGCTGCCTGGTATGAAAATTATGAATTGCTGGGTTCGGGTGTTATTGGATAGAAAAGTTATAACTAGTCAGCTACAAGCCAGTCCTTGGCTTCTTCAACCGTAGAAAATACTTTAAATTTTAATGAAGTAAATGCATTGGCTGTTTGAAGCAATATTTTTCTTGATCCGGTGACTCCAACAATGGCCTCTTTTTTAAGAAGGGGTTTAGTAAGTTTTCCGGATTCTTTCAATCTGGTAAATACTTCACCAAAAATAAATGTTTCAGACACATCAACAAGCATTAACAAATCCTTTTCCCCTTTAGCCATAAGGCCTTTTCTGAATTCATTTGTACTATTAATCACATCAAGAAATTCATCATTATTCTTAATTCCCGAGTAATTCACAAAATATATTTCTTTACCCTTGTGTGTAATTAATTGAGCTCCTTTTGCCATTTTGGTAATTTTTTAATTATAACACTCACCAATACGTACGAAACAGATTATTAGTTACATGATTGGATCCAGAAAAACCTTTATGGAAATGGCTGTTTTAACCGGATTTTAAATGGATTATATTATTCCTGATTATGTAATCCGCATTCTTTATGTTCCGGCTGTTCCCACCACCAGCGTCCGGCCCTGACATCTTCATCGGGTTTTACAGCACGTGTACAGGGTTGGCAGCCTATGCTTGGAAATCCTTTATCGTGCAACGCATTATAAGGTATATTATTTTCTTTAACATATTGCCAAACATCCTTCTCCGTCCAGTTTAATAAGGGATTTAATTTAATTAAAGCATTATGCTCATCCCATTCTACCATCTGATTAAAAAACCTTGAAACTGTCTGGTCTTTACGAATTCCGTTTATCCAAACATCCATACCGGATAATGCCCTTTTAGAGGGGACTACTTTTCGGATATTACAACATTGTTTCCTGTTTTTTACACTTTCATAAAACAAGTTTATGCCCTTTTTTTGAACCATTTCTTCAACCTGATGGTTATCCGGAAAAAAAACCTCAATCTTTTTTCCATATCTTTTTTCTGTTTTATCGAGCAATTCGTATGTTTCAGGAAATAGCCTTCCGGTATCAAGTGTAAAAATTCTTGCCTCCTTATCAATATTAATCATCATATGGGTAATCACCTGGTCTTCCGGACCAAGACTCGAACCCAACACTATTTTACCTTTGTACTCTTTTAAAAAATATTGCAGTACATTTTCTGGAGCTTCTTTCCCAAACCGCAGATTTAGCTCTTCAACTTCACTTTTCATTATTGTCCCGATATAGTATAACACATAATTTCTTATTTTACTTTTCTTACATCTTTAAGTGTTGCTCTTAACAACAGGTAGCCAATAATACCTGCAACTAATGAACCAATAAGGATACCTATTTTTGCAGGATTTAACAAATCACCGCCTTTAAAAGCCAGGTTAGTAATAAAAATTGACATGGTAAATCCCATACCACCGATAAATCCTAATCCGAGAATATGCACCCATCTTACCTTTACTGGTAATACCGCCAATCCCAATTTCACACTTACCCATGTAAATAAAAATATTCCGGATACTTTTCCAACAATAAGGCTTACTTCTATGGTTCCGCTAAGGGAATTAAATAAACTTGAAAATCCTGCAATATTAAACATTACCCCCGCATTAGCCAGTGCAAATATGGGCATAACAATGTAGGTTACAAAATTATGCAGTGAATGTTCCAGGTACTGTGCCGGACTTTTAACATGATCGAGCTTATCTTCAATATTATCTATTGCGGCTAATTGTTCGTGCGTTAAGGTTGTTTCATCCGGACAACCATCTTCGCAAAATTCCTCAAGGTTATCTTCCATTTGATGCCGGAATGTACTTACGTTAATTTTTCTTTTTAACGGAATGGTAAAAGCTATTAATACACCCGCAATTGTCGGGTGAATGCCCGATTTTAAAAACATATACCAGATTATCCAACCGATAGCCATATATATGTGCACGTTTCTAAGTTTTAAAATATTAAATAGCACCAAAATAAGAAACAAACCCAAACCGATAAGGAGATACGATAAATGAATATCAGCACTATAAAACAAAGCGATTACCAAAATTGCCCCCAGATCATCAACAATGGCAAGTGCCACAAGAAATACCTTAAGACTTATGGGGACACGTTTGCCTAAGAGGCTCAGGATTCCAAGAGAAAAGGCAATATCTGTTGCCATTGGTATCCCCCATCCTCCGGCTGTTTCAGGATTTTTATTTAAAAAAACGTATAAGAGAGCAGGTAACAGCATTCCCCCAAGTGCAGCCGTTATGGGTAAAATTCCCTTTTTAAAACTTGATAATTCTCCTACAATAAGTTCGCGTTTAATTTCCAGGCCCACAACAAAGAAAAATATTGCCATTAAACCATCGTTGATCCAGTGATGCAAAGTTTTTGAGAGTTCAAAACTCCCGATTCCCAGTGTTAGATGGTTTTCCCAAAAATGGAAATAATAATCGCTCCATCTGCTATTGGCCCATATCAGCGCAAAAATTGTAAATATTAACAATATTATACCCCCTGATGCTTCGGTATTAAAAAACCGTTGAAAAGGTTCAACAAGCAGATCAACACTACTTTTACTGTTGGAATTATTAGTCGTGTTTTGATTTTTCATCGCTTTTACACCGGTATATTATTATTAATATCTATTTTTTATTGTATTTATTTATTACCTCCTTAAAACCTAATTCCCTTTCCATTCTGCTGAAATTTTCATACCGGCCCAGTTCATACCACTTTGAATTGTTATTTACAAAACCCACAATTTTATGCCGGTTGGCAAGTCTCAAATACAAGTCAATAATTGGAAAAGGGCCCTCTTCAGTAACCAATTTAAATATTTCGGGCTGAATAACATGGATTCCGCTAAAAGCAATGGCATACCGGTAATGGGTAATATCCGAAACATATTTTATTTCACTGGTAATATTGCTCTTCCATCCACAAAGTAACATTTGCGCTGAAAATAACAACTCACGTGTAGAAGGTCTGTTCTTTACTGCCAGGGTAACCAAAGCTTTTTGTTCTTTATGATATTCGAGCAGATCGTTTAAATTAAGATCCGTAAAAACATCAACTGCTGTAAGAATAAAAGGTGAATTATTATTAAAAAACCATTCCGCTTTTTTTAGCCCTCCACCGGTGTTTAAAAGTTTGCCGGTTTCATCAGAAACTTCAATCCGGATGCCGAAATTATTTTTCTCCTTCAAATAATGTATTACTTCGCTGGCAAAATGATACACATTAACAATAATCTCATTTATGCCATGGTATTTCAGATAATTAATGGTATGCTCAAGTAAGGTTACTTCATCAATTTTAATCAGGGCTTTCGGCTGGTTGTCAGTTAATGGTTTTAATCTTGAGCCTATTCCTGCAGCCAGAATCATAGCTTTCATAGTAATTAAGTTTTAACCGGCTTGCACAAATGATCTTTGGCCGGTGCTGTCTCCCTGCATTTTTTACAGGTATACCTGGCTTTTTTTGAGCGTATTATTAATACTTTGTCATAGGATTTCTTACACATAGTCTTTGTCATACATTCTCCCTATTGCTCCTTATGTTCCAATTCTCTGTGGTTGATTATTACTTTTACTCCAACATTATTTTCAATAAATTGTTTAGTTTTTTCAGCAGAATATACAGAGCGATGCTGTCCTCCCGTGCATCCAAAATTAATCGAAAGCCTTGTAAATCCTCTTTGTTGATATATTTTTAACGAATTCTCAATTAAATGAAATATCGTATCTAAAAAATCTGTGACTCTTTCTTCTTTTTCAAGAAATTGAATTACAGGCCGGTCCAATCCTGTTAAATTCTGGTATTCTTCATAACGTCCCGGATTTGGCAATGCACGGCAATCAAACACATATCCTCCTCCATGTTCTGAATAATCGGGGGGAATGCCTTTTTTATATGAAAAACTATTGATATATACCGTTAAAATTTTGTCTTCGTTTGCAATTTCCCTCAGGCCTGATGAATTACAAATTGACTGATAACATTTGGTAAGTTCAGGAAGTTCAACCGGGAACTTGACATTTGATAAAATCCATTCCAAATCGTTAATTGCCTGCGGGATACTTCGCAAAAACATAGTTTTCCTTTCAAAATATCCCCGGTATCCGTATGCTCCCATGGCCTGCATTATGCGGATCAACACGAATCCGAAATAATACTTAAGAAAATTCTGACTTTTAAAAGAGGGGATTATCTCCGCTATTTTGCTGATATAAAATTCCCGCATTTCTTCTTTTAAATCGAAAGGTAAAGCGGTTTTTGATTCAAATAACAAAGACGCAAGATCATAATGAAGGGCGCCTTTTCTTCCTCCCTGGTAATCTATAAAAAACAGCTCGTTGTTCTTAAGCATAATATTACGCGACTGAAAATCGCGAAAAAGAAAATAGTCACTGTCTGCCTCGGTTAAAAATGAAGCCAGGTGTTTAAAATCTTCTTCAAGGTATTGCTCATCAAACCGGATCCCTGCCAGTTTCAGGAAATAATGTTTGAAATAATTCAGATCCCACATCATACTTTGGTAATCGAATGCAGCTCTCGGATAACTTACCGAAAAATCCAGGTTTGTTGCAGCCCTGATTTGGAATTTGGGCATTTCAGTAATAACTCTTTTATAAATGTCCTTTACTTCATGGGTTGATTTTCCAATAAAATTATTTTCTTCGAGCCAGTTAAACAAGGTAACATCACCGAGGTCTTCCTGCAAATAAATGTTTTTATCCAGGTTAACCTCAAATAGTCCGGGTACATTTACATCACTTTTTCTTAAGTGTTCAGAAAGATAAATAAATGCCTTGTTTTCGCGGTTATCGGCATTATAAACTCCAATAGCTGAATGATGCATACTTTTTAGCCTGAAATAATCCCTGTTGGATCCCGATTCAGGTAAGGAATTAATAAATGTTATTTCCTCGCCGCACCAATGCCTGAATAAATCAGAAAGCAATTCTTTTTTATGTTTTTTCAAAATTAATTAGTTTTTATCCAAGGTTTGAGCTGTAGTTTTAATTATCTCCCATGCCCGAATAACGTGATGCTCCTCGATATTCGTCTGACCTGTCACCATCCTGATTGTATAGTTTCCGTTAAGCTTGGTATGCGACAAATAGATTTTGCCGGTTTTATTTATTTCAAACAACAGGTCCTCATTAAACTTGTTTATTTCTTCCACAGATTTTTTTTGTTTCGGAAGATACCGGAAACATATTACATTAAAACTTACCGGGGCAAGAATTTCAAAATGTTCGGTTTCAGAAATCCACCCGGCAAATTGTTTTGCCAGTTTAATATGTTTTTCCAGGGTTTGCTGAATTTCTGTTACTCCGTAATTTCGTAAAACAAACCAGAGTTTTAAAGCCCTGAACCGTCTCCCCAACTGCACCCCCCAGTCGGAATAATCGTTCTTTTTCCCTTGCGTGTTGGTACGCAGGTATTCCGGTACCAGTTGAAAAGTTTTTACCAGCACATCTTTATTTTTTACAAAATAGGCAGAGCAGTCAAAATTTGTAAACATCCATTTGTGAGGATTAAAAACAAAACTATCCACCATTTCAATACCTTTAATCATCCACCGGTATTTTTCAAGCACTAGGGCCGAACCGGCATAAGCCGCATCAACATGGAGCCATGTGTTATATTTTCTGCAGATGGACCCGATTTCCTTTAACGGATCAATAGCGGTCGAACCGGTAGTGCCCAGTGCTGCAACAACACACAGCGGAAAAAATCCGTTTTTATTATCTGCAATAATTGCTTTCTCCAATGCGTCCGGTTTCATACTGAACTTGTCGTCAACGTCAATCTTTACCAGATTAATTTTTCCCAGACCGGCAATTTTTACAGCTTTCTCAACCGATGAATGGGCTTCGGAAGAACAAAACACCCGGTATTTATTATGGGTTATTCCATTCGTATTCACACTAAAATCACTGATATATTCACGCGCAGTTAATATGGCGCACAAAGTAGCAGTGGAAGCTGAATCCTGAATAACCCCGCTAAATCCGGAAGGCAGACCGATCATATTTTTCAGCCAGTCCATCATCTTTTCTTCCAGTTCTGCTGCTGCCGGAGAAGTTTCCCACTTCATACATTGTGCGCCCAGTGCAGCAGTTAACATTTCTGCCAATATTGAAGGAAAACTGGTATTTGCCGGAAAATAAGCATGGAATCCCGGACTTTGCCAGTGGGTTATTCCCGGGAGTATAAGCTGCTGAAAATCATTAAAGATTTTTTCTATACTTTCTCCGGATTCCGGAGGAGATTCCGGGAGTTTAGAATAAATTTCACCGGGCACTGACTGGGATTTTACCGGATAGCTTTCAATATTTTTATAATAATCAGCAATCCAGTCGATAAATTGATATGCGTATTTTTTAAATTCGTTGATATCTGTCATTATTTATATAATTTGAGAAGATAATCCAGACTGTAAATTTAATATGAGAAACGTAATTAAAAAATTATCAGCAATGCGATTCCAATGAAATATAGTATCAGTAAATTTATGGTTAATAAAAAATGATTTATGTAAAGCGCTATTTTTGGTAACTAGTTAGAATTTTAATACTTTTATTTCGGTTAAAATAAATCCGGTTCAACATGGAAATTTCTGTCTACGATTCGAATAACCTGAATTTTGTGGAATTAAATATCACAGGAGACAATAATAATTATGTGCGTTGTGATAAAGAATCCAAATTTGTGGATAGCGAAGTTTTTAATCTTTTCACAAAGTGTTTTGAGAGTGCCAATAAACTTTACGATTATTTTTTTCCTACAAAGTACAATTCCAGAAAAATTATTCCTTTACGCAATGAATTAATTAAAAATCTTGAAAATCTGAATTCCATTAAAACACAGGCAGAATTTTCCAGCTTTGTTTCCAGCCAGTTTCTGGGAAATGAATTTCTGGGTGAATTATCTTCAAAAGACAAAAACTGGGAACAATCCTGGAAAAACTATCACACATTATTAATAAATGTAAACATAGATTTAATCTCGCTCACAGAAAAATGTGCCGATCAGGAACGAATATTATGGGTAATAGGATATTAGTTCGTATTCCAATCAGTCCACTTTCCATTTAGCGCCGGGCATTTTAATGCCTTCGACAACATTTCCAGAAACTTTTCTCTTCTGATTTCCTCGGCACCAAGACTTTGCAAATGTGATGTGGGTTGTTGCGCATCTATAAAATCAAAATTCATTTTTTTAAGTTTTTCAACAAGATAATATAGAGCAATTTTAGAGGCGTCTGATTTTAGAAAAAACATAGATTCGCCAAAAAATACTTTACCCAGAGCAACTCCATAAAGTCCTCCTGCCAGTTCATTCTTGTAAAAGGATTCAACGGAATGGGCATAACCCGCATGAAACAGTTTAATATATGCTTCTGTCATTTCCGGTGTAATCCAGGTTCCGGGTTGATCTTTTCGGGAAACAGCAGCACAATGGTGAATTACCTTTTCAAAACAGGTATCAAATCGTACATCAAAATAATGCTGATTAATTTTCTGCCTCAGACTTTTTGTTACTTTCAGTTTTTGAGGAAACAGAACCAGCCTGGGATCTGGTGACCACCATAAAATAGGGGTAGTTTCGTTATACCAGGGAAATATTCCGTGCGAATACGCTTCAATCAGGGTATCAACATTTAGATTTCCTCCAACTGCCACCAAGCCATCGTCATTGGCTGTATTTGGATCCGGGAATATTATTTTTGATGCCATGTTGAATACAATCTGGCGATAAAAAAACCGGAATTTATCCGGTTAAGTGTGCCCAGGACAGGAATTGAACCTGCACGTCTTTTACAGACACATGGCCCTCAACCATGCGCGTCTACCATTTCCGCCACCTGGGCAAATTTCAATATTTTCTTGTTTTTCAACTGGTGGCGGAAATGGCCTTCGCTCTTCCTGGCCCCTTCCTGTATTGTTCCACCGGAACAATCCTTTGCGGTCGGTCCTGCCACCTG
>JAFGSZ010000096.1 GCA_016934395.1 Bacteroidales bacterium
TCAAGAAGATGTAAGACATGCCGGTCAAGGCCTCCATATAATATTCCTTCAACAAGGCTTCCTTTTAAAGGTATTATTCCCGGATACTTTGTTTGTTTTACACGAAATACAGCATAATTTAACAAAATGGCCGGTCGGCCTTGAAATGCACGATTTGTTAAAGCCTTCATTATAAAGGGTGATTGTAGAGTTCCATATGTAAAAACCTGAATATTCATGGTAAACAGAATGTGAAATTTTTCGGATTTTTAGTTAAAAATATAAAAATATTTTTGGATGTTTCAGAAGTATTAAATTCTCACGAGTTTTGTAAATGGATTCTGTTATGATATTTAAATTTCAATCATCGGGTATTTTTTACCAGTTATAAATTCCTCGAAAATTATGTATCTTTTTATCGGCAGGATATGTAAAAGAACATATTATTTTATATGCATAAATATGCACTATTTGTATTGGTTAGTTGGATCTTAAGATCAGGTTTGGTATTTTTAACCTTTTTATTAAGAAATTGTTAATTATCGTAAATACAATTCAAATTAAATAAAAATTATATGCAAAAGAAGATTTTTATACTTGTGGTTGGGTTTTGCTTTGCAATACGTGCATTTTCGGGAGATTATAAAGATAAAGGCCATATTCCAAACTATCTGGATTCAGCTAAGTTAGAATTTTTTAACTGGTTTAATCTCGACCGGGAAGAAGATAATATTGAGGGTGTAAGCACCGAACGTGCTTATGATGCCATATTAAAGAATAAAGAATCAAAGACTGTTATAGTTGGCATTATCGATTCGGGAATTGATACCAATCATGAAGATTTACAAGGTAAAATCTGGGTTAATAAAGACGAAATCCCGGATAACGGCATTGATGATGATAACAATGGATTTATTGATGATATTCACGGCTGGAACTTTCTGGGTAATAGCCAGGGGGAAATGATAGTATATGAAAACCTCGAATCAACAAGAATTTACAGAAAATATTCCGACCTGTTTAAGAATAAAAAGAAAAGTGAAATAGCAAAAGAAGACCGGGAAAATTATAAGCTTTTTTTGTCTGCCAAAAAGGATTATGAAACGGGGAAAAAACAAGCAGAAGAAAGTTATGAGCGGTTTTTATCTTTTGAATCTGACTATCTGATGGCAGACAGTGTAATTGCTGGTTTTCTGAATAAAGAGGTTTTTACCTTTGAAGATATAAAGGAAATTGATACCATTGGGGAAAATGACACCATTAAAAATGCTTATGAATTTTTGTTTCCCAGATATCAATATGGTTTTAGCAGCGAAATTTTTAATAAGATAAAATCATATAATTATCGACTGGTAAATTACCATTATAACCTGGAATATACTCCCAGAGAAATTATTGGTGATGATCCGGAAAACACAAATGACAATAATTACGGGAATAATATTGTATTTGGCGAACACGCCGAGCATGGAACTCATGTAGCAGGAATAGTTGCAGCTAACCGTGATAATGACATTGGCACAAGGGGTATTGTTGAAAATGTGAAGATCATGGTATTACGCGTAGTACCTGATGGTGATGAGCGCGATAAAGATGTGGCTAACGCTATACACTATGCTGTTGATAATGGGGCCCGGGTAATTAATATGAGTTTCGGGAAAAAATACTCTCCCCAGAAATATGCCGTGGATGAGGCGATCAAATATGCTCAGGATAATAATGTATTATTGGTACATGCAGCAGGAAACGATAGCAGGAACATTGATAAATATCCAAGTTACCCGATTGGGAATATCAATAAAAAGCAAATTGCAAAAAACTGGATTTCTGTCGGCGCCACTTCAAAAAATGCTGATGACCACTTTATTGCCGGATTTACAAATTATGGTAAAAAAACCGTTGATGTATTTGCTCCAGGCGTAAAATTATTATCATCCCTGCCCGGAAATCAATACGAGATTTATAGCGGCACCAGTATGGCTTCTCCTGTTGTTGCCGGAGTGGCAGCATTACTTATTTCATATTACCCCGAACTTAGCGCTGTGGAGGTAAAGGATATTATTATGAAATCGAGCACTCCTTACGAAACGGTTAAAGTACTTGCGCCCTATGAAAAATCAAAAGGTAAAAAGCCAAAGCTTACCACCCTTAACAAGTTATCCGTAACCGGCGGTGTTGTTAATGCCTATAATGCCGTGCTTATGGCTGAAAAACTAGTAAAATCGAAAGAAATTAAGAATTAAGTGAAATCTTTGTGCTGAAAATAATTTAACCTGTCTCAAATCGACAGGTTTTTTATTTTCCCCTGGTGAAAAAATATAATCCTGAAACAATAAATATTGCAATTATCAGCGATTCAGGTACCAGATATCCGGGCCAGGAAGCCACATGAATCCACTCTGTGAATCCTGTAAAAAACACATGAATAAAGACCAGACTAATTATGAGCCAGGAGATTTTTATTCTTTTCAGAAACAACCGAAACTGATTTTTTTCACGAGTCGATTGTATATTAAAATAATAAATAAGAATCAATAAAAAGGCAAAAACTCCGGCAATAATAGCGAGTATACCCCAAATATTTAGTGTATTAAAATTATAGAATCTCGAAAACAATTCAGGATTTAACATTCGAATTGAAATCAGTGAATGCGCTGAGATCATAATCAGAGCAGTATTCCCGATTAATGGCAGGTGATTGGTGAGGTTTCTAAATAAACCCGCTCGCGATTGTCTTATTCTTTTTCCTGAAAAGACAAATACAAGAAGGATAATTGCAGTTAAAGCCAGGGCCTTATTTATAGCTATAAAGGGCAAAAAATTCCAGGTAACTGTACCAAAAATAATATTACGCAACAGGATATATGTCAAACAGCCGGTAAAAATAAGAATTATAAACAGGGATGTTTTTCCTTTACTATAGTCCCGGCTATCTTTTTTCATTAACAAGTCTGATTCTGATTAAGACAAACAATTAAGAATACAACTAAACAAAAGGAATGTTTTTAGATGTATATAAAAATTTATTAACGTTCAACTTCGGAGAAGTTTCAAAATGTATTCCTGAAGTTAAAACCTTAATTCAAAATAAGTGGTTATCTGCTTTTTTCTTTTCTCTGTGTAGTGGAACTACCTTGTTTAGTTTTTGGCTTTGCCGGCATTTTTGCTTTAGAAACAGATTTCTCTTTATTTTCGGTTGCCGGCCTGGCAGCTTTTGTAGTTTCCTGTTTTTCTTTGGTTGTATTCTCTTTTTCTTCTTCTTTTTCTTCTTCGAACCTTAATAAATCGAATTTATGAAGAATATTATACCAGTTGATAATTTTTTTAATATCTGAAACATAAACCTTTTCACGGTCATATTCCGGAAGTATTTCGCCAAAATACTTTTTTAAGGTTTCCGGATCCGATTTATAATCTATCGATTCACCACCGCTGGTTTTTTCAAAGATGTTTTTTAGCACATCGGCAAGGGGAATTTCTTCTTCCTGCGTAAATACTGAAATATCTTCGAGGGCGCTTACCTTTGTTGAAGAATGAACGATTAATCGTTTCTTGTCTTCAAACGATTCCACAATAACTCCATTCCTTCCCTGGGAGATAAATTTAAATAGTCCCCCTTTTCCTGAAATCGATAAAATGTCTTTAAGATTCATAAATACTTAATTTTAAATAATTCGCATGCAAAAATACGATTCTGAATATAAACGGGAAATAAATTTAGGTATTATTTTGTTAAGTAATCCCTCTTTCTGCTTTTATAGCTTCGTAGGCTTCATTTATTTTCCTGAATTTTTCATTGGCAGCTTCACGGATTTCATCTCCAAGGTAATTTACTTTATCGGGATGGTACTTTACAGCCAGCTTCCGATAGGCTTTTTTAATTTCATCATTTGAAGCGCTTTGGTCTACGCCCAGTATTTTATATGCTGAATCGGTAGATTTAATAAACATACTTTTAATGGACATCTGGTCGGCCGAACTAATTCCAAGATGGTAGGCAATTTCACTTATGGTTTTAAGTTCATTTTCATCTATTTTTCCATCTGCATTCGCAATTCCATATAAAAAATGCATCATTTGCAGCCTGGAGGAATAATCAAGCCGGTGTTTAATTTGCATGCAAACATCTTTTACCGGAATGTTCTGTTTAATTATACCACCAAGCATCCTTACGGCTTCAGCAGCTGAATTTTTGCCAAAAGACTGAACAAAGTAGGATTTTACATAATTCAATTCCGATTGTAAAACTTTTCCATCGGCTTTCATTACAGCAGCTACAAGAACTAATAAGCTGGCTACAAAATCTCCCGGAGTGGTGGTTGTATAAGTGCGTGTCTGGGTTGTTGCAGCCGAAGCATCAACCAGTGATCCCAGGCCAAAACCCAATATTGCACCTATTGGCCCTCCAAAAGTCCATCCCAATCCTGCGCCAATCCATTTTCCAAATTTTCCCATGTTATTTATTATTACTTGAAATTTCTAAAAGTGAATGATGAATATGCAATACCTGCGGTAAAATTAGTGTCTGTTGATCATTTATTATTACATAATCAGACATTTTTATTTTTTGTTCATCCGTCCACTGGGTATTAATTATTTCGTGTGCTTTTTCTGCAGTCATATTCTTTCTGGTTAATATTCTGCTAATCCTGAGATCTTCCGGAGCAGATATTGTAATAATTTTATCCATAAACTGATATGCCCCGCTTTCGAATAATATAGCGGCTTCCTGAATTATATATTGTGATGCTTGTGTTTTCAGCCAGTCTGAAAAAGCTAAACCCACCCGTGGATGTATTAAGTCATTTACTTTTTTCAGGGATTTTTTATCTTCAAATATTATTGCTGCAAGTTTTTTACGGTCTAATCCATTACCGGTATAAATGTTTTTACCAAACAGCTGAATGAGTTCTTTTTTAACTTCAGGATTTTTATCTGTAATTTTATTAGCTTCTGCATCTGAATCGAATACGGGAATTCCAAGTATTCCGAATATTTTACATACTGTGGATTTTCCGCTGCCAATACCTCCTGTAATTCCTACCTTTAGCATTACCGTTTTATTAAATATTC
This sequence comes from Bacteroidales bacterium, assembly GCA_016934395.1. Lineage (GTDB taxonomy): Bacteria > Bacteroidota > Bacteroidia > Bacteroidales > UBA10428 > JAFGSZ01. Next base: position 5,053 of record JAFGSZ010000096.1, read on the forward strand.
AACACTTGTTGGGTATATACTAACAGAATGCACATATTCAGGCAGGGGAGAGAGCTGTACTTTTAATTTATTTACATCTGCTTCTGCCTCATTAAAGTCTATGTAAGGAATAAACAGATCAGCCGAAGCTTTTTCATAATAGCTGAGAGTAACCCTGTAACTTATCCTTATCGAACTTGGAAATGTTATAACAGTTAGTGAATCGGGAGCGTTAAATGCCTTTAACGGCACAACATAGTTCGATTCGGTAAACTTGTCTACGGGTAAGATTATTTTAACTTTTTTGTGCGAAAATTTTACCTGTTCTATTTCTTTTAGGGCGACTTCCTTTTCCAGGGTATCGGTTAAATTCCCGGCGATTATTTGTTGAGTATACACTTGTTTAAGAGTATCAAGTACCGATTCGGGGCCTGAAATAGA
>JAFGSZ010000097.1 GCA_016934395.1 Bacteroidales bacterium
ACTATATCCAATTCTCTAATTTGACGTATTGTACACATGTACTTAAATAATTTCATGAAACGTATTTTTATTACACTCATAATTATTCTCTGGTATAATATTGCTTTCACCACTACTAATCCTATCCGTTTTCAGCATATTACTTCGGGTGACGGGTTATCCCAGGGGCATATTTTAGATATGATCCAGGATTCTGAAGGTTATATCTGGATAGGGACCTACCATGGGCTTAACCGATACAATGGATACACAATTGATGCATTTTATGCCGATCCGGAAAATGCGCGATCCCTTTTTATTGATGTAGCATTCAGTTTATTTGAAGACACGGATGGCAACATATGGGTAGGCACCTGGGGTATTGATATTTTTGATAAAAAGACAGAAAGTTTCACCCATATACCGGCAGAAGCAGGTGAAAACTCCATTAGCGCCGGCGAGATTTCTGCAATTACACAGGATGCTAATAAAAATATATGGCTGGCCACCCAGGGAGGCGGAGTAAATAAAATCGACTATAAAACCAGAAAAATAACCTGGTTCAAACAAAATGAAGGAAAAAAAGGCGGTCTGCAATCTGATTATATAAACGATATTATAATAGACAAAGATCAGCAACTATGGATTGCTACCGAAGGGGGAGGGTTAAGTAAAATGAACCTTGTAGATGAAACGATTACCACTTATCAATACAGTAATTCTCCGAATTCACTACCTTCCGATAAAATTTCCTGCCTTTTTGAAGATCGGGATGGAAACATCTGGCTGGGCGATAATAATGGGCATCTTGCTAGATATGATTCTGCAAAGGATCATTTTATACTTTATGAATTTCTTCAGACAAAACATCATTCATCACCCATTCGGATATTACAAATTGCCCAGGACTGGAAAGGTGATTTGTTGATCGCCACCAACGGAGCAGGATTCATTGTTTTTAATTATCATACCCGAACATCACAGATAAACCTGCATAAAACCGAAAATCCTGAAACCTTATTATCAAATGAAATCCAGTCCATACTGGTAGATAAAACAAATACGGTTTTTGTAGGAACTTACGGAAGGGGAATATCAAAATATTCACCTTTTAATCAAAAGTTCGAAGTCCATACCATACCGGATGATCAACAATATGCAGGCGACATTAATGCTTTTACGGACTGTATTGAAGATAGCCGGGGACAATTGATTGCCGGAACATATTATGGATTTGTTGTATATGATCAGAAAACCTGGGATTTTAAACATTATTTACCCGGAACCAGCTATGAGGATAATAAAATACTTACCCTAGCTCTGGCTCCCGACAGCACCATATGGATGAGCAGTATAAGAAGCTTGTACCGGTACGATAAAAATTACAATAAGATTAATTCGTATGTATTTGATCCTGCTCTTAAAGACCACTCCATTTATACCATAGCTTTCGACCAAAAGAATAATCTCTGGATTGGACTTTTTAGAAAGGGGCTGCTAAAAATTGAAGAATCAGAGTGGAGGAACAGAAACAGAAAAAATCTTGATTACAGGATCTACTTTTCAGATGATGACGATTCCACAAGTATTTCAGGAAATCAAAGTTGGATAGTATATCCTGGTAATAAAAATAATCTTTGGATTGGAAGTGTTGGTGGATTAGATAAATACAATTATGATACCGATAACTTTACCCCGATTTTTAATCCCGGCACCCCAAAAACTTTAAGTTTCGACTCAAAAGGTACAATGTGGATTGGCACTATTGGAAACGGTTTATTCTCATACAACCTGCAAACCGGGGAGAATAAGCGGTATACTGTTGAAGATGGTCTTACACATAGTTTTATTTATGGTTTAATTATCGATAAAAATGACAATATATGGATTAGCACTGAATCAGGCTTGTCGAGATTTTCGATTGCTACAGAAACATTCAGAAATTATGATATCCGCGATGGCCTTCCCGATAACCATTTTGATGATAAATCGGATACCCGACTTTCTGATGGCCGGATATATATGGGAACCAACAAGGGGTTTGTGCTTTTCAACCCCGAAAATATTCAGGATGATACCAGTAAAACCAATGTGGTACTTACTTCTTTAAAAATTAATAACCATAAGCTCGATTATTTTACTTATTCAGTAAAAGATTCACTGGTTAACATCCCCATTAGTCAGATTACCCAAATTCAGTTAAATCCCAATGAACGGGATATTTCTTTTGAATTTGCATCGCTAAATTATACGGCGCCTCACAGGGTTCAATATTTATATAAACTTGAAGGTTATGATAAAGAATGGATACCTGCTTCGGCAGATATGCGTACTGCCACCTATACCAACCTTGATGGCGGAAATTATACGTTCCTGGTAATAGCTACAAACGGTGACAGAAAATGGACTGAAGAACCACTTAACATCAAGCTGAAGGTGATCCCTCCGTTTTATAAAACAAACGAATTTATATTACTGCTTTTTATTTTTGCTCTTATTCTTGTTGTCCTGATATCGAGATGGAGAATTAAACTGGAACAAAAACAAAAAATAAAGCTGGCCACTCTTGTAGATGAGCGCACTGCTGAAATTAACGATAAAAACAGCCTGCTGGTGAAGACAGCTGATGACCTGCAAAATTTAAATAACCTTCTTGAAGAGCATCAGCAACATATTGAAGAACAAAGTGAAGAACTAAAAGCACAGCGGGATGAACTCGCTTCTTCGAATGCTACAAAAGACAAATTATTTTCAATAATTGCACACGATTTAAAAAATCCCTTTAATGTAATTATGGGGTATTCTGACCTGCTTATTGAGCATTATAATAAATGGGACGATACAAAAAAGCTGCATTTTCTCAATATGGTAAAAGAATCTACAAACAGCGCTTATGCCCTGCTGGAGAATTTACTGCAATGGTCCAGAAGCCAGAACGGCACAATAACATTTAATCCAATTTCCGTGAAAGCTTCAGATATTATATTGCAGGTTCTGGAACAGGTGGCCGACCTAACGAAAAAAAAAGATATTAAGGTTGAATATAATGTTCCTGAAAATGATGTATTAATCCTTGTGGATTTAAATATGATAAGGACAGTCTTACGAAACCTCTTAACCAATGCGGTTAAGTTTAGTAAAAAGGAAGGTAAAATATTTATTGATGTGAAAAAACATAATAACACATTCGTTCTCTTCTCAATAAAAGACCAGGGTATTGGTATAGAGCCGGAAAATATTAAAAATCTGTTTCAGCTATCAAAGACCAAAACTACTTTCGGTACCGAAGGAGAAAAAGGAACCGGCCTCGGATTGCTTTTGTGCAGGGATTTTGTTGAAACCCACAGGGGCGAAATTTGGGTAGAAAGCCAACCCGATAATGGAACTACATTTTATTTTACGGTACCTGCTGCAGATCAATAATCAATACGGGGGAATGCTGAAATTACATGCAATAATATTTATTTGGGGGCTTCATTTACGAGCAACCAGAATAAACTAGTTTTCTGAATAGCATTTACAAAATCTTCAAAAGAGACGGGTTTTACAACATAAGCATTTACACCCAAATCATACGCTGTTTTTATATCCGGGTCTTCTTTAGATGAGGTAATAATAACAATCGGAATACTTTTGGTGGAAATATCTGATTTAAGTTCTCTTAATACTTCCAGACCATCAACCTTAGGTAATTTAAGATCCAGAAAAATAACCTTAAGTGAACCTGAACAAGGATGTCCGGCAAATTTACCCCGGCAGTAGACAAAATCCAGGGCTTCCTCACCGTCTTCGGCTAAATATAAATCATTAGCCAGATTTTGTTTTTTCAGCGCTCTTACAATGAGTTCGGCATCGTTGGGATTATCTTCAACAATAAGAATTTCAACAGATTTAAAGTCTTTCATTTTATACTTGAAGATTTATTAAATTTCAGGACTATCAAATAACAAAAGTATCTTTCTACACCATACTACCAAAATTTACCCACACTTTTTATGGTTTTATTTTAGGTAGTGAAAAATAAAATACCGCACCTTTGTTTTTTTCACCTTCCGCCCAAATTTCTCCATCGTGTCTGTGAATGATCCGCTGCACTATTGCAAGTCCTACCCCGATTCCTTTAAATTCTTTATCATGATGCAAACGTTGAAAAACACCAAAAAGTTTATCGACATACTTCATATCAAAACCTGCTCCATTGTCCTTTACAGAATAAACATACCTGTTATCTTCTGTTTGACAGGAAATAATTATTTCAGGAGAATCTTTTTTGGAAGAATATTTTACAGCGTTAGACAACAGGTTTTCCCATACCTGCCGGATCATATTTTTATCACCATATACAGGACTCAGTTCTTCAATTTTAAAGGATATTTTTTCCCGGGATGTTTTATCTGTAATTTCACGGTATATTGTCTTTACCATTGCATTCATATTGATAAAAGTTTTTGAAAGTTCCAATCGGTTAAGGCGTGAATATTCCAATAAATGATCAATTAATTCACCCATGCGAATGGTACTATCCATTATTACCGAACAGATTCTCTTACCTTCATCATCAAGTTTATCTGCATAATCTTCGGAAAGAATTCGCGTAAAACCATGAATTCCCCGCAAGGGAGTGCGTAAATCATGAGATACAGAATATGCAAATGCCTCCAGTTCTTTATTCGAAGCATAGAGCTGGGCCGTTCGTTGTTTAATATTATTCTCCAGATATGTATTCAGTTTCCTTATTTTTTCTTCAATTAATTTCCGCTCTGTAATATCGGTAATAAATCCATGCCAGATAGTAGAACCATCGGTCTCACGGGTAGGAACAGTGTGTCCTTCCACCCATATCTCACCTTTTATGGGATGATTATACCGGTATTCGCACCGCCAGGCTAACAGGGTGCGGGCAGATTCAAATATCGATTCGGCTACATGTTCAGCATCTTCCTGGTGAATTCTTTGTAAAAGATGTGATGAATCCTGCGATAATTCTTCAGGAGTAAAGCCAAGCACATTAAAAACCAAAGGACTGGTATATGGCATCTGCTGCCTGCCATCAGGATACATTCTAAATGAACAAAGCACTCCAGGAGCGGTAGCAGCCAATTTTATCATCCGGTCTCTTTCCTGAAATAGTTGCTCCTCAGTTCGTTTCCGGTCAGTAATATCGATTACTGAGGTAATAAAAAACAACGGATTGCCGGAATCATCCCGCTGTAAAGCAGTATTTACCCTTGTCCAGACAACATTTCCATTTTTATGAATATACCTTTTTTCAAAGTCGATGCTTTTATTCCTGCCGCCTATTAATGACTGAGCAATATCCATACTTTGTTTTATATCTTCGGGATGTGTAATTTCTTTCCAGTTTTTGGCTAAAAATTCATCATGAGTATATCCCAGCATGCTGCTAAATGCTTTATTTGTTATTAAGGAACCATCCATACTGGTCATGGATTTACCTATGGAAGAACTTTCAAAAACACTTCGAAACCGCTGTTCACTATCTTTCAGTGCTAGTTGCCCGGCCCTTTCTTTGGTCTGATCTCTAAAAACCAGCACTACACCGATAATCTCTCCCTTTATATTTTTTATGGGAGCTCCGTTGGTTGTTATTGGTGTTTTTTCTCCTTTTCTATTTATCAGTATATGGTTGGAAAGACCTCCGGTAAAATTTTTTCCGATTTCTTTTAGTCCTTCGCCCCTTACTTTTATTCTGGACTCTTCATTTATAATATTAAATACATCTTGCAGCGCCTTGTTTTTCGCTTCATGTTCTTTCCAGCCTGTTAATCTTTCTGCAACAGGATTAAGAAATTGAACCTTACCGGTTCTATCGGTTGTTAATACTCCATCGCCAATACTATAAAGCATCGTGCGGAATTCTGCCTGCGATTGTTGAAGATCGGATTGACTTTTAAATAATTGTATATATATTTTTTTCTGCCGGTAATGGTAACTCCATGCGGTTATTGTCACCACCAAAAGAATGGTAATTATACTAATTATGGTAATAAAAACTGCCTTATTCTTAAGTTCAGCAAATACTTCGGATTTATCAATTTTAGCAATCATAAACCAGCTTGTTCCGGATATCTTTTGTAAATCTGCAATAACCTCCACGTCCCTATAGTCTTTTCCTTCAAAGAAACCGGTTTTACCTTCAATGGCCTGCAAAGCAGGTAATGAAATATTTGTCCTGGGAAATCGTAATCTTAGCGCTGTGTTTTTTAGAAACCGTAATTCATTAAGGAATAAAATACTATCACCATCCGGTCGTACCAGCAAAGTTTCTGAAGTTTTGGCCGGAGTTGGCCAGCTTTGAATTAAGGGATATAAATATATTTCAGGATCAACCCGAAATACCATTACACCTGCCTGTTTGTTATTATATTGTACTTGTGCTAAAAAATCAAAGTGTACCTTTTGATGTATATTACAATAATTTAAATCTGCATATACCAATTGATTGTCAAAAATTACTTCATCCATATAATCAGAAAATCGCGAATAATCTGTAGTTTTACCCGGATTAAGATTATAGATTATTTTGCTATCCGGCGTTAATATAAAAATATTTTCATACTCATGATTTGATGCAAATAACGAAAAATTTTTATCGAAAAAATTAAAGGACTTATCTTTATTTCCATTGTGAAATGAAGCTATAAGTCCAGCGAATTCATCATTTCTCGAAAAATATAGCAACTCAGAAATTCTTTCATTATACCATTGTACAATCTGATTTGCTTTGAGATCGGCAATAGCCTTTAGTTCAGTATATTTTTCGATCTCAGTTTTTTTCTTTTGAATTTTATAAAAAGCATAACCTCCATAAGCCACCATAAGACTTATAAGGCATGACAAGAAAATCATTAAAACACCCGGGCGCAGCATCTTTGTACTTTCCATAACTTAAAAATACAATCCGTTTTAATTTAATATTAACACCGTTTTATATAAAGTTAATTAAATCTGGTTACAGAATCTGAAATTCATCGGATCTTTTGGATAGGATAATGACCGCACAAAAAATGGGATAGTTTTATAAAAACTGTATTGCATTCCGGGTTCCTTTAAATTTTTCTAAACAAAATAACCCTATAGAAACTATCGAAAGAAATTTACGGATAATTATACTAGACATTCATCAACCGTCGGATTTCCTCGACGGGTACATGAGTTTTTTTCGAAACCTGCTCTAAACTCAACCCCTGATTATAAAACCGGCCGACAAATTGTTTTAAAGTTTCCCCGATTTCGATCAGATGTTTATCCGGGTCAAAAAATCGGATAGTTCTCTGGCCCCAGGTTTCCTCATGTATCTCGTGCAAAAACTCCACCTGATTATTTTTCAGGGCCCCGAAAACCTCATCCAGATTTTCTGTTTCAAAATACAATTCAAACCGGTTTACCGAGCTGTTTGTAATTTTCTCTAATCCCAGGGATGCCGGAATTATATGGCTGCTGTTTATTTCCCAAATAGCAAGGCCGCCCGTAAAAATAATGTTTTTCCCAAAGTCCAGCTCAATTGGAATCTGCAGGATATTGTGGTAAAATTCTTTTGAAGTATTAATGTTTTTTACAAACAGGGCTGTGCTGCTGTTAGTGAGGTTCATTTTAAAGATTCCGTTTTCAAAGGTTGATTATCATTTATTTTCTATTAAAAATCATTCAGCATTAAAGATTCAATCAGACCGGCAATTTCTTCAGGATTCATTAATAGTTTCAGATAGGAATGTTTGGATTCCCTGCCTTCGATCCATATATTGCCCCCGGTATCATCCGGTTCACAGATACCATTGGTAATTTTATCCCAGTATATACCAACTCCGTTTCTTACGGCATATAAAACCGCAGTCTGGTCGTAAGTTGCATTATCGATAATATCGCCCGTATACTGTTCTTTCATCCAGGGAGCATTATTGCTGAAATGTTTAAAACCCAAATTAAGCGGTGTTTTGGTTTTTATATCATTAAATACTTCCCCGGTTTTTATTACATTTCCCACTTCATATCCCGAGAAGGTAATGGGCACATCCAGATTATGAATAACAAACCGCGTAACTCCCGGCATATTCCCGTTAAAATTCCATTCGTTGGGCCCGCTGGGAAACTGCCCGCCCATCATAACCACCTCTTTCACCTTCTTTTGAATTAGTTCTTTACCAGTAAGGGCTGAAATAGAATCTGCTTCTGAATTGATAAGGTCCTGAATATTTTTAAGCGGCCCCACAGTGACCAGGATAATGCCTGAATCTTCGCTTTTGCTTAAAATTTTTCTGTACAGCATAGTGGCATCCGGAGCATTATTCTGATCCAGCTCAAAATAAAAACTATCGGCAATGGATTTACTGTAATTCCAGCTTTCAAAATAGATGCTGTCTTTTCTTGTGCCTACCGGAATATCGGGATGCCCGTAAAACCGGTTTATGGCATCTATGGCCGAAACTGCATACTGCTCGGTAGACCAGCACATAACGCCTAACAACTCACATTCCTTATGGTCAATAAAATGATGCAACATCACTAGGGCGCCCAGATCGTCGGCATCGCCACCCAGATCGGTATCAAATATTATTTTTACCTGTGCTTTTATTTGAACACCGACCAAAACAAATACTATCGATAACAAAATAAGTTTTAGCTTTTTCATAGGTGATATAATTATTTACATAATCTATAATATGGAATTTCTGCTGTTGGTTCAAATCCAAGCTTAACCGCTAAGTTGAATGAACCAATATTTTCCAGCCTACATGCCCAAACAGGCTCTAATTTTTTTTCCAGACAATAATCAATAAGCGCTGAGCAGCTATATTGTGCAAATCCCCTGCCCCGGAATTCTTCAACCGTCTCAATTCCTAATTCCAGTTTATTATCATGAACAAAGGCTGAATAGGCCGTTGCAGCAATTTTATCTTCAACAAACAGGCTAAATCCGGCGCCACGCTTCAAAAAATCATCCGCGTTATCCCAGAAATATTTCGGGACCACACTCCCATTCATATCTTCAAATATTTTTTTGTTTGTCTGAACAATCTTTACTGTTGAAATTAAATTTTTCTTGCTGAAGTCAGGATATTTTTGAAAGTTGAACTTAAAATTAATGCGTGTATTTAGTTCAATTATGTTTGTTACATGTTGGTCTATATTATCAGTTGATTTTACAATACTACCGTTGAATAAATCACCAAGAACTTTATCCCAGCCTTTCGGAAAAGCCTGCATCCATTCAAATTTGTTCCTGCTTTTGTAAATATTCAACGCGTAATCCCGAAAACGGGCATTAAATTCCGAATTGCTAAAATCACCAAAAAGTAACGACATCCCGTAAGGATGTACTACGTAAAAAGTTTTTGGATTTTCTGCATCATCGGCATATACCGAACCGGAAACATGATGCTCAACTACAGACCGGGCAAATAAATTATTTATGCTAACCTGTTTTAAGGAGTCGGTCACCATATGGTACATTTGTTTGTCTAATAGAATCATAGATGCATATCTAATTATTATTTTATCTCTGCAAACTGATAAACTCAGAAGTGATGGTTTTTCTATATCCGACTAATCCCACACAAACCGCCATGTTCCGTCTGCCTGTTTTTTCCATACGGTATGAAATATGCCTTCGGTTTTCTGAATATTACCTGTGGAATCCGTGATGGAATATAAAAACTTTCCATAGGTATATCCCAGGTCACCGGATGCAGCCACATCCACAAAGTCGGGTTTCCATGTAAGGCTTACCTCTTCGGTCCCGGTTCCGCTGTTTTTATAATATTCCCCCAGTGCTTCTTTTCCTTTAAGAATAGTGTTTTTTCTCAGCACCACTACATCTTCCGCTGCATAATTCATAAAAGCTTTTTGGATGCCTTCTTTTTGGGCCATTTCAGCAAACGCACGTTCCGTATCCACAATCTCACTTTTCCATTTTTCAAGCAGATCTTCCTTCGATTTAACAGAACAGGAAAATAACAATATTAAAACCGGCAAAAATAAATACAGGATTAATTTCATCGTGTTATATTTAGGTTACCTGAAGTGAATAAAATTTTCGGATTAGTTTCCAAATTTAAACCTGCCGTATTCCCGGTGCAGGTATAATTTTCTATGCAGATTATGTTTCTATATCTAAAAGATTTAGTTTCTGCCGGTGAATAAAGCCATCCAATAAAATAAAAAACACACCTGTCATAATAGACAAATCAGCCATGTTAAAAATACCGGTTCTGAATATCCCAAAATCCATATGCAAAAAGTCCGTTACCGAACCATATACAGCCCTGTCGTATAAATTCCCTATACCTCCGCCCGCAAAAAAACAGATGCCCAGAACAACCAAATTGGAAAGATTACTTTTTTTCAGCAGGTAAAAAAGTGTTAAACCGAGCACAATTAAGGGGAGAATAATCAGTAAAAGGGTATTTACAGGTTTGGGTAATGTGTTTCCGAGACTTAGAAATGCCCCGGTATTTTCAATTTTTGTAAGCGTAAGAAAATGTCCGATTACCATAATGTTTTCATTATACTCTATATTTTCACGTACCAGTTTTTTTGATATCTGATCACAGCTCACATTTGAAATCAGAATGATCAGTATAAAAAAAGTCCGAATTAATCTTTTTGCTTTCATCTGTATTTTCAAATTAAATTTTTTACCGAATACTTCTGTAAAATACTGCATAAATAATTACTATTCATCTTTCCGGGTAAAAATATTATCCGCAAAATCTAAATATTGTTCCCAGTCAAACCGTGTAATGTTATGTCTTCCGGAACGGATATGATATCCCAGGTTACCAGTCCGGATCGGAGTATTAATCTCAGGCATAGTATCCGTAGTAAAACTTTCCAAACCAAAAAGATTATACACCGGACCAGCATAATATAGTCCAAGCAATTCACCTTTGGGATCAGCCCACTTGTCTTGTTCCGCGCTTGCAACATAAAGAGACCTTGGGGCAATCAACCCCAGCAACATATGCTGATCCACCGGCAATTCATTTTCCTTATCATTAAATGCATGAAAGTTTTTACTAAACCAATGGGGAAAATGTGTATTTATGCGTTCTACTGTTTCTCCGAATTTTCTTCGCGATAGCGCTGCCCCTCCACAACCCGAATTATTTGAAATTACAATGGCAAATCGTTGGTCGTTTGCCCCGGCCCAAAGGGCCGTTTTACCCAGCCTGGAATGGCCGAAAAGCGCCACCTGGTTTTGATTAATATCCTTATCTGTTTCAAAATAGTCCATGGCCGTGGATAACCCAAATGCCCAGGCTGAAATGGAGCTGGGCTGAATGGCGTTGTTACTATCAGAATAATCCATCAATTTATGGATCCCATTTTTAAAACCGTCATCAAAATCAGGATCAATATCGCCATAAAAAATGGTTGCCAGGCCAAAACCGCGTTCCAGTATTCGTTCCACAGGCCAGCTTGAAGAATTTACACCCCTGGAAGTATGGGTTGCCGTATTGTTAAAAATAGTAAACTCAGGGCTGTTAAAGACGTAGCCTTTGCTTATCGGAATACTTGTATCGGGATGAATCGCCTGGTTTCCGTAAAAGTTTAATCCTAAAAATACGGGGACAGGTTTTGTAACATCGGCAGGAAGATATATTAAGAGTTCCATGCGCACGGTATCTTGTCCTTTTATAAAAGAGACCATAACAATCTTTTGAATCGCTTTCCCGCACATTGCCTGCGGATCATTTTTCAGTACTGTAAATTTTACCTCAATACTGTCTTTGAGCACGCTCCCGTATACAGATTCTTCAAAACGTTTTAAAATTTCGGGCCTCCTTATGCTTTTCCATTCTTCGGCTGTTTCGATTTTTTTACCATTATCAGATACCAAAATTTCCGGAAGCGTGTAATCCGGTATTTTATCTTCGTCATAGTTAAACTGGGCAAAGGATTTGATACCCAGAAAAGCCAACAGGAGCATTGTTACATATATACTGTGAATTCTATTCATTTTAAATACGGATTAGTTTAATGGATTAACATTCAAATAAAAGTAAGAAATAAGCAGGAAGCGGTCAAGACAAATGAAAAAATTCTCAGAATGCTTTCGTTGCAATCAGAAATAAAATTGTTAACAGTGTATTTAATACAGTAAAACGATAAACACCTAATGTCGTTTTATTTGCAATTGTTACTTAATTTTTTTTGTTAAAAACTTGCTTTTGGCTTAGAATAGTGTTGAAGGCTGGCCGTTTTTGTTATCAATCAAATCTCATGAATTTTTTAACAATACTTACGTTTTCTAAATTAGTCAACATTTCCAATAATCTAAATGCAACATCTAAACCAGTTGAAGGTCCTGTCGATGTAATAATATTTTTATCGACCACAATCTTTTCGTCTTGAACATTCGCTCCAAAATCAGCAAGTTGTTTTCTCCTTAATCCATCCATTAAGTCATAGGTTGTTGCTTTTCTATTTGTAAGAATCCCAGATTTTCCAATTGGCAGAGCAGCTACACAAATCGAAGCTATTATCTTATCTTCTTCATCAAACTCCCGTATCAAGTTTAAGAATCTTTCATCATACGCATCTTCATAAAATCCTGCCTTTTCAAATCCGCCTGGTATTGCTAATGCATCAAAATCCTTTGCTTTGATTTTATCAAATTCCAACTCTGGTCGAACAATTAAATTCCACATACATCTTATCTCTGGTCGAAGTCCAGTAGTTATTAAATCAACTGGTTCTTTTCCAAAAGCCCTGCTCCACCCAATTACATCTGTGAATACGCTGGCTTCATATGCTTCAAATCCTTGTGCTAAAAAAAGTAATACTCTTTTCATTTGTTTCTTTTTATTATTTATATAGTCTCGTTTTTCGCTTGCCTACGTTCCTCGGGTATGGTGTCGTGCCGCCTTTTTTATCATTTACTTATCCTAATTTATAACTCCAAGATACATCTTTCAATTAACTTTTCAAACATCTTGCGGCATGCACTATACCCGATGTTGGCAACTGGCGTTATTTAAATAATTTTTTGAAAAATCTTGATTTTATGTCTTTATCTTTTACAATTTCTATTTCAATATTATTATGATTTGCTCTTAATCCAGTAAAAAATGATACAAGATTTTCATAACTAACAGAATTTCCAATAAACAATTCAAATCTATATAGTTGACCATTGTTATTTATTAATATATAATTTCTCAGTCCATCATGTTGTGTAATTATATTAACGGAATTATTATAAAGAAAAGCACCTTGATAACCGTTTAATATTAATTTGAGTTTATTAATCTTATTTAATTTGAAGTCATAGGTTGTGTCATGATTTTGAATATTTATGCTTTTCTCATAAAATATAATAGTCCCGGTTTTATTATACTTTGTCAAGCTATGATTAATAATCATGCTAAACATAGTTGTGAAAAAAATTATTATCAATACAATTACTGGAATAACATTAATTATCATTAAAAATATCGAAAGTATAAATGCTATTAATGATGTTAAGTATAAATAGGAGGATAATAAATATTTAGAATCCCGTTTCTCACTTACTAGTAAATATTCCATTTATAAGAATAATTCAACTTTAATCATGTTTCTATGCATTAATAAACTAATCACTATGCGCTTGTTGCCAACGGTTTGCAGTATGGTTAGTTGGCGTTTTAAAAGCGATTTATTATCATGATACAATATACAAAAATTAGAATTACATAACTTATTTTAACTGCAACTTAGCCAATTAACTATACTGACTTGTTGGGCACTGGCGGTTTTTATTAATAATCAAGTCCTTTAAAGAACTTGCCCGTATGTAAAACTCTCTGCCCTTTTAATCCTATTGCAATCAATAAAAAAAGTACAAAAACTAAATAGCAAAAAATAGGGAATAAAGTCCCAAATAAAACTTCTCTTAACGTTATATCATCAGTGAAAATAATAATCAAAGTATTTACTATTAAATCAAATGTTAAAATGTAAAACATTATTTTTTTTGATTTCTTAGTCAAATCAACTCTTAGCTCATCAAACTTTTTGTTTATAAGTTCCTGATCATATTTATCTTTACGAAAGATACTTTTCTTATTTTTCTCATTAATAATTTGAACTTTATCATTAACATAAAATGCAAGAAAAAGAGCGTATACCGAGCATAATATTACAATTGATCCAAACATTAAATCATAATTTTTAAAAATGTCTATTTATATTGTCTTTTTTTGTAGTCAGCGCTTGTGCCCAACTTGTTTATATCAGAACATTTTTTCTGTATATATCCTTATAGCGTATGTAAGTAGGATAAAAAGTCTGTTTTTAGAACAAGCCATATTTATAAAATTAAACGTTTAATCCACCTTCTCTTACGGCCAAAGTAAACGAAAGCTTACTTTTAGCTTCTTTAATGTTTTCGTAAATATTTTTTTCCACGCTCTGCTTAGAAAATTTAAAGCATCGTTTTTCGGTTATAACCATTCCGGATTTTGTCTTTCCGATAACCGTTAGCAATTTATAAAATACATACTGTATGAGCAAAAATTTGTAGGTAATTTTCAGATATCCATATAAATAAAGCTTTAGCAAGGCTGATGGAGGATAAGGTGGACGGCCTTCCTCATTACAGTCTATATGTGCAAATCCAA
>JAFGSZ010000098.1 GCA_016934395.1 Bacteroidales bacterium
GCGGGAAACCCGGTCTTCCACCCAAAACCAAAAGCTCCGAATATATCTTCGGAGTTTTTTAATGGCTTAAAGTTACAATTCAAGAAATCGGGTGAGAAGTTTATCCCGCTGCATAAAAAGCAAAAGCGGGAAACCCGGTCTTCCACCCAAACACTATCATTTTTCCAAATACTTTTTTATTTTAGCACCTTTATAAAAGGAAGAAGTCAAACTGTTAATCATTGTTAACAAATTCTGAAGTTCTTATGTAATTTGTTTAAATTAACCCTGAGAAAAATTTAATTCGTTAGTAGGGTATTTAAAGTTAATACTATCAATTATAAACACCATGATAAAAGAATTTGAACCCATAACCCGGGGTATAAGATCCCTGCTTAAAATCTGGGAACCTAAATTATCAGGTCTCTCAGATGCTGTAATTACAACCAGAAGAAATTCCCAGAACAGGACAATAAAACAAATTGTCGGGCATATGATTGATTCTGCATCAAACAATACACACCGGATTGTGCATTTGCAGTATCAGAAAAGTCCGTTAAGATTTCCTAATTATGCTTCGCAGGGAAATAACGACCGGTGGATCGCCATACAAAACTACCAGGATGAAAACTGGGAAATTATGATTGGCTTATGGAAATATTCCAACCTGCATATTGTTCATGTTATTGAAAATGCAGACCCTTCAAAACTGGATAATTTATGGTTTTACAGCGAAGAAAAATTAATTTCTCTGAAAGACGGTATTATCGATTACCTGAGACATTTTAAATTACATCTGGACGAAATTGATGAACTTATTCGCAAGGAATAAATTGATTTTTCATCAACAATTATAAAATTTAAACCCAAAAACGACTATGATTCCCGCATATAGAAAATTGACCTTTCTCATTTTTGTGTTAATATTTATTACGGGTTACGATAATATTATCAAGGCTGATCGCGATCAGGCAGAAATCACAGTTATCTATCTGGCAACTGAGGGATTTATAATTGAATCGGGTGATAAAAAAATTATTATAGATGCCTTACCTGCCCGCAGGTTTCTTAAAAAACAAAATATCAGCCAGGATATAGTTAATTCCCTCGAAAATGCAAAAAGTCCGTTTAACGATGTGGACATTATTTTTGTCACTCACGCTCATCTTGACCACTTCGATCCGGATTTGACCATTAGCTATCTTGAGGCAAATAAAGATGCTGTTTTGGTATGCCCCGGTCAGGTATTTGAAATTATAAAAAAGCTGGGCGGATATTACCGGGTTGAAAACAGAATTTTTGCTGTAGATTACTTCTCAAAAAAAGAACAGACTTTTGAATTAAAAAACATTACTTTTAAAACGTTGCCCTTACCTCATGCGCCTTATTTTGTAAAAGACACCATTACCGGTGAAGAAATTAACAGGCATGAGGACATAAATAATTTAGGATATCTGATCAATTTAAACGGTGTTAGTATTTTACATACAGGTGATAATGATCTGTTATACCGGGAGGAATATGAAAAATATACATTACAAAACGAATCCGTTGATATTGCTTTTGTTGGTTCATTATTCTGGGGGGAACAGTATTTTCCGCAACGCCAGGATGTTGTGGATAATTTGATACAATCTGAGCATTTAGTAATTATGCATCTTCAAATGGGAGATGACTTAAGCCATGTACCCAGATCAATGAGAGAAGCATATCCTGAAATTGTATATTTTACCAGCCCGCTGGAAACAAAAATTTTTTACAAGTAATTATAAAAAGCTAAGATTGGATAATATACAAACTCCAATATGTTGTATCAGAATAATTTGAGCAACTTGATGGTAATATTTTATAATAAACAGAAAGATACAACACCATGCCAAGATTATTTTACTTATTGCTTCCCTGGTTAATTTCTGTTTCGATGTATGCTCAAGACAGCACATTAGTCGCTGGGAAAAGAAATCAAATTATAGTAAGTTCCGGATACAGCAAACATATAATCCGGGACGATGTTATTTCTCCTTATATTTATAAGGGAATTCAGGCACCTGTATGGATTAAATATAATCACTCCGGCAACAAATATCTGCACAGATTTCAAGTTTATTATTCTTCTTTAGAACTTGAATCAGTTATTACGAACAGTGATAATTATTTTGAACATTACTCTCAAAATATAAACGGATTATTTAGCTATAGTCTTACGCGAAAAATATATACGTTTAAAAAGGCGGGTATTGATCTTTATATTGGAGGAAAATATAAAAGCTTCTTGAATTATCGGCAACACTATTATACTGAAAATAGCCAGTCCACAACAGGGGAACAATCAAACAGCCTTGATTTTATATCTTCAGTTTATAAAAAATACAATTCATCAGGAGATATTTTTTCATTTAGCCTGAATTTTCCGGTAATATCCTATGTTTTGCTGTCGGATATGTTTAATGCCAATGTCAGTACTCAAATTAATGAAATTGACCCCCATAAAAATCTTATTACGCAGTTTATAAAAAACGGGGATTTTGTTTTTATTGATAAACAATTTGAATTTCAAAGTGAACTTTCAATATATAAATCTATAAATCAATTTTTTGCACTTGGAATAAGCCATAATTTCCATTTTTATTCGTTTGAGAAGCACCCGGATATCAGCAGGACTACCTATGCAAACAATCAATTGATCATCGATTTAATTCTTAAATTCTAAGCAATGAAAATTATATATATACTGCTAATAGTAATTTTGTGTATTGGTTGCGAAAAGTTGTTATTTGAAGAAGATCCTTCAAATACACCAACTGAAAACTTTGAAATATTCTGGAACGACTTTGATAGATATTATGCTCAGTTTCAAATCAGGGATATTGATTGGGATTTGGTTCATAGCACATATGGGCAATCAATAACAGCATCCACAACAGATGCGGAGTTATTTACATATTTATCTGAGATAGTAGGTTTTATAAATGACGGCCATGTAAACCTTTATACTCCCTATGGAACTGCACGATGTAACGATTGCCAGAATTCCACTCCCAGCGGCCTGTTAATAAATCCCCAGAAGTATCTGGTCTTTGGATCTCATCAAACTTATGAGCAAATAATGGAATATAGAAATATGATTGGTAATAATATAGGGTATATTTCATTAAAAACATTTTCAGGAGCGGGAGAAGGTATAAAATTAAAAGATGAGCGATATCTGGTAATTGATAAAATTATAAACGAGTTTAAGGATAAGGATGGAATTATTATTGATGTCAGGTCTAATGGTGGCGGGAATAGTCTGAATGCAGAAACTGTTGCAGGCAGATTTGCTGACCAGAAAAGATTATTTCATAGGTTTTATCAAAAAAACGGGAGCGGTCCAAATGATTTTTCCGATTGGTATAATGTCTATATTGAGCCAAAGGGTTCCGATCAATTCTTAAAACCTGTTGTAGTGCTTACAAGCCGGGCAACGTTTAGTTCTGCAGAAATATTTGTAATGGCCATGCAGGTTTTTCCACATGTTACCATTGTGGGTGATACTACCGGCGGGGGAATCGGAAACCCTATACACAGAGAACTTCCGAATGGCTGGACTTTTAGATTATCTACAAAAGTTGGTGCAACTGCAGATGGATTTATTATAGAAGGTAAAGGGATACCTCCGGATGTGACGGTTTTAAATACTGGTGAAGATGCAGCTTATGGTACGGACAGGATGCTGGAAGCTGCTGTAGAACTGATTGAAATGCAATAATCTTTAATAGAAAAGAGTTCTTTTTTATAATTCATAATTGTTTTATGAATCCGATTAATTCAGGAAAATATCAGGGTAATATTAACCGGTCACTGATTTGTATGATCAGGATTAAGATTTATGCAGCATTTATATTTAGTGGTCGTCTTTAAAATTATCTGTTTGTAGAAAACCTATTGAAATCATACCATATGCCCCTGAAACTAATTTGCAGAATACTTTTTATTTTAATGTTTACTTCTCCGGTATTCTCACAAGAGAAAAAAAGTGTTGAAGCCCTGTTTATAACCACACCCGTTAAAATTGATGCGGTGCTTGATGAGCAAGTCTATAAAGAAGCAAAGCCGGCGAAAGATTTTGTACAGTTACAGCCCTATAACGGGAAACCCTCTTTTCAACCCTCCGAGGTTTATTTTTTATACGACCAGGATGCCATTTATGTGGGTGCGATGTTATATGACAGTTCCCCGGACAGTATCTTTAATTATTTTTCAGAGCGCGACCAGATTGGTATGTCTGATTATTTTGGGGTATATTTTGATCCTTATAACCAGGGGCAGTTAGCTTTTGGATTTTTTATTACTCCGCAGGGGGTACAATCAGACATTAAAGCCTTGAAGAAGGAATACGACAATGAGGATGGTAGCTGGGATGCTGTTTGGGAGAGTAAAACCGCCATTACGGATAAGGGTTGGATTGTAGAAATGCGAATTCCGTATTCGGCCATCCGGTTTCCCGAAAAGGAGGTTCATACCTGGGGGCTGAATATGTTCAGAAACATCAGAAGATACAACTCCAATAATTCATGGAATTTTGTAAATCGTGAAGTATCCGGGTTTATCCATCAGCAGGGATTGTTAACCGGCATAAAAAATATTAAACCTCCTGTTCGCCTTTCTTTCAGTCCGTATGCTGCAGCATATGCCGAATTTAAAGAAGGTTCCGGTTCTCCGGAATTAATCTATAAAGGCGGTATGGATTTAAAATATGGAATTAGTGAAAGTTTTACCCTGGATATGATGCTGATTCCCGATTTTGGACAAATTCAGTCAGACGATCAGGAATTAAATCTTTCGCCCTACGAGATATATTACGATGAACGAAGGCAGTTTTTTACAGAGGGTATTGAACTTTTTGAACGGGCCGGAGCATTTTATTCCCGGCGAATAGGCACCCGGCCTAAATTTTCTTCTAAAGCCGAGGACGATTTATCTGATAACGAAATTGTGGATTACAGTCCCAGTGAGACACAGCTTATAAACGCCACAAAAGTTTCCGGGCGCACTTCTAATGGCTGGGGTGTGGGTTTTCTGAATGCCATGTCGCTGCCTTCGTATGCCACAATTAAGGATACCCTTTCAGGCGATTCCCGCAATTTTCTTATCCAGCCTTTTACCAATTATAATGTTTCTGTAATCGATAAATCATTAAAGAATAATTCATATATAGGCCTTATCAATACCAATATGGGTATGGTAAATAGTGCCTTTGTAGCCAATGTTACAGCCACCGATTTTCAAATCAGGGACAAGTCGAAGAATTTTGCCGTCAGTGGGAAAGCCGCCATTAGTTATAGAGGCGAAGAAGAAAAAGAGACCGGGTATTTTGCGGAACTTGGACTTGCAAAAAACAGCGGGAAGTTTCAGTATGGAGTAAAACAAAGTCTTAATACCGATAAGTTTAATATTAATGATTTAGGATATATGCGCAGGAATAATGAAATGATAACAAATTTCAGCGGATCATACCAAAAAGTTGAACCCTTCTGGATTTTCAGGGAATTCCAGTCGGAATTCTGGTGGATCCATACCCGCATATATAAACCGAATGATGTGTTTGGAAACGAAATTGGAATCTGGGCTTATACTCTCTTTAAGAACAATTACAGAATGGAGGTTAACGGCGGAATTGAAACCGTAAAGCACGATTATTACGAAACACGGGTAGAAGGAAGGTATTATGAAGAGCCCTATAACTTTTGGTGTAATATGGGAATAGGCACAGATTCCCGTAAACCCGTAAATTTCTATTTTCATTTCGGGGGATTTAATAAGGTGGAAACCGATCAGTATGGATTCTGGGGATATGACAATGCTACTTTCCGTATAGGGCAGAGGTTACAGCTTTCTTACGAAATTGAATACCAGAATTTAATTAACGACCGGGGATATGTGGACCATACAGACAGCGAAGACACCATTTATTTTGCAAAACGTGATGTAAGATTTATCGAGAATGTTTTTAATGCCACATTTGGTTTTACAAACAATGCAAATATACGGTTTCGCTTGCGGCATTAC
Source organism: Bacteroidales bacterium (assembly GCA_016934395.1). Taxonomy (GTDB): domain Bacteria; phylum Bacteroidota; class Bacteroidia; order Bacteroidales; family UBA10428; genus JAFGSZ01. The sequence continues at coordinate 6,028 of JAFGSZ010000098.1, forward strand.
TGGTCGGGAGCCGTGAACAAGAATTTTTACCAGTTACAACAAAATGGCACCCTCATTGATGATCTCAATTATTCTGAAAACCACGATGAAAACTACAATGCATTTACTATCGATATGATTTTCAGATGGATTTTTGCCCCGGGTTCAGAAATTTCAATTGCCTGGAAAAATGCGATTTATAAAAGTCAGGATAATGTAATACCAAACTATTGGGATAATATCGAACGAACCTGGAAATCGGAACAGGCAAACAGCCTTTCGGTTAAAATTCTTTATTATATTGATTACAACAGCTTAAGGAAAAAAAAGTAACTGATATCGGGTAAATTTTAATTGTAATATTTCCTGAATGTCGGTGTGGAGGTTTTGTCCAGGGCCGGCAGACAGCTACCTGAATACAGAAAATTTGCAGAAGTAAAGGGCTATATTTGGAAACCTAATCCAATTACCTCGATAAAAGTATCATGTCTAATTTTCTCTCCGAAAAATCCTGTGGTTACGGATGCCGTAAAAGTATGCCCGATTCCGATATTTAAAAAGTTATTTTGCTTTTCCAATCCGATTAACGCAACAAATATTAAATTATCGGTAACTATTTTTTTAATGCCACTTATAATCTGTCTGTTCAAGGGGGTCGATATGATCAAATTCTTCAAAATCTTTGTGCTTGTTATTTTCCCACCAGTCAAAATATGCCTGCGCAACAATATTATGGGAAATAATATCTGAAACTAACACCAATTCATCAGAATTTCTTTGCGCTAAAATTGGGTTTTGTGAAGGAAATCTCCGGATTAGATATTCACTTTGGATAGATACTGCCCTTATGGATTCAATGGTCCATAAGACATACATGCCTAATTTACATTCAGGCCCGTAAAATGAAGATATTGGATTATGAGGAAAATCGGTAATAATCCGGGTTTCATTCCGGTATTGAAGCAGTGCCGGAATATCCCGGTATGTAAATTCGGGTAAATTCATAGCATCATACTCACCGGCCTTTAACAGTTCGATATACTGTTCCACACCGGGATTCACCAGATCATAGGATTCTTCTTTTTCACAGGAAATAATGCCCACCCATACAATTGTGATTATTAAAAACTTTATAATTCTCATAAAGTTGTAAAGTTAATTAGTCTGCTACATAGATGCATATATAGCTAAAAAGGTTGTTTATTTTGCGAATGTTCCTAATGACTTATAAGAATTTAAAACATTTAAATACACCGCCAACCAAGGTTTTTTTTTTATTCGCCAAATGCAAAATGCCTGTCAACATGTAAAAAGTACTTGCACATAAGGGCATTGTAATAACATCAGGATTGTTATTCACAGTTTTTACCTCTAATCGACCTTAGTTATTTCTTTTAACCAAACTTCAGCTAACTTAGGCCAGGTTTCAGCAGCTTTATTTCCGGATCGTAATCCATATCCGTGTCCGCCAAAAGGCAACAAATGCAGTTCCACGGGAACGGACATATCCCTTAAAGCAATTGCCATTACCAAAGTACTATTCCCGTACTTATCGTCAGCAGTTCCGAAAATAAACATCGGAGGAGTATTTTTATCCACCTGTAATTCCGGGGTAAGGCTTCGGTTGTCTCCCAAATCCAGGTACGCGGGATAAATCAGCAAGGCAAAATCAGGACGACAGGATAAGGAATCAACAGCATCTATTTTTGTATAAGTCTCCCGGGTAAAACCGGTACTGGCTCGGGCGCTTAAACTTCCGCCGGCAGAGAATCCCATTACTCCTAATTTGCCTGTGCCTGCTCTGCTTCGTACAAGCCGTATTGCTCTTTGAATATCGTATAAAGCTTCCTTTTGTTTATCCGGCACACGATAATGCAATACATAAGCGGTATAACCAAGTATATTAAGCCACTGAGCCACTTCATAACCCTCAAGGTCAATGGCAAGTATATTGTATCCCCCGCCAGGACAAACAATTACACCGTTACCGTTATCAACAGATTCCTCCGGTTCGAATACTATTAATGCAGGATTAGTGACATCGGTTAATCGGATAACATTACGACTGGTATCCGGGGTTTGAACAGGATCGTGTTTCGGTTCCGTTTCACCCGGTACCTTATTCGGCCATAAATAAATTATATGCTGAGCCTGAGTATAATTTTCGATGTGCAGTAAAAAAACAATGAGTAGCAAAAAATGTTTTCTCATAGGTTCATGGGTTTTTGATTTTGTATAATTGTCAAATGTTTTGCATATAGCTAAATTCTCTTGTAATACATCTTAAATCACTTCTTTGCGGGAATATTTGACATGCTTTTTTTGGTAAATTTTCCATTAAGACCTAAATAAACAAATTGTAGTTTAATGGTTCATTTTAACATAAATATAGTCGATTTAAAATTGGTTTAAAAATTGAACTCCAAAATAATTCCTCAAGAGTTCCGGTGCAGAGATTCAGGCTGTTCGGAATTTTAATTTAGTCATCTATTCGTTTGTTTATTAAAGACTGGAAGCAGGTTTAAGTAAAGTACCGTGTTCATTAAAACTCTATCTTATAACTTAGGTTTGGAACCGGCACTGCAAATTCCCAGCGTTCAACCTGTCTGGTTTTATAATTATAATATAAACCATAATTTTCTTTTGCCATGAGTAAATTTGCCATTTGCAGTGACCATATACTTGAATGGTGCCTTTTATTTATCCTGTAATTGATTGTGGCATTAACATGAAATTTATTGGGTTCCTGATCTTCAAATAACTGTGAATAATCGTATATAACATCCTGTGCCAAGTCCGAATCAAAATAATTTACAGGTGTTGTACGCTTCCCTCCAAAGAAATTCACCCTGAGATTTACTCCTAAAATCTTATTATTCTGTTTTCCAACAGTCCATTCTTTACCATAAAGTACATTAAATACATACTGCGTATTAAATCGGGTGTTGCGTTCAATACCATCATCGCCCTTATATTTAGAGTCAAATAATGATGCTGTAAATAAATAATAATAACCATCTTTCAGAAACCGTTCCAGTGTAAAATCAACACCCATGTTTCTACCGGTACCTGTATTTATCAATTCTTCATTAAAATACCAGTCGGCCTCCATATTTAGCACGGAAAAACTACTGTCGGAAATTACAGGAACATCATATAAAAATTGAATGTATGGTTCTATTTTTAATCGTAGATTAGGATTCAAGCTAATATCATAGGCAAAAACCAGTTGATGCGCTTTGGAAACTTTCAAATCTTTATTTGGTTGAGAATTGGATACATCATTAACCTGTGCAAAATATAAGCTTAGTGGCTCTAACCTCGAATGTTTTCCGTAACCAAAGCTTACCGACTGCGCTTTGCCAATACTGAAAGACAGTCCAAATCTTGGTTCTATTACCAATTCATTATTAAGATCGAAGTATTGACCATGCAAACCAGCATTTAATTTAAAACGTTCGGTTATATCCAATTTAGATTGTGAAAAAAACTGTATCATGTTTGAAGCACCGCTTTCATCAGCCACACTAATCAATCCCTGATTATAGTCAGGGGCATGCTGCAATACAGTATGGTAATGCATATTATCTACTATAAATCCGGTTCGGTTCGCGTGTCTTGCACTGAATTTCCGATTATAGATGCTTGTAAGTGTATATTTATAGTCACGAACATGCATATATTCATTTGCATAGCGATTTAAATCATACCCCAGTATTCCCGCTACGTATTTCATATAATTGCCGGTTACTGCAAGGGATGTATTTAAATAGGCGTTTTTTTGAATAATAAAGCGATGGTTTAACCCAAAACCTCCTACTCGTTGTGTGAGGTTTCCATCAATACGGTCATCAATCATTTCCCATAATGCGGAGTCTTGTTCTGCCTTAAAATCATCTGAATCATCAGATGCCAGTCCCCAGATTGAAAATACACCTGATTTTTTTGTTGGCATATTAATTTTGAAAGATAAATCCTGATAAACAGGCATAAAATCTTTAACTTCTTCAGGAAATAGTGGTCTAACCAAACCAAATGTTGAATACCGGTAATTGAACAGATACGAAGCCTTAGCATTTTTCCCGAAAGGACCTTCGGAAGAAATATCAAGACCCATGGTACCGATTTGAACAGCATGCTCATGTTTTTCATTATTACCTGACCGTAATTTAATATCAAATACTCCTGATACTGCATTTCCATATTCGGCAGGAAAAGCTCCGGTGAAAAAATCAGAATTACCAACAACCAATGCACTGAGTGCCGATATCCCTCCACCTCCGAATGTGGTTAAATTGGCAAAATGGTTGGGATTTGGAATTTCAATACCTTCCAGCCTCCACAATAGCCCTTTAGGTGAATTTCCCCGGATTATAATGGTATTATCCCGAATATTATCGGTTGTGACACCGGCAAAAGATGCAACCAGCCTGCCCGGATCGTCCCAGCCACCGGCATAACGTCGTGCCTCTTCTACTGAAAAAGTACGTGCGCTTACAGCAGCCATACTGTTTAAGGGTTTATCTTTTTGTGTATTAGCCTTCACTACCACCTCTTTTAACTCAGATATCCGCTCTTTCATTTTTATTGTTAACACAATTTCTTTTCCGGTTGAGACCATTAATTCGGGTATCATCTGACTCTCATAACCTATATAAGTCACTTTTACATCATGTCGTCCAATAGGTACTTTCTCTAAGCGGAAATAACCATTTTCATCCGTAATTGTTCCTAACAACGGATTGGTAGTAGTTACTGCAATTGAAGCAAAAGGTAAAGGAGTCTGTGATTCAACATCAATAACCTGTCCGCGGATCACTTGCGTTAATTCCTGTGGATATACGGATTCACTCATCACAATAAAAAAAGCAATACCTATTATAATTACTGGTATTTTCATTTGCTTTTACATTTAAAGTTTATAAGTAAAGACATTATAAAATTACTTAAGTTGCACTATATGAATAATTAAAGGAATAATTTTCTTTGGGTTTGCTTGATTCTAGGGAATTTAATTTAACTGAGTTGATTTTTCAGGATTGGCAGACAGAAAATCCTTCAATCAATCATGTAAGTTTGAGCGTTCACCTTGTTTATTCGGTGGGATATTAATGTAGTGACGGATTTTGAAACAAAGCTTTATTAGCCGATGCAGAAAATACAATAGAAGTACTTTAATAACAACCTTTACTAATAGGGCGTGTAACCTGCCGGGATTATTATTTAAACGTATTCAATGTTAAATATATTCCTTTTAAATTTAATTCATTTTATAGCCAACCAATACAATAATAAATACAATATATGGCTGAATATTTTTTTTCATTTATCCATCCATTTTTTAAACTCACTTACTCTGTCTTTACTAACAATTAAATCATAAACAGGCTTGTTACTATTTAAGTTAATTTTCAACCGGCTCGATGAATAACTTAGTATATCTTTAATCGCATGAATATTTACAATACAATTTCTGTTAATTCTGAAAAACTTGTCCGGGTCAATTGTTTTTTGTAAATAATCGAGAGAATAGTCAACCGAATAATCTTTATCTGAAGAAGTCCTGATAAATGTTGCACGTTCGAGAATATAAAAACACGATATTTCACTATCCGGTATCGATTTATAATGTTCACCAATTTTTATAAGGAACCGGGTTTTATATTCTCTGTTAAATTCTTTCAAAAATTGTTTCAATACATCATTCTTCACGGAATTTTTATAATGTAATGATTTAAATTTGTCGATAGCATTGCGTAAAGCAGATTCTTCAATCGGCTTTAACAGGTAATCCACACTATTTACCTTAAATGCAGAAAGCATGTACTCATCATATGCTGTAGTAAAAATAACGGGAATATCGAGTTTCATCAATTCAAATAACTCAAAACAAAGGCCATCGTCGAGCTGAATATCCATAAATATTAACTCAGGAGCAGGATTGTTTTGAAACCAGTTAATTGTTGATTCTACTGATTCCGTTGTTCCTGTTATGTTAAGATCAGGTTCAATTTTTTTTAACAGCTTGCTGAGACCTATAATAGCCGGCTTTTCGTTTTCAACAATTAAAACATTCATGATAATAAAGGTACTTTAACCAAAAAATCATTTGCTGATTCTTCAATAATAATTTCTTTTCCTGCAATTAATCTTGCCCGTTCGTTAAGATTTTTCAGTCCTATTTTTGTTGAAACCACCTGTGTAGCCATTTTTTGTATGTTGTTTTTCACTACAATATATTGCCCTTCAATGTAAATAAATATTTTCAAAGGTTTTTCAAGTGTTGCCATATTGTGTTTTATGGCGTTTTCAATTAACACCTGTAAAGATACAGGCAAAATTTCATAGTTATTTTCTTCTTTTATTTTAACGGAAAGTAATATTTTTCCTTCACTGCGGATTTCATGCAGGTAAAAATAATCTTCGATAAATGCCAGTTCGGCATTGAGAGGAACGGTAACTTTTGAGCTGTTATCCAGAATATAACGGTAAATCAAGGATAACTTGCTGATAAATTTCCCGGCAATCTCGGTTTGAGTATTTACCAGCGACGAAAGGGCGTTTAAACTATTAAAAAGAAAATGCGGGTTAACCTGGTTTTTTAAGGTTTCATTCTGGAAAATCAAATTCTGCTCTCTAAGCTCAAATTCTCTTTTCAGGGCTTGTTGCCACGGAATAAAGAAAAATACCGGTGTTGTTAGAAAGAGGGCAATGGCAGTAACCTTAATAGTACCTTTTAGCTCATTAAAAATTGAAATTATATCCGGAAATCCCCAACCTTTTATGATATGAAATGTTACCACAAACAAGGCAAAAACAACAGTAGCTATGGACAAAGCCAAAATAAAAAACAGAACTAATCGTGTAATATAAATCCGGGTTATTTTATTTTGGGTTATTCCTTTTCGAGTAAAATTCACCTTAAATTCAAAAATTTTGTTTGCCAGAAAAAACAGAATTTCCATATTAACAAACATAATCAGGAATGTTGCTATCAGGAAAAATCTACTAAGATCAGCTTTAATAATCAATCCCCAGATTGGAGTAAATATTGCACAAAAGAGGATCATCTTGATATGGGTTGAAATACTTTTGGGCAAATACGAATTTTTTAATTCTCTTGCTTTCATACTTTCAAATTTAATATTTCCCTATCGAATTCTATCAAGTCTGAGTACCCTAATGGTATTGGCCAGTATTTTACCAGGGATTCCCTGTATCTCCATTTCCTGAATAGTATTGCTGTACATTTCGGCGTACTCTATTTGACCGGATTTTAACGAAAGCCATGTTTTCCCCCAATATGATTCACTCCCTTTTGATTGGAATTCATTTGTATTTAATTCTAATTTGTTATCCAACGCCCTGTATTCAATTATTGCACATAGTTCATTATTCATCCTGGATATGCCTATCCAGTTTAATTCATTTTTTGAATGTGTATAGGTTCCAATATTTGCCATACTAAAAGACCCATGAAAATCCGAGATGATATATGTTTTATTCGGGCTCAATGAATCAACATAATTCCAGGCATACATTTCTATGGCCATCATATCCCAAATTAAATTTCTTGAGAAAACATTATCCGGATGGCTTTGGAACTTAACGAAAGATGATTCTTCAAGCATTTCAGAAGATGGAACATATTTTATATTTTCCATATATTCCTGTTTTATACCATCAGAGTAAAATTCTGATTGACTTTTTGAAATAAATACATTGTTCCATCTAACATATCCATTTTCCAGTCCCCTGGTATATTCACCGGTAACTTTTATTTTACTTCCTATTTCACCATAAATATCTTTATTTATGTATTCGGCTGTCATTAAATACTTTTGCGGTGTTGTATTGTCAGGCATCAGATGACCGGGAAGTTTTTCCAGGTAATTCTCAAAATTCGCCGTGCTTTGACAATTAACCACAACCGGTTGGATTATCGAAAACACAACTATAAAAAAAACGGGTAGAAATTTCTTTTTCATAATTCTTAGATTTAAGGTTAAACAATATTTTGAATCAAAGTAAATTCAATGTAAAACCTTAAAAAAAATACAGATGCAGAATCGCCTAATCGTAACGCGGAACAGGAAAATTGGTTGGTTTAATCGAAAAAGCTTTTGCAGAACAATTCAAAATTTACTTTAGAATAAAACGACTACTTACGAAATGTTTGACAGTGTAACCGTTAATAAGCGTGTAATAAGTAAATCCGGAATTTCAAAATTGAAAGTTTATTTTTTTATTTGCTGGTTCATTATGCGATAGATGTAAAAATTTTGCAACATAAGACAGTAGGAATTTCGTGGCATAATTCGATAAAAATAAAAGTTCCTTTTCATTTGTACTTTCCTTCTTAAATTGTCTTTAATAAAGGTAGTTTACAAGGTTATACTGCCGGGCATGCCAAACATAACACACGCAGTTATATGTTGCTCATAATTTTATCTGATTTTCCTGAAAAAGTTATTAAAATACAGTACCTGGTAATATAAAGCATTACTCCAGTATTCCCGTGTATGCCCGCCGGGTCTTTCAATATAATCATGTGAAATATTCAAATACAGCATTTTTTCGTGAAGTTGCCGGTTCACAGCAATAAAAAAATCATCAATACCGCAATCAATTATTATTGCCAACTGGTCGTTTTTTAGCCTGTATAATTGGTATATCACGGTGTTTTTCTCCCAGTTTTCAGGATACAGGGCCATATCTCCAAGACGTAAGGCTAAATCCCATTTCAGCGGGAATGGGCGAAAATCAACACCTCCGCTCATACTTCCGGATGCGCCAAAAATATCCTGATGGCGTATTGATAAATATAGCGCGCCATGCCCTCCCATACTTAAACCGGTAACCGCGCGGCCTTCCCGGCTTTTTATCGTGTTAAAAGTAAAATCAATAAAACCGATCAATTCTTTGGTTACATAGGTTTCATATTTCATCGTGGTATCAACAGGACTGTCGAAATACCAGCTCGAAAAATTTCCATCAACCCCCACGATAATTATGTTGTACTGGTCAGCAAATTGTTTGATCTGGGGATAATCATTTACCCAGGATGCAAAACTTCCGCTATACCCGTGCAATAAATAAAGTACAGGATAAGATTTTCCCGTTTTATCATAATTATCGGGAATTACAACACATGTTTTGGTGTTTTTTTTCATCGAATTACTGTAAACAACGAGCGTGTCAACTTTTGCTGCGTTCAGTAATAATGGAATAGTAAGAAGATAAATTGATAAAAAGAGGTTTTTCATTTTTTTATTTATTTAAGAAAACAAAATAATTTTTATATAATCTCTTAAAGGAAACATCACTTAAATGGCACTTAACGCGGATTGACTAAAAACCTGCGTTAAGGCTCATTTTTTAAAATTTAAATATAAATGTTTTAAGCGGGGTATCAAACAGAATTTTTTTCTTTAAAATTCTAACCAACCTTAAGGGAAGATGCACGTATTAAGTTTTTTTACAAACGCACTCGACGAAATTAAACCATCGTGAGCGTGGTTTTATCTTTGAACATTTTGGTGTGCCGGTATAATTAATGTACAAGTAATTGAAAGTTTTTACTCAAACAATTTCAGATCAATAGCTTCACCCATCATTTTGTATCCTGTCTCATTAGGGTGGAGAAAATCACCCGAATGGGCAACAGGCAAAATAGTTAACGTATCCTCCGGATTTCGCAATACCTTGTCGAAATCAATAACCGCATCAAAACGGCCGCTATTGCGAATCCATTCATTAACTGTATTCCGGGCGGTTTCATGAAAGTCAGAATAATAAAATGAATTACCAATGGGAGTAAGGGTAGCGCCATAAACCAGGATATCTTTGGCATTAGCATCATCTATCATCTGGCCGTAAGCAGCTATTAAATCTTTTGCAACCTGTGATGCTGCAGCGCTATCCGGAGTCTGACCAATATCATTTATCCCTTCCATTATAATTAACCAGCTTACCTGGTGCTGTTCAACAACATCCCGCTCAAACCGGTCAAGGGCTGAGGGCCCCAGGCAATACCGGAGAACACAATTACCGCCAATACCCTGGTTGAGAACAGCCACATGGGCAGTACCGGGATTTTTAAGCAGACGCTCAGCCAGTATATCGGGCCACCGGTTTTGCTGGTTTGTACCCGAGCCACGGCCATCGGTTATGGAGTTACCAAGAATAACCACCGCAGCTGCCGGTTCCGGCGCTTTAACATCGATGCCGTTTATGATGTACCAACGATCAGCCCGGGCAGCATCCGTAAAATCAATTGATGAAATCGCATTACCGGTAAGCAGATATGAAGTAGTTCGTGAACCGGGATGGCCGGTCACATCCGGAGATGTTTCGCCAAAATAGATGGTGATAGCCAAATCCATTCTGGGTTCCAGATCAAACGAAAATGGATCGGAAGTTATTGAAACACCCGGGCTCATGGTAAAATCCGGCCTGCCATTAAATTTTAATTCTTTACCGGTTGAAACATCAATAGTACTTCCTCCTGTTGAAACGGCAATTTGTACTGCTTTCATCGTTACAGGACTTGTACTGAAAGTATTGGTAAACCTTACCCGCAGACTGTCTCCGCCAATTGAAACGCGGACTACCTGCCGTAATGTATTGTTGCTCAAACCCGGGGCCGGAGGCATATTACGTGGTTCTACAAGCTGAGGCGCTGTACTCCAGGTGCCCACCCATACTTCTGTTGAATCAGATATTCCTGATGAATCGGAGTTTGCACATCCGAAAAGAATAACAGTGTTTAGCAAAATACCCAATACAGGTATTGCAGAAAATAAATGTCGGAAAGTCCGGAGACCTTTAAAAAATGTAGTATAAAACGAATCAGGTTTATCAGGCATGGTTTAGCGTATTTTTAGAATTTAAAGTTAATATTTTTTGGATTAAAAATTAAATTCGCATCTCATCTTAGGATTGCGCCCCAGGGCAGTTTTCCCGGAAACTCCCGTTAATATTAAATTAAAATATAAATATAGCCGGTTTAAGCTGGTTTAAAAACAGATTAACAAAATAATACCCGGGATTTTGTATTTTATCCCGGTCACCGGGTATCCCTGACGGCCATAAGACCGGATTCTGAGAGATTACTTTATATATTGATAAGGAAAAGATGAGGATTCAACTGTAATAATATTGGCACGCATTACAAATGCGCGCCAGAGTGTTATAGTTGATTAAGGTCCTGATGTTATCGGCTGGTGAAAGGGGGTGATTTATTAATACATGCAGTTGCAAACTACGCTGAGGGGGAGGAAGCAAAGAAGGGTCATTCATCGCTGTTTAGCTATATCTTTGTAAGTTATTGATTTGTGATGATATCTTCCATTTATTTCAGTAAATGAACCTACAAATGGTATTTTCGATTCTATTTGAATTGCCTGCTGAGGACAGAAATTTATACATGCATAGCACGCGTAGCATTTTGTTTCCTCTTTCCATACCGGTATTTTACCGATTAATTCAATTTTTTTACTTAAACAAATTTTCTCGCAAACACCACAACCGGTGCAATTTGAATCACTATAGAATCTTAATAATTTCTGGTACATATAACGATGCGATACATAGTTAAAAGACTTGGGTATAAGCGAGAATAATACTTTTTGCCAGTGGGGAATTTTATAATTCGAATCAATACCTTTTTCAATATATTCTTCCTTCGCATGAATATACTGGATAAAAACATCCAGCCTTTTCTGCATTTTGTTTTCCAGGTTGTGAATATTTTTCTCAGTGCTGGTAGCTGCAAGGTTCTGTTTTCCAAATGGATAATTCCAGGGCATATTAATATCAAGTTGTGCATGTAATTTTTTACCCTGTCTTTTTAACAATATATTGAAATATTCGAATGCTTCTGATTGAGAACCGCCTCGCGTACATATTGCAAAGAGAAAATGAGCGGAGGAGAGGTCAACTTTTTTTAGAAACTCATGTATTGGGATAGGTATTGTCAGACAAAAGTTGGGAAAAATGAAGCCAACCATATCAGCATTTGTTTTGATCACATCATTATTCAGTAAGCGTACGATCGGTATGAGTTTCGATTCAGAAATTTTTTTTTGTAATTCCCGCGCAACGTGCAATGAATTTCCTGTTCCGGATAAATAGTATATTTCTGTATTCATTTTAAACGTTCACATTACTTATATAACAGTGACATATGAATTATATATGCAATATACCTTTACTCTTTCAGAATACCTATAAGGTAAAGTAATCCTGTAACAAGTGAGATTGTTGAGTAGACTGCGAACTGAAACGGATATCCCTTGGTTATAAACATGTAGATCTCAAAGGGAAGAAACAGGGCCCGCAACATGTAAATCACACCAATGGCAACAAGCACTTTACGCAGCAGAGGCAACGGCCTGATCAATCCAACACCTGAAAATGCATATATTCCCCAGATTGCAAATATCAGGGCTAAAACAAGTGCTGCTATAGTGAGACATGGACCTTTTAAGGTCGTTTGGGCTGATGAAGATTCCTGGCTCAAGTTAATAAGATTGTAAAATAGTTCTGGTTTTAAGGTCAAAACAACGTGAAGGAGGGAAATAAGTGAACTCATTACTCCACCTGTTAACAGGAGATATTTTGATGTAACCAACTTAAGCATACTCTTATAAGATATTATTTTATAATTTTAAATATAGCCGGTTTAAGGCTGGTTTAAAAATAGATTAACAAAATAATACCTGAGATTTTATTTTATCCCGGGCACCTGGCAGCCCTGGCTGGTACTGGTTGGGAAACTGAGGGATAACTTTATATATAACTAAGGATAAGATTGATGATACAACCGTCAATCAGCGGGACCACAAGGTCAAAGACTTGATTTAGCTGGGGCTGGATTAGTTTAATCGTTAAGATAATGAAACATAATCTTTACTGATCCATTTTTCCTGCAGGCACAATTTATACCAGCCGTGTTTTTCCGATTCTATAAAAACTTCCTGTTTTGAATGTAATTTTCCGATAATATCATAGCCGGTACCCGGACCCGAACGTATATTCAGCACACGGGCTGTTACCGTTCCCTGTTTTACATCAATAGTAAATCTTCCGGATACCCAGTATTCTTTGGTGTGGCTAATTTTATACCAGCCGTTTTGTTCACGGAAAACTTTAAGTACAGATCCTAAATTAGTCGGTTCAATACCTGCAACTTTTTTATTATTTGTCCCGGCGCCTTCGCGAATGTTTAACCGGGAAGCTGTTACACATACATATTTTAAAACTTGTGGTTGTTGTGTAACCGGCCCTCCGGCCTGGTTTGCAGCCCGGATTAATGGAAGAAAATTATTCTCACAATCACTGACTTTATTGCCTCCAAAAAATGCAGTTCCCGGACAGCTTTTATTATTTCCCGTACCATTGTTCCGTTCCCCGGTGGTTAAGTTAAACCAGTGATGATACAGGATTTTGTCGCTATTCACCGCTATATTAAACTTTGTGCAAAGCGTGGCTGTGGCCTCAACAATAGCATCACGCTGAACGCTGGTCATGGTATCTTTTCCCGAATCAAAATTACCAAGGTTTTCAATACATATAGCATTGGCATTGCTGCCTTTGATACCTGCAGGTGAACGTTCCAGGCTTCTCCCGGTAAGTATGGTCCCATCAGGGAAAATACTGAAATGCTGCCCGATATCGCTCCAGCCATTATTTATCACATGGTGGTTTTTCATACCTTTTTGCAAATCGAAATGATTGTTTCCGTTAAAAAGTGAATAGGCCGGGGAATAGGTGTGGTGCTGCTGGATATAAAAAACTGCCCTGTTTACATCAAGGTCACTGATATAGGATTTAAATTCCTGTATATCCATTTTTTGAAATCCATATTTTTTTTCCATAGGGTTTAAGGTTTACAGTTAACGTTTTCCGGTTGTTTATTTATTGTAATTCAATAGTATCTGTAGGTTTAATTAATATACGTTTATAACGTAAGCATTATAATCTGACCTGGTCGATCTGAAAAAGAAACTCAATATATTTTACATGATAATAATTTCAACAACATTGGGATAACATTTTAATAGTTGAGTAAACTAATTCTTAAAACAAATATTTAATTCTGATGTACATTTTCAGCTATACACGTTAAACAGGTTAACTAAGTTTTAACCGATACCCCGTATCATGTTTTGAGAATTTGCTCAGCCTGTATTTCTTTTGTATTCGATATTCCGCCTCCCGGAGGGGGATTAAATACTGCAATAAGCAAGGTTTTAATATCCTTTATATCCTCTTTGATAAGCTTCAGAAAAATCTGGTTAGCGTTTTCATATTTCGGTTTGTAATCTTTATTGTTGATCCGCACTACCGAATTATCTGTAAAATCACTTCCCGTTATGGTGAACGCTATCTCAGCATTATCTTTTCCTGTTAACACAAATGTAATATCAGTGATATTGGGAATAGGTGCTGCTTTCATTTTGTCTGATAAATCCTTTTCCTTATCGCTTTTAAATATAAGATCAAATAAATCGCTTAGTTTATCCAGCGCCTGTTTCGAAAATAATCCGATCAGTCCCGAAAGGGCAATTATGGTATAAAAATCCGAATTGGTTTCGAAGTTTTTAAATAAGCCCGCCCTGATCAGCAAATAAAAAAGAAAGGATAATATGGCCCCGACAAACGGCCTTAGCAGGTACCAAAGCGCCCAGGATTCTTTATACGTATTGTTTCCTACAAATTTTGAAATGGATGCAATACCATGTAAACTTGATCCAAGCGCTCCGAGCAATAAGATCAGCAACAGCAGGTTTAACTCTCCTATTGGATACTTTTCAGGGGCATATTCTTCCAATGCCGATAATACTAGACTGTCTTGCCGGGTAACATTAATATTTAACCTGACCGTATCCTGAAGCAGATAAGAAATGGGAGGTGAAAATTCCCCGTTTACACTTAATATTGAATCGGGACCCGCAGCGATAAAAACACTGTCTTTTAGAGCAACGGTTTGATTTGAACCGGGTTCGTAAGGCCAAAGCTTATAGGTAAAGTACAAGCTGAGCAATATAATTGCCACAAGATAAAAGGCAATTCCTGTTGAACTGACTATAAAATCTTTAAGGTCTTTCATAATTCAGGGATTAAGAATTAAAGAGCGAATTAAGATTAACTATGGTATTTATAAGATTGCCGGTATATTTATAAAACTAAAATTATGGAATAATACCCTGTTTTACAAATTTTTAAGTCGTTTTAAGTCTGTTTTATACCAATACAGAATATTATTTGAAATTTTAATTAAATTAATAGTTGAAAGTTAAACAGGCTTTAGGAAAGTATTATAGTATCCAAGTGATCATCACGATTTATGATCAAGGTGTAATATAAAGACATAAATGCAATACTTTTGAATAACAAGTCCAAAAGTGCAGGTCCAGGATTGATTTTAAAATTTAGTGTTACCATAAAGACAGCTTTATTTATTCAATACATGTATAATTGATTATAATTAAATGCAATTCAGACTTTAGCCTTTCTGATAAGAATAACTTTATAAAGTCTGGTCTTATTAAAGTTTTGTTTTTATTGAAGCCTTTAATATACACCCTGTCTGGTATTTTAGAAACCAGACAGGATGTTTACCGATACCCGTATCCACAACTTAGTTAGGAAAGAAGAAAGAGGTATTTAAGGATTTCTTCTCTTATAAATAATGTATACAAAACATAAAATAATTAATATTATTAACAGGATTATCTTCCAATTTAATACCTGAACTTTTAAGGGTATTTGATTTGCGATTACAATATTGTCTACAGATGCTGCTATTTTTGGTTTTACATTACTTGAGTATGTTAATGTAAAGGTGTAAATGCCATTATATGTATCCGCATATGTATCTTCAAAAGTGCCGGAGCTGGTATACATCTTAATTTTGTCACCATAAAACGGTCCCATATAATTCCCGAATACATCACGAGGTATAACTTGTATTGTAGAAGTTGTTAAGTTAGTCTCCTTATTTTTTATCGATTTTACTATCTTAATCTCTGTATTACCAGGCGCTGCAGCAAATTTAACATATTCAGACAGGGTTTCACTTCTTTTAAAGTTTACATCCTTGCTATTCTTTCCAGCAGCAAAGAATTCAAATGTATAACTTCCCTCTTTACTGGTATTCACATAAGCTCCTGTATATATTCCGTCATCGGCTTTGTTATCAACTCCAACACCATCGTCCTTTAACATTATATCGTATTTGGAATTATTGTTAAGTGTGGCAATACCCATATTTTCCATTACACCATGCAAATACTGGCTTCTCAATGTCTTGTCGTCCTGAGGTTGCAGCGGATAATCCGAAGCTGGACTATTGCGGGCCATAAGGTCTCCGGCTGCATATTCAGGTGAAGAAATTAATTTGGCAATTACGTCAGTAAGTTCTGTTTTTGGCGAGTTACCTTCTGAAATTTTGGCTTTAAGAATTACGGGTGATCCAACATAATAATTACCGGGTTCAATGGAAAAATCTGCCAATAGCCCTGGATCTTCTATTGTTATTAAAAGTACATCTTCGTCATTAACCGGCGTACCTCCATTATTCAGGTTTTCATAAATCCAATCTCCCATCAATTCATCAGGAATATTTCGACAAACATAATAAGAATATGCTTTATCAGCTGTAGACGGGTGAAAAGTGACTTCCATGGGTGTATAACCGGTTAAGTCTGTTGGGGTAATATTTAAACCATCTCCCTGGGGATTCAGTTCAAACTCAATATTATCAACTGCATTGTCCCAGGCAGCAATAAATACTGCATAATTCTGATCAATGGTTACCACTTTATCGGTAACAGGCAGGTTTTGCAATTTCCAGGAAGTATTGCACAGAATCTGTATAAAATAATCGACTATTTCACGCGGGTTTGGTGTTATCCTGTAATCTCCTCCTGTTGATAATGCAATGTCCCGTATTGTTTCAGGTTCAATATAATCTTCACCAAGACCAATCGCTTCCACGCTGATTTCCGGTTTATCAGAGAAATCAACCAATAATGGGTTTATTCCCCTGTTGTGTTTTCCGTCGCTAAGCAGAAGGATTTTTTTATTGGAATAAAAACTCTCTTCCGTTTCTGTTTCAAGTGCGTTTATTGCCAATTGCAAACCGCGGCCAACAGGTGTGCAATAATTACCAATTGGTCCATAAGGCGCAAGCAAGGCACCGGTTAGCGGAACCGACAGGTCTTTCAAACCTGTCAGGGGAGGCACAGTAGTGGTCATATCTTCCTCACCTGTACATGGCCATCTGAATATTACAGTATTATAACGGTCGTTGAACGCAGGGTGCCTTAATTCATTCATTAACTCGTAAAACAAAACGGAGGCATTTACTGCTGCATTCCATTTGCCTTCACTTAACATACTACCTGAACCATCGAGTAGAAAAATGATATCGTTATTGGATCGCGGATTTCTGCCAAATAAGGATAATGTCGGGTCTCCAAAAAGGTCGTAATTAAGTATTTGAGACCACCATCTGCCCAGGCTGGCATCATTCGAAAACACATGGGCATTTATTCTGCCTAATTCCTGATTGTACATAATTCCTTTTGCGAGAAAGTACATAAGGTATGGATTATTCTTATATGAAATATCGATATCAGTTGGATCAAAAGTACCGCCGGTTGAATTTCTTGAGGCAGAGAATGTGCCTATTGCGCCCTGTTTAAGTAAAGTATATCCTAGGGGATAATGGTGGACGGCGCCCACAGATTCTTCTGGCGTGCCATTTGCACAGGTTGTTTGAATAATAACAGATGGTTTTGTGTTATCCAGATTATCAAGCCAGGCCTCTGTAAAAACATCCTGCGCACCCGTTTGCCAGCCATGGGTTCTCCACATTACAACACCCCGACCGTCGTTGGGATCAGCAGGATTATTCCATGCAGCAACCATATCATTTATTGTGCAACCGGTGTTAATTTCAGCGTTAGGAAAAACGTCAGGATAAGGTTCCTCATGAATTCGAAACCAGGACCATAATGGCGGTGGTGCAATAATATCCATCAGCGTTTCACCACCTCGGTAGTCTGCAACGGTATAATTCGAATACATATAAGGGAAAGAACCCAGAATAAATCTTCGCCAGGTTTCATCATGAATATCCGCATTTTCATATATCATAATTTTATTCAAAATATTATCAAGGATATCATAATCAGGATTTCCATCCCCGTCTTCATCTTCTCCATAAAAAGGTATCCTGCCCAGATATACCTCAGGCAAGAAATCTACACCACCCGGTCCACGGTCGCCTCCAAGGATATAAACAGTATAAGGATTGGACTGTATTCTTTCTGCATCGGGAGGGCCTGAAAAATCATTGTCATTGAAATATTCCACTTCCAGCCCATTAACTATAGTCCCTGTTCCGTCATCATGTGAAAATTGAACAGTTACCGTTTCATCATAACTAAAAACAGATGTTGAATAGTATGCCTCTTCTGTTGACTGAATATACTCTATGCGTATGGGGTAAGTGCCATCGCTTATATTTACCCGGTTACTTACTAATAAGGGTTCGTGTTCTATCGCATCATTTAGAATCAAGTCGGTGTCATCAATACCGTCATTTAACAAATCAACCCATATTTTTACCTGGCCATCATGCACGGTGGAAAGATATACCGCTATCGCAGCGGTGGATCCTGCAAACTCAATAACGCCATTCCACCGGACACAAAATAAATCTCCGGTAATTCCAACTGGCAGGTTTGAATACGAATATCCCAGCGCAGGATTAAAAATTGGCCACATTTCACCGACATATTCATCTCCATCGACATTCCAATTGCCCGTTAAATCGGCATAAAAAAGATCATTTGGGTAATAGCTTACTACTCCAGGCCAGCAAATTTGCATAGGTATATCGCCAACCAAGTCTTCTGGTTCCGGATTATCCGGATCGGGATTTCCAATTAACAATACATACTGAATACCCATAGTAAGATAATTTGTTTGCAGCCACTTGCGGATTTTTTCAGGTCTGTTGCCTGGTGGATCTCCGGTTACATCTTCAAATCCTCCGTCGGCGTTCAAAAATGTGTATTCTCCACCTGTCCAAATTGCAGTATGGGTTTGATGCTCTGTAACAACAATTACAGAATATCCCATTTCCAACTTAAAAAAGCAAAAATCATCCAGCATTGAGCTGCCATTAAAAATATCCTCTGTTGTAATTATTGCATAATCCGGATCGTCGGTATCATTTGTTACTGCGGGAACATCATCTTTTAATGCTTTCTGGTACCAATCTTTAGCCTGTTCAAAATTAATAAAAAGTTCTTGTGCCAGATCATCGAAGGAATTATCACGCATGAGGTTTTTGGTCGTTTTATCGCGATAATATCCGGGATCTGTTTTGAACGTTATCTTTATAATAATTTCTTCAGCATAAGCTAATTTTGATTTTACAGGATTATACCTGAATGGTGAGTAATTTACACTTGCTGCTCTCCATTTGCGAAGCTGATTACCGGCTATTACCTGGCAATATTCTGCAGGGTAATAAGCATCCTGATTGTAGATCAATATATTTCTTCCGCTTATAATCTCTTTAGGTTCACCCCATTTTGTAATCTCCCAAATAATTCTTTCATTTAAAGGGACTTCCTGATCAAAAAGAGGTGGCGGTGCCGGAGCAATAGAATAATTCCCGTCTAGCTCCTTTTCAATCTTATGGACAATTTCATATTTAACAGATTCTTGTATAACATCGGGCGGAAGAACAATTTGTTTTAGCAAAACGGGTAACGAAGGATCGCCCGGGGTTACCGATTGTGGAAAACCCGGTATTCTAATAATATAATCGTTTGAATCACGGAAAAGGTAATTTACTGGAGCCTGGACCAGTTCGTAATTCTTCATCTGTAACTTTACAAACAATTCATTTTCCCCGCTACTTAATACCCCGATATTCAGGCTATCAGGTGCGGTTGTAAAGTCTTTAGAGGGTAAATCTTTTGAAGGTACCTTTTTAATAAATGTATAAATTAGCGCTATTATGGCTAAAACAAGCACACCATAGGCCGATACCATTTTAATTGAGGATTTAGTTTTCATTTTTCAAGTTTTAGTTATTTCTGATGAAATGAGAACTATTGATTTATATATTGTTGGTGAAATGCTCCGGAAACTGTAAAAGAGATCTCTGATTTCTAATTTAAAATACCCACTTCTCTAAGAATTATATTCAGGCTTTGTAAATAATATTTCAGTAACTGTAACTTTTAATCCCGCTATCTCCCTAACTAGATATTAAATTTACAACATACAATAGCCTATGTCAAGTATTGTAGCCTGAAATAATATTTATTTTTGGCTATTGTCAGAAAAATTTTGAAAATGATATTTCCTGTGACTTCAAATCTGCAGATTAGAGTAAGTAATTGCAATAATTAAAAGATATATTCTTAATAATCAGCGTATTTATTTGCACCTTTCAGGAAAAGCCATTATTGTCAAATAAAAGCAATAATAAACTTTCAATGACAAATGAACAATAAAATTAAAAACACCTATTTTCTTATTTGTATTGACAAGTCATATTCCAGGGTATTATGTACAAAAAAACCACTTGTGCTATATCTTTGATTAAAGGAAAATCTAAATGTTATATCCTGAAGCTTATTGGGGGGATTCGCCATTGGCTATATCAATTATAGAGTGAATTATTGTGATAAATCAATGAATTTCCGTAAATTGATACAATTTTATTTTAACCAAAACACTTTAAAAATCTACATTGTATTAAAGTGCAATTAAAAATATTTTGCATAAACTATAATGTAGATTTTTTTTGTTTAAAATATAAAGGGTTCTAAATAAAATTAGCGGTTAACTGAATAATTCTAATCCAAACGTTTAGGTAAATATTTAAAAATTGTCATGCGACTCTTTAAATCGAAAAAAGACGAATTGATACAATATGAAATTCAATCATTCTATAAACCTGAGATTAAAGAAAGGCCTCCCGAACCGGATGATACTAAACTTGAAAGAATTACTGCTGAAAAAGCTATAACGATATTAAGACAGAATCTGCCACTGGAGAATAAACGCATTGCAGGGGACCTTATTTTGAGTACCCTGGATATAGAAAATCCTTTTGAATTGGACACAGAAGATGGCAGAAAGGTGCAGATGGCCGGTCTCCCCGGATATCAGGATTTTGCCAGATTACCATTTCAAACAAAAATTGAAATCAGAAAATGCATCTTCGAAGGAAAAGTTATTATGACCGGGATGGATTTTAAAAAGGAAGTTCGTTTTATATCTACACGTTTTTGTGCAGAACTGGATTTTCAATTTGCCATTTTTAATAATGCACTGACTTTTTACAGTTCCATTTTTCAAGGCAGGGCAATTTTTTCAGACTCAACAATATGGGATAATTGTTTTTTTGACAGAACAATTTTTTCCGGTGCAGCCGACTTCTATAATGTTGCTTTTCAGAAAGGGGCCAGTTTCAAAAACACTGTTTTCCATGCTCATTGCACATATTCAAATTCCAAATTTAAAAGCTCAATGATTTTGGAACCCTGTTTGAACTTTGCTAATGTAATCTGCCATGAACCTGCATATTTTATGGATACATCTTTTGATGGTATCGCAGATTTTCAGGGAGCTCAATTTCGCCGCAAAGTCGATTTTACAAATGCAACTTTTAAATATATAAATCTCAAACAAGCTCACTTTGGCTGGTTAGAGATTAAATGGGAGCAGATCGGGTACAGCCGGTTGCTCTTTGGAACAGTAACTCTGAAAGGAGTAGATGTTAACAAAAAATATATTACTGAAGATGAATTCAATAAATATTTTTTGCAACGATCGGATACTCTTTTATCTGAAAAACACAGACAATTTGATATTCTTAAAGGAATATTTTTAAAACAGGGTGATTTTGTGAGCGCCGATAATTGTTTTTATGATTGGAAACAGATGGAACGAAAAAAAACTAAAATTGGCATGAATCCGGAAAGCTGGATCGTAAAGGTATTTCACTTTCTAAACTGGATCACATGCGGCTACGGTGTAAAACCCATAAGAACACTCTTTTTTGCCTCTGTTATTATTTTTATTTTCAGTATTATTTATACCCTTATTGATCCGTCTTTCAATATTACCGTAAAAGAAATAGTGCTGAATAACAACATCTTGAATGTATTTATGGGTAATCTTGAATACAGTTTGCTTGTGTTTATGAATTTTGCAGGCACCATGGTTCAGGCTGAATCAATACAACATTTATTATATGTTATTGAACGTATATTAGGCTGGTTCACACTTCTTCTGTTTGTTACAACGTATACAAGGATTATGTTACGCTAATTAAAATATAGTTCCGATCGATCTATTTTTCTAATACTATTAAAATAAAAAACGGTGGAATCATGGACAAACAAAAATTATTAAAAGATTGCGAATACGCTATACTGGAAAAACGATTTCAGGATGTAATAATGATTGCAGACGGAATTTTACAACAAGACAAAAACGATGTTGATGCCTTATACATGAAAGCACAAGCATTAGATCATTCAGATAATTTTCAGGATGCGCTTGTGCACTATGAGAAATTACTCCGGCTTACTGAAGATAATCCCGGTTGGCAAGCCAATATATATATTAGTATGAGTGAGACATTAATTGAATTAAACAAGCTTGAGGAAGCTGATAAATATCTTGACAAAGCGCTAAGTATAAAACCACGGCTTGCACGGGGCTGGATTCATAAAGCAAGAATTGCCGCACGCAGGGTGAATTTTGAAAACTCGTATGAATATTGTGAACGTGCAGTCTCTGTGGATCCAAGTGATCCAAGGGGATGGAACAACAGAGCGTATGCACTGTATAAACTGAAAAGATATAAGGAATGCATTAAATCTGCTAAAAAAGCATTATCAATAAAGCCTGACTATGCCATGGCCTATTTACATATGGAAAAAGCATACCTGGAGCTGGGAAAAAAAAGGGCCTCAAGAAAATGTAAAGAGAAATTTGAATCCATTATGAACCAGGGAGGACCAAAACTTGAACATACGAAAGGTCATAAACCTGTAATTTAATTATGTCTGCATAAATAGGGATGTTCGTAAATAATAAAAACTTCTGATATACAGATA